>JAQCJQ010000108.1 GCA_027593035.1 Bacteroidota bacterium | reverse complement strand
TGTCTGTTGAGGCGGGGGAGGTGGTGGTGGTGGTTGGACGATGTTGACGGGGATTTCCTCATCTTCCAATAAATCCGCTTCAAAATCCAACGATCTGGAGATCGCGACATCGTATGATGTCCACGCCAAGGCGCTCAACAACAAGGATAAGGACGCCACAAATCCCAGTGCACGCCACGCGGTGCGCTTATTTTCGAGGTTGGCTTCTGGTGTTTTCCGACTGAGCATAGGGTTCACAATTGGTGTTCGAAATTACGCCAAGATCCTTTATTGATGATAGCCAAAGTCGAACTTAACGTATATCGTCTTCAGTTCCAGCAACCATAGATGACCCGAAAAGCCATTCGGCCCGCCAAGACACCGGTCAAATCCGCGATCATATCGAGAACGCTGGCATCGCGTTGAACAAACCAAAGGCCTTGAGCGAGTTCCAGCGATACGCCGTACAGAGCCAATCCAAAAATGGTGAAGACTTTGTATTTCCGAATGTTACCTGACTTGCCCAGTGCAATGAACACACTGCAGGACAACACGCCAAACATCGCAGCGTGTATGGCCTTATCCACATGAAGCATCGCCGTCCAATCGCGGAATTCAAGGTCTGACCCTGGAATGGCATGCAGCCCCAAAATTAAGACAGACCACAGCAGTGGAATCAGGGCATGCCTCCAAGGAAACGTACGTTCCAGACCTGAAGCGTTGAGATCCTGGGCCATATTGCCCCGATCAGCCGATCAATGCAGCGTAATCCGAAGCCGACAACAAACTCGCGACGTCCGCTACATTGGCTACCCTCATTTTCACAATCCAACCCGCATTGTAAGGATCTGAATTGACGAGTTCCGGGTCATCTTCAAGACCTTCATTGAATTCGAGCACCTCCCCTTCCAGAGGGGAAAACATATCACTCACGGTTTTCACCGCTTCAATGGTTCCAAAGACCTCCTCTGCCGCGACAGTATCTCCGATGGTATCCACTTCCACAAATACAATGTCTCCCAGCTCGCCCTGTGCGTAGTCTGTTATGCCAATGGTGGCCACATCGCCTTCCAAGCGCACCCACTCATGTTCTTTGGTGTAGCGCAAATCTTCCGGAATGTTCATGTCAAAAAGGATGCTTATTGGTTCAAATTGAAGCGCAAAGCTACACCCGAACGGATGTTCGAAGTAGCAAAAGAAGTCGATATATAAGGGTCCGTAATCTGGTGGTCATAAAACGCGCGCATGGTGATCTTATCGGACACCTCCAGATCTGCTGAAAACTTAATCGAAATGAGGTTTTGCCCGGCTGTTACCTGGTTCTGACGCTCCTCCATTTTGCGAATAATCGTTCGATTGTCCCGAACATTCAAATCGGCACGCAAGACCAAGTCGGTCTCCTTCAACATTTTCACGGGGAGCTTGCCATACGTCTTCATGAACGGGTTTGGTATATCCTTGAACTTGTATCCAATGCCGACTACGAGCGCATTGCTCTTCGTTTCCGTGATCTGATAATTGGTCAAACCAAAAGCGATGCTTCGATCACGTTTCACCTCCACCTTGAGTAGCGGTTCACTCTCCGAGGCGGTGTTGAAGGTCATATCGACTCCAAGCAGCGGAGAAAGTTGCTCGCTCATGCTGACCACATTGAACTGCCGTGCCGAGACATAGTTCCCAAATTCACTTTGATCAATGGCCGTTGGATTTCCCAGGCTATTCTCCTCGTAATTCAAATTTGACACGTAATTCGTGGTCAAGGTAGAACGGTAGCTGTGGCTCAAACTGAATCGCTTGAAGTACTGCTTGAAGAAATCCGACTTGGTCAATCCGTCGTAGGTTACGCGCCAGTTGGGAGCTACCGGCGTGTCAAACACATCCAACGGCACGTCTTTGGTGTCGACCCCCAGATAAGCGGCAATGAATGCCGGAATCGTGACATCTTGACTCGTTGCGCCCCAGCCGTAATAGTACCCCGTCTCTGCGGGTGTCTCATCATTGTGACTCGCTTCGTTGAGACGCTGAGAAATCTCCAGACGCCCTAGCAAGAAGTTGTCCCATAAATCGGAGTTGAACTGGTCTTCGATGTCGTCCTCCACAAAGGCGGTCTTCCAACTCAGGACCGTTGCCGAAAACTGCCCCGTTTCATTCGGCGATTCGTAGACAAACTCATCCAGGTCTTCATCAAAGCGGAAGAAACTGGTGTAGTTTTTGGATTCCGTGCGATTCGCGGTCAACTCGATTTTGAAGTGCTTGATCGGCTCCAAATTCGCCCGCACATTGAACGTTTCTTGGAACGTTTCCGTGTACTGCTGATTCTGGTAGGGTTGTGTTTCGAGCCATCCGTTTGTCGCCGCTGTCACGGCAAAGTCATCCACCTGATCTCCCAATAAATTGGTGTTTTGATGGCCCAATAAGAACAAGCCGTACGCGGGTGAGAATTCATCTTGGAATCCCTCAAACCCAGCATAACGGGCTTTTCTAGCATATCCAGGAAGTAGCAAACCCTCATTCCGTGAGAAGGTTCCCGATACATTCTGGATGCTGGCCAAGAGCCGCACAACCGTTGCCAATGGATTCAACTCAAGCTTTTCTTTCTCCTCCTCTTCAGGATTGCCAAAACCATCCCGGTTCTCATTGTTCGTTTGGCGACGCGGCGCTTTTCTCGGTGGATTCAACAAGTCCTTAACACCGGGAATCTTGTTGTACAGGGTCGTGAAATTCGCTTGTGCATTCAAGCTGATATTCCTCGAGTTCTGGATGGTGTTGCCAATGGAATCTTGCGAGAATGGCGCCCGGTCCCATCGGAAAGTGCCCTGGTACCGGATGTCGCTGGTGATGAAGTTGACCAGCGGCAACTTATCAAATGGCAACTTATACGTTCCCGTCACATTGTGATTGTAGTTCGTGATTTCTCCCGCATTGAGCAGATTGGAAACGACCGAGTCCCGGTACACTTGATACTGGTCCGCTTCGCTGCGATCAATCACACCCGCCGGCTCTCCCACCAAAGCCTGAGCCGTTCCATTGTAATCGAACTTCAGCGCCTTTGTCAAATCGTACTTCAGTGCATAATTCCGATTCCACTGCCAGGTCTTCATGACTTGCGTGTTGATGAGCAAGTTGGTTTCGACCCCCAACAACGCAGCGGTGTTGTTTCGAACGCGGCTCGTCTCGTAAATCCGGTTCATTTGCGACCCCACGGTGAGCTGCTTGATGCCCAGGTAGAAATTGAATTCCGTCAACCACTTCATGAAGTCATGCTTCCGCAAAAATCCAACCTTGCTAAAAGGCTTGAACTGCTTAGGCGAATGCGAGAAGTTGTATGTCAACCCCCCTCGGAATTCCCGATTCAATTGGAATTCGGTATTGACATCCCGTTCGAAGGCCTCCACGTAGCTGAAGTTTCCGGTGAAATTGCCTGGACGCAGCATCTTGATCAAGCCCAAGTTCGATCCCACACCACTTCCGCCTCGAGCGGATCCGCCACCGCGAGCTGAACCGCCGGCACTCCCCGGACCGTCCTTGCCGTCTGACTTTCCTGCTTTGGGGTCCTCCCCAATGCCACCACTACCGCCTGCATCACTGCCACCACGGTTGCGGTCTCGACTCGTGCCTTCACCAAATTTCGGGTCAATCTTGATGTTGGAGAAGTTGACTGAACGCAATCGACTCACACTCTTGGCATGTTCCTGCCTTTCCGTTGACAAGCCTTCCTGCGTCGCCATCTCAATGTCCGGAGAAAGTGGGTCGTATTGTGGAGTGCTCACTTGTTCACTCCATCCCAAGTACATCGGCAATGTGATGCCCAACGCTTTCGGCATCAACTTGCCCAGCTGGATGGTTCCGGAGGCATCGATTCCTTGAATCGTCTCTCGCTGGCGGTCTTGAAGCCGTTGTTCCAACCCCCCAAAACCGGGAACCGACATGTTCGCTGCGATGGAGACGTTGCCCAAATCCGCCAGCTTAGCATTCATCTGTGCAATGGCCGCCCAGCCGCCCGTTTCGTTGAAGTCCGCCAAGCGCATTTCGTTGACCCAGATCACACCACATTTATCCAACCCATCGTCTTCCGGATCAAATACATTGTCATCCTTATCTGGATTCCGCACACCGACCATGACCATCACCACATTGGCCAAGTTGGGATTGCCTTTGACCGCAATGCGGGCATCAAAATCCGGGTCGATGGTCTCGAACTCATCGAACAAAGGGTACCCCGCAGGACGGGCCACCTTGAGGTTCTGCAATTTGCGGAACTCAATTTCAATGTTGTTGGCTTCCGGCCAAATCAAATCTTCGTCACCCGTATTCCACGGCGTCACCTTCAGCGGAATTTCGTACTCGTAGTAATTCGATTCGAAATCATTGCCCAAGCGCACAAAGCACGTCATCTCATCATCCTCCAATGACGTACCATCCGGGCCCGCCTCTGCGTGCACGTACATCCGCAATTTCTTGTACATCCGCATGTCGAAATTGATGTTGCGATACGCACCGCGCGCATCACCATCTTTCAATCCACAGATTGCCAGTTCTAGAGATTGCTCATTCAATCGCCGCTGGTTGGCAGTGCCCACGTCAATTTCACGAATGATGCCCGGAGGTGTCACATAGGGAACGGGCTCACGGTTGCCATTTTCTTCAATGTTGACGGCGCTGATGTTGAAGGACGTCGACGCGGGATCGTCCGGCTCCACCTCCTGTGGCCCGGCTAAGGAATTGAGGTAACGCCTCCATTCCCCTCGAATGAGCTCCAATCGAGCAAATCGCAGCGTCACCGGTTCCGACCAGCCTTTCATGAACATCCGAATGAATCGAATGGATCGAAAATCCGTGATGCCTCCTACGCGGCTCTCAAATTCCCGTACGGGAATTTTGAATTGATACCACCGGATGGTCCGTTCTCGCCCATCTGCAGTTTCCTTCACCTCCTCAAAGGTGTCTGTGATGTAGTTGTTGCCAATGTTGACCTCGCCCAAGTCCTGCGGCTTCATGGAAACCCGGTACTGGAAATAGCTTTCAATGGTAGACAGGGTGATGTCCTGGTTGATGTCCTCGGTATTGGGGATCGTGGTGGATGTCACGGGATAGCCGTTGGGCGATGCGGTGTTGCTGTTTCCCTCGTAACCATTGAATCGTGCGTACCGCTCCAAAATCGTCTCCTCGTCGGATTGTGCCTGGGGATCACGGAAATACCGGAAATTATCTGCCGAAGGATCGGCCGCATAGGCTTGGTAGGCATCCGGATTCAACCAACTGGACAGGTCATTCAACCAATCACCAAAAAACGTCTGCTCCTGGTTATCAGGCAGTCCATCCAAACCAACGTCTTGCAAGAGGTAATCTCCTGAAGTGTTGTCGAAGGCATTGACCACATTGAATGTCGCAGGATCAGGATACGTTCCCCAGACTCCGTCTAGCGTGGGCAAATCCGGGTTGTTGGCTGAGGGCAATCCGTTCTCATAGCCGAGCTGGCTATCATTGAGCACATCCTCCGACACGTTGCCCAAATTGAAATACAACTCCCCTCCGGTCAAGTTCTCTGAATCCTCGTTGAACGGATCCATCAACCAAAACTGCAGATATTCAATGTTCGCGGCTTCGAAATCCGTCGTCGTCAAAGCCCTCTGGATTCCTCCCCATCGGGATCCCGGATCTGCCAAACTTCCTTCTGGCGTCAAACCCGCCGAAATTCCTCCCGCACCATCCGGTAATTCATAATTGTATTGCCCCCTTTGTTCTGGGCGAAAGGTCAAGTCCAACGTCGGAATGTTGGGTGGCGTTCCAGTGGGCAATTCTCGGTTTGGAAACACCTCCCCCTCCAAGACTTCTCGCGTCCGGTGATCGCTCTTGATTTCTGCCGTTACCTGTCCGTCTTCCAACCCCGACCCACGGAAGAACTGAGGGTCGACCGTGTACCAGCTCAACGCGGCGCGGTTGTAGTTGTAAACCAAGCTATCTTCGAGATTGCCTTCTGGGAAGAGCGTCGGCTGCAGTTTCGGCGTGGATGCCAAGAACCAGCGATTCACCGATCGGATATCGATGGCGGATTGGCTTCCTTCGAAATCATCGACATACGCATTGCCATCCGATCCAATAGCCCGGCTATGGCCCGGAATCATATAAGCCGCCTCCGCGCTGATGTCAATGCTCGATTTTGCTGAGGTTTCATAAAACGGCAACTTATCGATCATATCCGTCAGCAATTGACTCTCTGTCCGCCAAGCGAAATCCAAGCCCACCATGGAGTTGTTGACCGGTTCATTGCCAATGTTGACTTTCTGTGTGAGCGGCCGTTCGCGCAAGTTGAGGAAGGTCGCACCGATATTGAATTTGTCGCTTGCGACATAATCAAACCGTGTCCCCATCATGGTTTTGGTTTGGATGCTAAAGAGCGAATTGCTTTCCAAAGAGACTTTGATGTTCCTGCCCGATTCCAAAAGTCCATCGTTGATGATCCGGACTCTTCCGAGGTTATAATCCACGGTGTAATCCTGGTTTTCAATCAAACGCACTCCACCGGCCGTGACCGTGACCGACCCTTCTGGCACGTTCATCGAATTCAAACTGATCTCACTGCTCGTTTGGCTTTGGAATTCCCCTTTGATGCGGAATCTGTTGAGCGACGGGATCTGCTGTGCAGCCGTCTTAGTCGAGTCATACAAAGGCTGGAAGACAATCGTAGAAATGAGGTTTTGCGCC
>JAQCJQ010000107.1 GCA_027593035.1 Bacteroidota bacterium | reverse complement strand
GACACTTCCATTGAAAAAGGCCACCCGCAAGGGTGGCCTTTTTTGTGTTCAACTCATTGCTCTTACCTGCCGATGCCGACATTCCCATTTCGAATCAATCGATAGGGACTCAACCTTTCCAAGTCAAACACCAATGTCACGGGCCAGTCCTTGAGCGTGAATTGATTCGAACTATCCACCAAGCCATTGATTGAATACAATGGAACTTGGATCTTCAGGATGTTGAGATCCCATTCAATTCCTGTGGTAATTTCTGTGGAGAAGACCTCGTAATCATTGAGAAGCAAGACACCTCCATACGCACTCAATCCGGCAAACAGATCTCGTGAGACTTTAACCGATGCCATGGAGCGGTAATTCTGATTTAACGCGTCGTTCCACCAATGGGTCAAGCCCCCTTGCTCATGGGCTACGTGATTGAATCGGGATGATTCTGCTCGATTGAAAAACAAATGGTCCTTGAGCGGATCCCGTGATCCGGTCACGCCCATATTGGCCAACGTGTAAACCCCCTCGGCGCCGAGAACAACCCCCGCGTACAATCGGAAATTCCAGCTGTTTCCGTTTTCCCGAACTACTTGTTTGCGCTCCCAAAGCCCTTCCAATGTCACGGACGCCTCGTCTTTTTCAGGAAAAAGTCCTGGGGTTTGGTAAATACCTAGCCAATCGCTGTTCATCATTTGTCGGGCTACCCCGACCGCTGACGCACGCAATTGCCACACTTGCTTCACACGTGGCTTTTGTTGATTCACACGATAATTCAATCGCATGGCTTGGTGAAACTCCCTGCTTTCTGGGGCAAATCCTGGATCGAGATCGTCAGGATCATATCTAAACGCTGACCTCACATCGATCCAATCGAGGTTCAATTGTGACGACAATGGACGTGACGGATGGCGATTGAAATTTCCTGTAAGCCGAAGATTCGAACGGGTGTACTCCCGCGTATGGTGCCCCTCCAAACCCACATCACCGAAATGACGCAATTGCCCCTCTAGTCTCCACTGGTTCATGTGGTAAGCCACCCGAGCCATGCCTACTGGCTGGTTCCGTTCGGTGCTCCACATCGGCATCACCATCCATTCGAAATCGCGCATCGGTAAGACCGTATTGTGCAAGACAACACCAAGGGTCGCGGCATCATGGGCATTCCATCCAACAGCAGGCAACCAATTGACTTGGGTCCGATCGGATCGATCCAGTCGTGTAAGCATGCGGATGGAAAGCGGTTCCACCTTGCGCAGAAGGCCCCGTGTTCGCATGCTGTTGTTGTGCCGCTCGTATTCCAACATGGACTCGGAGGCATCCAAACGGATCTGTTTGAACGGCCTTGCCTTATCGTCTGACGACGGGATTGTAACGGTCCTTGCCTGACCGTGCGTTGCGCCCGCATGCCATCCCAAATCCACCCACGTGGTATCATCTACTTGACCCGACAGCGAAAACGGTCCCGGGACGTCGCCTCGATTCTTGACCGTCGCCTGCCACTGCGATGCTGTCCCGTCGTTTGGACGGCGCAGCCCTGTCAAGGCATAGTCGGTGACCTCCGTGGTCTGGATGACATCCTCAAAAAACCACGAGAGGTCGGCATCAGCAGCTTGTTCCAGCACCTCCCGTAAATCCTGTGGACCGGGATGTTTGAACTTCCACGCTTCGAAATACGCCTGCATTCCAGCATCAAAGACTTCGGTTCCGATGGCTTGACGCAGATACTCAAAGGCCGCTGCGGATTTCTTGTAGACGATTGTACCGTAGTTGATCGAAGTGAATTCATCCGAGTGGCATTGCATCGGCTGGTCTCCGAGCATGCGCGCACTGATTAAATAGGCCAATTGATCCTGGCTTTGATACGAATAGTTGCTGAGGCCCAACTTTTGCATCAACGGCGTCATTTCGCTCTTCAACCCGCCCAACCCCAAATCCTCGCCATATTTCTCCACGAAGTAACGGGTTTCATTGAAGGAATTGATGCCTTCATCCATCCACGCATGGGTGCGCTCATTGGACCCCAGGATTCCGTAAAACCAATTGTGACCGACTTCATGAACAATGACCGTTTCCAAGCTCAAGTCACTTCCCACCCGGCCGATAACCGTCACATTGGGGTACTCCATCCCTCCTCCTGCGCTGATCGTTCCATCCACGGCTGTCACGTGGTTGTATGGATAATCCCCATTCCATTTGGAGTAGGCGTAGGTTCCATCTGCAATGTATTCCAGCGACTCCTTCCAATATTCCGCCTGATTCGGTGTGAACATGGCCCACGTGGTGACTTGACGCTTGCTATTGGGCAACTCAACGGATCCCTTCAACACCATCCAACGCTTGTCAGCGAACCACGCAAAATCATGCACGTTCTGTTGCTGGAATCGCAAGGTCTTCAAGCGCGTGGACGAAAGGGGGAATTCATCTTTTTCCTCGGCAATAGAATCCGATTCAAAAAAAGCTTCATTCAAGTTCCGTTGGGTTTCCAGTGCCAAGGAATCCATGAAACTCAATTCAGCCGCATTGTCTGCCTGATGAGGATCCATATCGCCCGTGGCTCCAACGACATAATTCGAAGGCAACGTGATGGACACATCGAACGAACCATATTCCGAGTAAAACTCTCCTTGATTGAGGTACGGCATTTCATGCCAGCCAGCCTGATCATATACAGCCGGCTTGGGATACCATTGGGTCATCTGATAGGATTCTCCAATATGGCCTAGACGGCTAATCTGTCCCGATGGAATGCGCAGACGAAACGGCGTTGCATACTGAACATCTCCTCCTGGAGGCAAGGGTTCTGGAAGATCCAGTCGGGCGATATCGCGATGCTCTGGATGAAACTCCCATGACGCTGCGTTGCCATTGATTCGAAAGGACAGCGAATCAATCCCGCCCAAATCCCGTTGCATGGCCCAAAACATGAACAAATTTCCATTCCGAAATTCCTGTTTAGCCAAGGCCGACTCCCCACTTTCGTACGCATTTGGCCACAAGTGTATCCAAATGAATTCCAAGGTGTCGGGACTGTTGTTCTGGTACGATGTCGTGATGTTTCCATGCAGTTCATGCCGGACATCCAAGAGCTGCGCGTCAATCACATGATCCACCGTCTGCTGAAAGTAGCCATCCGAATCAAGATGCATGAAGGGCTCTTGACCAAGCAATGGCCATGGGCAAAGCAAAACAATCAAGAGCGTCAATTTCCAACCTCGGATCATGTTCTTCAAAATGTGATTTCTTCGCATACTCAAAACTAGAGCAACCTGAATCGCTTTTTATGTGCAGTTATTTGTTTTAACACCTCACCCTCCAGATCATCCCATGATTCCGAGAAGAGCCCCTTCCTTCTTAAAGCTTGATTTCTACCAACAGATTCCTGGCATCCCTGACCTAAATTTGCAGCATGGGGGCGACAGAAATTGCTTTTATCTTTTTGATTTACTTGCTGTTGTTTGGCGCCAAGGGGATTCCCTCCATGGCCCGAACCATGGGATCGACCGTGAGGCAGTTTCGGCAAGCTACCGATGAGATTCAACGGGAGATCCTGAGTGGAACCGATGGAATCCGAAATGAGGTCAACAAGGTCCGCGACGCGGCAGACCCCATGAGCAAGAAGCCTCAGAAGGCCACGAACGTGCAGGAAGACGCCGGCTCAACCGCAGGTCCAATCCCTCCAAAAGACACGCCCGATACCGCATGAGTTTACTGCTCTTGATCTTGGGCATCGCGGTGCTTGTAGTCAGTGGTGACTGGCTCGTTCGTTGTGCATCGAGTCTGGCGATTCGCGCCTCCATCCCTCCCGTCATCGTCGGCTTAACCATCGTTTCCATCGGCACATCGGCACCCGAAGTCATCGCTTCTGTGCGGGCGGCTTTGGAGGGCAATCCCGGGATTGCCATCGGCAATGTCATTGGATCCAACATCGCGAATATCGCCCTGATTCTAGGCATCGCAGCTCTCGTGAGTCCCGTAGTCGTCACCCGGTCCATCATCCGGTCTGACTGGTCTGTTTTGATGATTGCAAGCCTTTTATTTGCTGGGCTTGCTTGGGATGGCACGTTGGAAAAATGGGAGGGCGGCGTTTTATGTGCAGGGACTGTGGTCATGCTTGTCATGTTCTATTTTAGAACTCGGAAAAGTCAGGAAGAAGAAGGCTCTGGTGAATACGATTTGGGCATTGAACCTCCCTTGAAGAAGCCGCTTATTTGGCTCATCGCCGGAATCGGCGTTTCATCCGCAGGGCTTTACTTCGGGTCAGAGTGGTTCATCGAAGGTGCGCGCGAATTGGCTCTCCAAGCGGGGGTTTCCGACCACGTGATTGGCCTCACAGCCGTAGCTTTCGGCACCAGCATTCCTGAGCTTGTCGCCTCTGTGGCAGCGGCCTTGAAACGCGAATCCGACATTGTACTCGGAAACCTCATCGGTTCCAACATCTTCAACATCTTCTTGGCCGTGGGCATCTCCTCCAGCATCATGGGCTTGCCGGTGGACCCCCGCGCCATTTCAGACGATTTCTGGTGGATGCTCGCCGTAGCCGCCATCATGTTGCCCATGATGTTGCATCGACGGCTCGTTCATCGCTGGAAAGGACTCATCTTGGTCGCAACCTATGGCGTCTACATGGCTTTGGTTGTCTCGCAAGCATGAAGCCCGCCATCATCCTAGCGGAAAACGAAAGCCGCTGCCTTCTTTTTTCGGGATTGCTCCAAACGGAGCGGAGCGCACATTGGCGCGATGCGCTGCCTTGGCGTCAAAATGAGATTCGGATGTTTGGGAAGAATCATCCCGAACCCCGGTTAACGGCTTGGATGGGCCCCGCGTATCGTTATGCCAGCATCGACTGGCCGGCCACCCCTTTTTCGGCAGACATGACACGTCTGATGGAGACCATTGAGCAGCATGCATTGCCCCAAAAACCCTTCAACGCCGTATTGACCAACCTCTATCGGGATGGCCAGGACGCCATGGGTTGGCACCGTGACAATGAAAAATCCATAGACACGCAAAGCATCGCAAGTGTTTCGTTGGGTGGCACGCGGGATTTCTTGATTCGACATCGCACGTCTGGCGAGAAATGGACGGTTCCCTTGCAGCATGGAGACGTGCTGATCATGGAGTCGATGCAAGATGATTTTGAGCACAGCGTCCCACGCAGAAAGCGCGCTGACGAACCCCGCATCAACTTCACCTTCCGACACATTCAGACTTCCTGATTCTGCAGGGTGAGGTTCACAATCTTCTGAGGTAAATTTGACCGCTCATTGATCCCATTTAACGCGCTCTATTCATGTCCGTCCACAAACAAGCCAAACGCATCACCACACAGGTTCTTGCTGAGATGAAAGCCAATGGCGAACGCATTGCCATGCTCACGGCGTATGACTATTCGATGGCCACCATTGTCGATCAGGCCGGTGTGGACATCATTTTGGTCGGAGACAGTGCTTCCAACGTAATGGCCGGTCACGAAACCACATTACCCATCACGCTCGACCACATGATTTATCACGCTTCTAGCGTGGTGCGTGCGGCAAAGCGGGCATTGGTCGTGGTCGATTTGCCGTTTGGCACCTACCAAGGTAATTCCAAAGAGGCGCTGAAATCTGCCATCCGCATCATGAAAGAAAGCGGTGCCCACGCCGTTAAGCTTGAAGGTGGCCGTGAAGTCCGAGAAAGCATTGAACGGATCTTGAGTGCCGGAATTCCTGTCATGGGCCACTTGGGACTGACACCGCAATCCATATACAAATTCGGCACTTACACCGTCCGGGCGAAGGAAGAACTGGAGGCTCAACTGCTGCGCGAAGACGCCAAGCTGTTGGATGACATCGGGTGTTTCTCCATTGTATTTGAAAAAATCCCTGCGGGATTGGCCGGCGAAGTGAGTGCTGCAGTCAACTGCCCGACCATTGGCATTGGCGCCGGTGGCGCATGCGATGGCCAGGTCTTGGTCCTGCACGATATGTTGGGCATTACCCAGGAGTTTAGCCCGCGCTTTTTGCGGCGTTACCTCGACATGGGAGACCAAATGAAGGAAGCCATTGGACACTACGTCAAAGACGTGAGAAGCCGGGATTTCCCGAACGAAAGCGAGCAGTACTGAAGCATGGATGTGACCAGCGCTTCTCAAGATGGCACGCAGTGGGCGAGCCAACCCAAGGCCCCCATTGTCATGAGCACAGTGGACAACCTGCAGGTCTTGTATGAGGACAATCACTTGATCGCCGTCAACAAGCGTTCATCGGACATCGTCCAGAGCGACGCCAGCGGAGACATCACGCTTTGCCAGGTGGTCGGAGATTATGTGAAACGCAAGTACAACAAGCCGGGAGATGCCTTCATCGGAACGGTCCATCGATTGGATCGCCCCGTGAGCGGAGTCATTCTTTATGCACGGACGACCAAAGCTTTGTCCCGACTCACCAACATGTTTCGACTGCGGGAAATGCAAAAAACGTACTGGGCGGTCACCCGACCTGGCCCCAGTCCTGCTGAAGGTCATGTGATCAATTTTCTCGAGAAGAACATCAAGACCAACAAGAGTTTTGCTTCAGACTTTGACGGTCCCAACAAGAAACAATCGGAATTGACCTATCGCACGGTCGGGCGTTCGGACCATTACACCTTTGTCGAGGTGCAGCCCAAAACGGGGCGTCACCACCAAATCCGAGCCACGCTCGCCAGCCTTGGGAGCCCCATCAAGGGAGACA
>JAQCJQ010000106.1 GCA_027593035.1 Bacteroidota bacterium | reverse complement strand
GATATGAACTATCGCACCGTTTTGCTTCAAATTGATGGCGCCAAGGTTCGCGTCGAAAAATCCGCACTGAACCCCGGGGGAGAAGCATCAGAGGAAGACATCAAAACCAATAGCTAATTCCATGGTGTCTGCCAATCAAAAGTCTTCGATGTCTCTGCTACTGGCACTCGTGCCGGTGGTTCTCTTGATCGGATTGCTCGCCGCAGACGTTGTGGCTTTTGGTGAAGACAGTTCATACGGTGCCAATCAGATTGCCATGCTCTTGGCGGCCTTTGTGGCTGGAGGGATTGGAATGGCCAAAGGCGTTCAATGGTCCACCATCCGAGAGGCCATCGGGAATTCAATCGCACAGACATCCGAAGCGATGCTCATCCTGCTGATGATTGGCGCTTTGAGTGGCACTTGGCTCATGGCCGGGATCATCCCCGCTTTCATCCATTATGGTCTGCAGATCTTGAGCCCTGAAATATTCTTGTTTGCGGCCTGTGTGATTTGTGCCGTCCTATCGCTCGCAACAGGGAGTTCCTGGGGCACCGTCGGTACCGTTGGGGTCGCCTTGATTGGCATTGGAACCGCTTTGGGACTGCATCCGGGATGGGTGGCCGGAGCCATCATTTCCGGCGCCTATTTCGGCGACAAGATGTCCCCCTTGAGCGACACGACCAACATCGCTCCAGCGGTCGCGGGAACCGATTTGTTCACACACATTCGGTACATGATGATCACCACAATTCCGAGTCTGTGCATTGCCTTGGTTGTCTTTCTCTTCGCGGGATATGGCGGTGGGGCGAGCCTCGATTCGTTGGAAATGGAATTCACCAACGGCTTTGGTGAAGCCGTGGAAAATAGTTTCAACATCCATGGAGGCCTTTTCATTGCTCCTCTTGCCGTGATTGCCTTGATCATCAAAAAAGTACCGGCCGCTCCTGCCCTGTTCATTGGCTGCTTGCTCGGTGCCTTGACGGCCATCATTTTTCAACCGGAAACCATTCGGAGTGTTGCCGGATTGGCCGCAGAAGAAGGCAGCTATGCCTTCGCCGCTTTCAGAGCGTCGATCCAATCCATGGCATTGGATACCGCCATCGTTACCGGTAATTCCATGGCCGATGAGTTGTTGACCTCCGGAGGAATGAAGGGCATGCTCAATACCGTTTGGTTGATTCTCTGTGCGATGACCTTTGGAGCGGTGATGCAAGCGACTGGCATGCTGGCCCGGATTACTGAAACGCTTTTGAACGGCGTTCAGTCCACCTTTGGATTGGTCGCGCGAACAACCGGAACTTGCCTTGCTTTCAACGTATTGACATCCGATCAATACCTCGCCATTGTCATCCCGGGCAACATGCTTAAAGATGCCTATGAAGAACAGGGATTGGCTCCAGAAAATTTGAGCCGGACTTTGGAAGATACCGGAACGGTCACCAGTGTCCTCATTCCTTGGAATACCTGTGGAGTAGCGCAAAGTGGAATCCTCGGGATTTCGACCTGGACGTACTTGCCTTATTGTATTTTCAATTTGGTCAGTCCACTGATGACGTTGGCTGTGGCGGCCATTGGATTCCGCATTCGAAAACTAGACGCATCCCCCGATGCGTGACCCTGTCGCGCTGTTCGCTTATTGTGACGCGCCATCCTGAACATGAAGTCCTCCTCGCCCATCCCCATCCCCTCTGAACGGGATGACATCCAGGATCAAATTGTCATCCGGGGAGCCCGAGAACACAACTTAAAAAACATTGACCTCATGATTCCTCGGAATCAATTGGTGGTGCTCACAGGGGTCAGCGGAAGCGGCAAATCCAGCTTGGCTTTTGACACCATTTATGCGGAAGGCCAACGCCGATATCTGGAAACTTTTTCGGCGTATGTGCGTCAATTTATGGGCGGACTGGAGCGGCCCGATGTGGATCAAATCACGGGATTGAGTCCCGTCATCAGCATCGAACAAAAGACCATCAGCAAGAATCCGCGATCGACGGTGGGCACCATCACAGAGTTGCACGACTTTTTGCGTTTGGCCTTTGCGCGGGCAGCCGATGCCTTTAGTTTGCACACGGATGAGCCCATGGTGCGGTTCTCTGACGAGGAAATGGTCTCCAAATTATTGGAAGCATTTCACGGACAAAAAATCCTCATCCTCGCTCCTCTGGTCAAAGGACGGAAGGGCCATTACCGAGAATTGTTTGAACAAGTGATGAAGCAGGGCTATGTCCGCGCGCGCATCGATGGGGAGCTGGTCGAACTTGAACCTGGACATCGGGTGGATCGATACAAGGTGCATGACATCGAATTGGTGGTGGATCGTCTTGCGGTCACTTTGGGAGACGAAACACGGATTATTCGTTCGGTGCGTACGGCCTTGACCATGGGCAAAGGATCCATGAGTGTATTGCCCCATGACGGGGTCGAATTGCGTCACTTCAGCCGCAACTTGATGTGCCCCACTACTGGCCTGGCTTATCCGGATCCAGAACCGAATCTATTTTCATTCAATTCGCCGTACGGAGCCTGTTCTCATTGCAATGGACTCGGGCAAATCGCTGAGGCTGATGCCGCTCTGATCATACCGGACCATTCCAAGAGCATCCATGCTGGTGGCATCCCGCCGCTCGGCGATCTCAAAAGCTCCCGCGCGCTCAACATCATCGAGGCCATGCTCAAGGTTGAAGGGTTGACGCTCAAAACCAAGATTCAAGACCTCAATGACGCCATCATTGGACAGCTTTTGTATGGATCCGACACGTTGGTCACGCTCGAAGGTCGGGCAGGATTGAAGCCTACCCATGTGCGCTGGGACGGTGTGATCGCGACCATCGAAAAAGCCGCCGAACAAGGAAACTCCGTTCCGCTTAAACGATGGGCACAGCGTTTCATGAAAAAGCGGACGTGTCCGCAATGCAAGGGCACACGGCTGAGTGACATCAGTTTGCAGTTCAAACTCGCCGGCAAGAACATTGCCGAGTTGGGACACATGGACTTGAAGACGCTCTCCCTGTGGTTTGATGGTTTGGATGCACAATTATCCGAGCGACAGGAGATCATCTTGAAGGAGCCTCTCAAAGAAATTAAGGGTCGCCTGGGATTTCTCGTCAACGTCGGGTTGGAATACCTCGCATTGGACCGATCAGCACGCACCCTCTCCGGAGGTGAAGCGCAGCGCATCCGACTCGCGACACAAATTGGCAGCAAATTGACGGAAGTGCTCTACATCTTGGATGAGCCGAGCATTGGCTTGCACCAGCGGGACAACGCCCGATTGATCCGGAGCTTGCAAGCCTTGAGGGATGCGGGAAACTCCGTTTTGGTCGTGGAGCACGATGAAGAGATGATGCTGGCCGCAGATCATCTCATCGACATTGGTCCCGGTGCAGGCATTCACGGGGGACAGATTGTCGCTCAAGGGAATCCGCAATCGCATTTGGAGGGCGACAGCTCCACAGCAGCGTACTTGACAAAGCGCCTGCGCATAGCCATTCCCAAGAAAAGGCGCAAAGGCCATCGGAAATTCTTGACACTCACCGGCGCCACGGGTCACAACCTCAAATCGGTCAAGCTCAAGATTCCATTGGGCACCTTGACCTGTGTCAGCGGAGTCAGCGGCAGCGGAAAAAGCAGTCTGATCAACCAGACCTTGTACCCCATTTTGCACAACCACTGCTACGAAGAGACCAAGGTGCCCTTGCCCTATGGAAAGATCACCGGCTTGGACAACATGGACAAGGTGATTGCCATCAACCAAAGCCCCATTGGGCGAACCCCCCGATCCAATCCCGCGACCTATACGGGGATGTTCAACGAAATCCGCACGTTGTTCACGCGGCTCCCGGAGGCAGCGATTCGCGGTTACAAACCGGGGCGATTCAGCTTCAATGTTCCAGGAGGACGCTGCGAAGAATGCAAAGGCGCTGGATTGCGCACCATCGAGATGAACTTCTTACCGGATGTCCATGTCGTTTGCGAAACCTGCAAGGGCAAACGCTACAATCGGGAAACTCTCGAAGTTCGTTATCGCGGCAAATCCATTGCGGACATTCTGGACATGACCGTGCATGACGCGGTGGCTTTTTTCGATGCCATTCCCAAACTCAAACGCTTGACCAAAACATTGCAAGATGTGGGATTGGGTTACATCACCTTGGGACAACAATCCACTATCCTCTCCGGCGGAGAAGCACAGCGGGTCAAATTGGCAAGCGAATTGGCACGGGTCAGCACGGGAAACACCATTTATTTGTTGGACGAACCCACAACGGGGCTGCATTTCCAAGACATCCAGATGCTCATCGATGTGCTCCAGCGATTGGTGGATCAAGGCAATACCGTTTTGGTGATTGAGCACAACATCGACGTGCTCAAGGTCGCCGATCACCTCATCGACGTCGGGCCCAACGGAGGCGAATCGGGAGGTGAAATTGTTGTCGCAGGCACTCCCGAGGAGGTCGCCATTTGCAAAGAGAGCGCAACTGCACCATTTTTACACGCAGCTCTCGCCGCTGCGTTATAACATTCACAACATGAAGAAGACATACAAACAAAGGGACTGGAACGAGTCCAAAACCAACGACAGCTGGTCCATCTTCAAGATCATGGGCGAGTTCGTGCAAGGATTCGAGACCCTTCAGCGCATTGGACCTTGCATCAGCATCTATGGCTCTGCCCGAATGGCCGAAGACTCCGTGGTATACAACCAATCCAGAGAAGTTGCTCGACAATTGAGCGAGCGTGGATATGGCATCATCACCGGTGGTGGCCCAGGTGTGATGGAAGCCGGAAACCGAGGCGCACATGATGCTGGAGGAACCTCAGTTGGACTGAACATCGAACTGCCTTTTGAGCAGCACAACAATCCATACATCGACCCGGACAAGAGCATTGACTTCGATTATTTCTTTGTTCGGAAAGTGATGTTCGTGAAGTACTCTCAGGGGTTTGTGGTCATGCCGGGCGGCTTTGGTACGTTGGACGAATTGTTTGAAGCCTTGACCTTGGTGCAAACATCCAAAGTAGAACCCGTTCCCATCATTTTGTTTGATTCCAGTTTTTGGTCTGGCTTAGTCGACTGGATGAGAAACACCTTGTTCGAGCGCTATCAAACCATCGGTGCCACAGATCCCGATTTATTTCATGTTGTTGACACGCCCGAAGAGGTTGTTCAAGTCATCGATACCTACTATTCCAAGTCGCTATTGCGCCCGAATTTCTAATCAAACAAATTCATGAACTACCCTACAAGAGCCCTCATGACAGCTACGCTGTCCGTTTTTTGTTTTCTTTCCGCCCAAGCTCAATTCCCCTATGCAGCCTCTGTTTTCACAGCGTATTATGTTGAATTGCAAAACCCAACCATCCTAGACATCGAAGAGGGTTGGGATGATCCGGTCGTGAGCATTCCACTTCCCTTCATTTTTCCCATCGGGGAAGTTTCAGCTTTTGAGCTGAGCATTGACGGCTATGGTGAAATGCTATACGCCATGGACGAGTTGGGATCCGTCAACATCCTTTGGCCACTCAGCGTTGATGTGATGGACGTCACCAATGATGAGAATACCGCCCCTGGGGATGTGAGTACGATTCGTTACCAAACTGAAGGCAACGAACCGAATCGTGTTTTCAAGATCGAATGGAACAATTGCGGACTTTACGAGGAAATCAGTGTTGAGGGCACGTCAGCAATTCGACTCAATTGGCAGGTCTGGTTGCACGAAGCAACGGGCGTCATCGAATACCGATTTGGACCTACGACACTCACCAATGAAGACATCTTCTCTCTCATAGAAGGCTATCCCTTCACTTCGGGGATGATTTTCAATTTTGATTACGACAGTTATATCGGCAATATTTATGCCGCCTCTGGCGATGCGACAGCCCCATCCTGGTCTTTGGAAACAGACTTTTATAGCTGGTATTACGGTGGGGATTTCTTGGACAACGTTCCACAAGAAGGACAGGGGTATCGATTCAATGGCGTTTCAACATCCATTGCAGAATCTGAAGGCTTGGAGGCTTCTTTCCAACTCTACCCGAATCCGACTACTGGTAACTGCTGGGTTACCAATCAATCCGATGATGTCCAAAATTACACGTGCCTCACGGCTTCCGGACAGATCATCGCGCAATGGAACTTGGCTCCGAGAGCAAACCACCGGCTAGACGTTTCCCATTTCGCAGCAGGAATGTATGTGGTGCGGAACGAGCGAGGCATGAGCCAAAAGCTCATGATTCGCTGAAGTCGATTGCAGATTATTGGATCATGACCGGAACGCTTCGGCGTTGCCCGTCTTTCATCCACTCCACCAAGTAAATACCGGGTGACCAAGACGATACGTCCCAGGTCATTCGGTATTTCCCGTTCATGTCTCCCGATTTCATCAAGCGACCCGAGGCGTCCAGTACATTCCAGACCACCCCTTGTGGATTGATGTGATCCAGGCGAAAGGTCAACGATTCATTCGCTGGATTGGGATAGACCGTGAATCCCGCTTCGACGAAACTCTCTTGGACATTCATCTGAGGCTCAAAGCCAAGGGTAAAGACACCGTGCTCGGGCAAATCCACCGTTGCTGACCAGTACTCCCCATTGTTTTGGAGCGGATAAAAATCCGGAACGCTGCCCACTTCGAAATTTTCCACATCGTCCACGATGACACCAATTGCAGCCGACGCAAACAACTCGCATACACCGGCATCGGCAAACTGGAGATTGACCGTCCCTGCATCACCAACTTCTTCCACTGCCCAGGTGCGCGCAAGTCGGCTCGATAAGAAAGGATAGCTCGTCACGACTTCCAATCCCGCGCCATCATGTCCCCAAAAGAGGTATTCGCCATCCTCCAACTCCGATG
>JAQCJQ010000105.1 GCA_027593035.1 Bacteroidota bacterium | reverse complement strand
AACGGTGCGATCGTTCATATCTACGACCTTACCATGAATGCCGCCAATGGTGACCACTTTGTCGCCTTTGGACAGTCCTTCTCTGAATTTCTTGGAATCCTTCTGCTTTTTTACTTGAGGACGAATCATGAAAAAGTACATGATCAGGAACATTCCGCCAATGAGGAGGTAGAAGCTCATGCCGCCCTCTGCTTGGGCTTGAAGGAGAATGGAAAATAAAGTCATGAATTGGATTCTTAGTTTTCAGTTGAGGGAATCGAAGCCGGGTCTGACTCGGGGCCAATGACCCAGGCTTTCAATTTCAATTCGATGGTGGAGGGATGGGCGTTGGTGACGACGAAAATGCTTTTTTCGTTCGCTCCAGGGCGTTTTCGGCTATCAAAGGTCACTTCAATGAAGCGTTCTTCTCCTCGTTGAAGGGGTTCTCTCGGCCAATTCCGTGCAACGGTACAGCCACAAGAAGTGGAGACATCAGCGATCACCAAAGGCGCGTTTCCAGTATTTCGGAAGGCATACATGGCGCGGGCACTCTGGCCTTCCACTAAGTTACCCAGGTCTACAACCGTATCGGTAAATTGAATTTCAGGGAAGGATTGGGCCGAATTTTCGTGCCCACTCGCTGTGGCAGGCACGTGAATCATGTCCGTCGAAATGTGCTGAGGATTCGAATCTCCGCATGCGATTGCTGAGAAAGCGATCAGCGTCAAAATGCTGAGGAGCCTCATCATTCAATCAAACCACGGCCAATCTTGACGATGGTTCCGTCTTTTTTGAGTTGCGTGAACAGCTGATCTAAGATGCCGTTGATGAATCCGTGGCTTTTTGGAGTGCTGTAGTACTTCGATAACTCAATGTATTCATTCAGAGTCACCTTCAGTGGAATGGATGAAAAACACTTCGCTTCAGCCAAAGCCATTTTCATTAAAATGCGATCCATCAAGGCAATGCGCTCCAGTTCCCAATTTTTCGCAGCTTCCGTCACGAGCGCTTCGTTGGCTTCCGCTTGGGCCAATGACTCAGCGAAGAGGGTTTCAAAAAACTCCTTGTCATCATCATCTTGACGCCACAAAGGCAGCAATTCGATGTCATCGTCAGTTTCACGAATGGTCTTGATGGTCTTGATGGCCATGGACGCCGCCAAGTCCAAATCGTCATTCCAGAAAATGCTTTGTTCTTCCAGCCGTTCTTGAAAAACTTCGCTGGTGATCATGTGCTTGCGGAACATCCGAATCAAGTACTCGCGATCGTGCTTGAAACCTCGCTCCTCGGAAGACATGTACTCCATGTACTCTTCTTGTTCGAGCAAACTCCGAAACATCTTTCGGAGCATTTCTTGATCGTCACCCCAGCCGACTCCTAGCTCATTGGCCGCTTTAGCCAACGCCTTGCTATTCGCTAGCGCACGAAGCGGTTTGTTGGTGACGAATTTGGTGTTGGGATGCAAATCCTCTGGCGCGGGTAGTTGCTTCTTGCGACCCGCTTCAATGCGGTCAATGGCAAATCCCTGCATGGAACCGATCATCATGAGCAGCAAGAGGTACAACTCCTGCATTTTACCGATGGAGTGATTCAATGCCTTGCGCGTCTGGACAATGTCTGCGTCAGAGTCTTGGTAAAACCCGTACAGAATGTGCAGGATTTTGATGCGTAAGTGTCGTCGGTTGAGCATGAGTGAATCTAGAAAGCAAATCTACTTCCTACTAAGTCTAATCCACGCGGTTCTTTTGCATTCATTTGGCGATTTATCTTCAAATTTTCAACGAACATCGCCCAACATCCGATGTATTTTTGTGGCATGTTCATGATTCGACTTTTTAAAAGGACCCATTTGTTTCACGCTTTGCAAGTGTTTGTTGCCTTATTGTTTGTTCTGGCTTTGATGGGTTGTGAACAAGAAATTGAAGTGGAGCTGCCGGAGACGGCATCTGTTTTGGTGGTTGAAGGGAAAATTGAAACGGGTGCGCCTCCCATTGTTTTTATCGGTCGTGCGCAGGGCTATTTTGATCCTGTGGATGCGAGTACGATCGGGCAGTCATTTCTTTCGGGCGCTGTCGTTCAAGTGACTTCTCAAGGTCAAACGGTGGACTTGGATGAATTGTGCACGGGGGACCTGTCTCCCGAAGCGCTAGAACAAGCAGCGGAACTTCTTGGCTTTCCTGCGGGCTTGCTCGCTGAATTGAATCTCTGTGTTTACACCTCATTTGACGCGATTTCATTTGGGCAAGCAGGGAATTCGTATGCTTTGGATGTGTTGATCGATGAAGAGGAGTTGCATGCTGTAACGGAAATCCTTCCGGCCATTCCATTGGACAGCATTCGATGGTCTGCACCAGGCACGAATGACACCTTGGGTTTGCTTTTTGCTTCGTTCACAGACCCGGGCACTCCGGGAAATGCCTATCGCTGGTTTGCGAAGCGCATCAACATTCGTCCGGAGTGGGACCCTTTGGCGGGTATGATGAAGGACGCTGACTTTGTCGCTCCATTGGGCAGTGTGTTCGACGATGCGTTTTTCAATGGACTGTCTTTCGAGTTTGGAACGTTCCGAGGAAGCGCGCCAGGTAGCATGGCTTGGGACGATGAATTCTCCAATCCAGAATCCGGGTATTTCAAGGCTTCTGATACGGTCGTCGTCCGAATGTGCGCCATTGATTTGGCTGTTTTTGATGCCATTGCCAGCTATGAAAATCTCATCTTGAGTCAGGGAAGTCCTTTTGCGCTTCCCGCCAACATGGTCTCCAACATAGAAGGAGGACAGGGACTTTGGGCTGGCTACGGTGTTTGGCAGGATACCGTAATTTGCCTTCCATAATCGTTTGAAAATCAAATAGCATGAGCCTCTTATCTCGAAAATATCACGTGTTGACCCTCGTCGCTTGCTTTTTTTTCGGTCAGGCTAGTGCTCAAAGTGGCGCAGACAATGCGCAATACAGCCAATGGGACATCGAGTCCGTGGCAGTCTATGAGTCTGGAGCCTTAATTCAGCGTTCTGCCGATGTCGCCTTGGATCAATCGGGCCGAGCGGTCGTGACGATTGGCGGGCTCGCCAAAAGCATTGATGTGGCGAGCATTCAAACAGTCCTCCCTTCCGGTTGGGGGCTTTCAGGTCATTCGTTTCAAATCGCAAAGGACCCCACCTTGGAGGCATCCTCAGTCGAACAACTGAGCCAACTGGATGAAGCGTTGGAATCTGCCGAACGAACCGTGGCCATGCGAAATGCGCTTTTGGCGGTGTATTTAGAAGAGCTCGCGATGATTCAGGCCAACCGAAAAGTGGGGGGGACGGAATCACTGTTGGTTGAAGATTTGGTTGATCTCGCGAATTTCTGGCGCGATCGGGTCAAAGAATTGGAATACTTGATGTTGGAGTTGCGCATGGAATTGAATGATTTGAAGGAGGAGTTGATGTCCCTTGTTGAAGAACGACAGGAGGTCTTGACTGTGCAGAACGCGAAGGAGGGACAAATCACGTTGCGCATGGTGGGGACGCAGCACACGCAGGGCAAGGTTGAAATTGCTTACGTAGCGCACGAGGCTTTTTGGCGTGCAGCCTACGATGCAGAAGTAGCTGATGATGGTGACGTGAAGTTGAAGCGTTTTGCCCATGTCGTGCAGAACACCGGGGCCGATTGGAACGGCTTGCCGATTCAGTTTTTGGCGGGAAACCCGTTGGAATCCCTTTCTCCACCAAATTTACTGCCGCTAGAATTGTCCTTGGTGCGAGCCGCGTCATCCCAGAGTGGCTATGATTGGGCCTCAAGTAAAACCTTGCTGGCAGCAGACGACGCAGGGTCTTTTGATTTCGCTAACGCCGATCTTCAGCCAGTCCCCATGGTGGATGGAGCGGCCATTCAACGTCTGGCCTTCACACCGTTGCTGCCTGTTCGAGTTACTGGCGACGGCACACCTGAGCGCATCCCATTGGAGACGTTGAATTTGGAAAGTGACTTGACTTACTTGGTTTTGCCGGAATATTCCGATGAATCGTTTCAATTGGCGGCGAGTGCGGATTGGAACAAGGTGCAATTGATGGCAGGAGCTGTGCAAGTGGTTGCCGGAGGGGCGTACCGAGGTGTTTTCCAAATGTCCTTGCCGGCGCCGGGTGACACTCTTGAAATCCCACTAGGCCAGGATGGTCGCGTGCGTTCAAGCCGAAAACGATTGATGGAGCTTTGTTCAAGCTCGGCCTTAGGAGGTACAAAACGGACGGGTCAAGCCTTTCAAATCGACGTGGTGAACCAGCACAGCCGCCCGGTAAAAATCCGTGTCATGGACCGAATTCCGCTCTCGCGAAGCTCGGACATTGAAGTGATCGTGGAGAACTTAGACGGTGGCAACCTTGACCCAGCCACGGGCTGGGTGACCTGGGAAGTGACCTTGGCGCCGAGCGCTCAAAAGACCTTGTCATTTTCTTACAAAGTCGAGTATCCGAAGAAATTCTCGATTCAAGGACTCTGACTTTCAGGGTCGATTCACGTTGGCATCTTGCCATGTGGTCAGCGTGACGTTGCGGTAGTAATGGGAGAGGATTTCCCACGTGTCATGTTGCGCTCGAGCTCTTCCCATGGCCCCTTCTTGGCATAGACCAACGCCATGCCCAAATCCTCGCCCAATGATCCGAGTCGAATCGCCTTCATCGAGTGCGATGAAAAAGCCGGAACGAAAGCCAAACACTTCCCGCGCTTGCGCGGTTCGGATGGCATCCTCTTGATCCATGAGGAAGGACTCCCTTTTCGTCGGAAGCCATTGATTCGGAGGTATGGAATCGCCCGTTTTTGAGCGGAGCCAATTTCGCCAAGCATTCGCGCCAATCACTTGTTCCCAATGGCTGTGCGGGTAGGTCAAACAGAACGAATCGGGAACGCCCACCAAATAGGGCAATGCATGCTGCCAAACGGCTTCTGAACCTTGCGTGTGCCCGCCGCAATTCGAGTGGAATGCGGCGGTGATCGGACGTCGGCTGTGATCAACCAAAATGAGATCCCGGGTCGACATTACGGCGGATAGAATGGTGTCATTGACCGTACTCATTCCCTGGAAAACTTGGCAATGCACTTCGTTGCAAAGGTCGAATCCGTCAAGCAGATGTCGGCCCATAGCTTGCACGGTATAGGTGCGGCAAACGATGGCTTGCGTTTCATAAAACGCGTGGGCATGGCCCTTTCCAGCTTCTGCGACCAAAACGCCCGGTAAATACGATTCCAGGGGTGTTTCCAAAATGCAGCGAATCTTGGAGTCAGCAAACAAATGCACGACGCCTTGCACTTGTCGGTAACCCGTTTGCGCCGTATAAATGCTCAGCACGCTCCCTGGAATGATGGGCTGAAGAATCAAATGGCGCTTCGAAGGCAGATTTGGCAAGTTCCACTGGTCATTCCGAATGGTCAGATGTGCAGATTGGGTCAAGGTGTCGAGTACTGATCCATCCGCATCGATCCATTGAAAGCCGCCGGAAATTGTCCGAATATCGATCGCTTCGACGTTCGAAAAATCAGACAGCCCGATGCGCACAAATTCCTGGCTCTGAGCGGTCTTCATGAGCCCCGTAACAACCAGTAAAATCAATGAAAATGCGCGCATTAAAGCCTCTCCATAATGGACACAGCAGTGTTGGAGGCGGCCGATTCCGATCCGAGCAAAGCTTTCAATTTCACGGCTAGAGATTGCTGCGTTCGACCCGTTGGGGTCCAGTCCTTTCCGTCGTGAAGGGAGAGCACATCCTGGCGCAACGTCTTGGCGTTGCAATCGGATTGAATGCGTTCCGGAATGGCCAATCCGCCAAGGATAATGTTGGGCAAACCAATCCATGCAACCTGGGCGAGAAGCTTAGCAATGCGATATGTCAATGAGCTCGTTCGATAGCAGATAATTTGAGGAAGCCCCAACAAGCTAGCTTCAAGTGAAGTAACCAAGCCAACTGAAGAACAACAGATTATAGTTCTTGTTTTGTTGAATACAACCGGGATTCCAGCCTCGATCGCCTGGGCGTAGGCCGCCGGTTCTTGTCCAGGTGCTCCGGCTATAACCGCCTGAAATTGAGGCAAGGATTGGGCTGTTTTGATCATGACGGGAAGCAGGTGTTTGAGTTCCTGTGTGCGCGATCCCGGGAGCAAGGCCAGTATAGGAAGTGACGAATCAATCGCAAGGTCTTCTTTGGGGGCTGCTTCCAATAATGAGATCAGGGGATGTCCGACAAATCGAGCATCCATGCCAACGGCTTCATAAGCGGCTAGCTCAAAAGGCATGGCGACATGCATGCGTTGAACGCTTCGTTTGATGCGATGGATTCGTCGTGCATTCCATGCCCAAATCGATGGGGAGATGTAATGGTGTGTGAAGATGCCGGATTTCGTCATGTTGGCGGCAACGCGGAGGTTGAAGCCGGGAAAATCAATTCCGACAAACGCATCGGGTTGAAAAGCGAGAATTTCCGCTGTGCACCGATTCAAATTGCGCCGAATGGTACCGAGGTTTTTTAAAACCTCCCAGAACCCCATGAACGCAAGATCTTTGTAATGCGTTGAGATGCGGACGCCAGCAGCTTCCATGGCCTCACCACCCCAGCCACGAATTTCCAGATCCGGGTCCAGTGTTAGCAGCGCCTGGGCCAATTGCCCACCATAGAGGTCACCAGAAGCTTCTCCAGCCAATAGAAACAGTTTGCGCTTTGGTTTGGTCTCCGTTGGATTCATGCACTCAAAAAGGATTGGGACTGGATCCAAATGATGGTCGGCACAGAGAGTAAAATGATGAGCATGATGCCACGCGCCAAGCGTTCATGACCGGTGCGTAAGGCAAGCCAAAAGAGGCCGACATTGAAGAGGACGCTCACGGTCAGGATGGAGTCTTTGTACAATT
>JAQCJQ010000011.1 GCA_027593035.1 Bacteroidota bacterium | reverse complement strand
GTTGAGGATGTGAAATGCTTTGCGTTTTTGCGTTCCCTTGAACAACGTGTGTTCAATGAAATGCGCTGCTCCGGCTTCGCCTTGAAGTGTGATTTCGTCCCGTGAACCCGCATTGATCACCAGACCGCAGTGGGTGACCGGACGAGGGACTTCTTTGTAAATGATTCGAAAGCCATTTTCCAATCGCGCCGTATGCAACTCTTCCTTTCCCCACTGAGGGAGGTTTTTCGAAGTGGAGCTAGACACTCAGTTCTGCATTAAACCAGCACCTGACCATCTCCAGACCTTCGGTCAAAAGGGGAGGTCATCATCGTCCGCTGCAGGTGCAGTGGGCATCGGTGGCACATCCGGCATCGGTGTCGCAGCAACAGCGGTATCTGGAGAAGCCGCAACAGCGGAATCACCAGATTCAACACGCCACGCGTTGAGGTCGACATAGAACTTGTCATTGTATTCATTTCCCCGGACATCAAACTTCACCAAAACAGCATCACCCTCTTTCAGATTGGCGATTTGTTCCGTTCGTTCTTTGACCGTAGTGAATTTGACATCCTGCGGATACTGTTCTTCCGTTGTGATTACAAATTCGCGCTTGTAAAAGCCACTTGGAAAATCTTGTTGTTCGAAGATTTTTTTAATCTTCCCTTTCATTTCAAAACCCATGTAGCGAAGGTATCGATGCGAAGTCAAACTGCGCAAGAAAGCGCAAGAAAAAACGACCGATTCTTATCAACCAGGATTAAAAGCTAGCAGCGCCTTGATGGCTCTTTCAGGATGCCCTTGGTCGATTTGCTCCGCTGCATAGCGGTGGAGGGCTCGCTCCAATTCTACACCGTTGTTTTCATGCTCGATGAACAAGTCGGACAATTCCAATAATTTGAAATCGTTGACGTCCGTTTCATTCGGCCACGTCTCAAGGGCGCCCAATTGCGCCAAGTTGTTGCCTGTTAGCAGCGAACTTTCTCGCACTTCCTTGGGCAAGGCATCCACCCCAATTCCGGGGGCCGAAATCGGTTTGGGCAAATCAAACAACGCGTCACCGGATGCGCGAACGTACGAACTCCCGCCGCAACGCCCAACCAAGTCCAATTTCTGTGGATCGGGATGGCCCTTTTCGTTGAGTACGTCTTTTCGGAAATGCATGCGAAGCACTTCGCAAATGACCAGCTGTCCTGCTCCACCTTGTTCTCCCAAGGAGTCAACGCGCAAAACTTTGCACTCCAATTGCACCGGGCTTTCTGCTACACGGAATGGCCTGATCAGATCGGAAGGCTCAGGCGTGAGTCCTGTTTTCTCGAATTCACTGACTCCCTCGGGGAAATCTGAACTCGCTAGCGAGCACTGATGGACCATGGCGAAATCAACCAAATTGATGACAACTTCAGCCACTTCCTTGACGTTATCCAAGGTGTGTTTCGTCGTGTTGTCGCGCAACCGTCGAGCTGGCGAAAAAATGACAACCGGTGGTTGGGCAGAGAAAACGTTGAAATAACTGAACGGCGCCAAATTGGGTCGTCCATCGGCATCGATGGTGCTCGCAAACGCAATGGGTCTCGGCGCAATGCCTCCCAGGAGTTTGGCATGCAAGTCACCCGGATTCAACGACGCGGGATCAAACGAAGTGTGTTCGTGACGTGCCATATTCAGGCTTGTGGCCTGTGATTTTCAACCCGTTCGATGGACGCTTCTACTTTCGCTTTCAGTGCTTCTTTGAAGGCCGCCATCCGGTCCATCGCGGCTTCATCCCCAACACTGACAATCTGAGCGGCCAAGATCCCCGCATTGCGTCCTCCGTCCAAGGCAACGGTCGCCACAGGAACGCCGGAAGGCATTTGCAAAATACTGAGCACTGAATCCCAACCATCGATGGAGTTGCTGCTGTGAATGGGCACTCCAATCACAGGGAGCGGAGTCACCGATGCGGTCATGCCCGGCAAATGCGCGGCACCGCCAGCGCCAGCTATGATTACACGAATGCCTCGAGACCGGGCGTTTTGCGCATGATCCATCATGCGTTCCGGAGTCCGGTGGGCTGAAACAACCGTCATCTCATAAGGCACCGACAACTCTTCCAAAACAGCCGCCGCTTTCTCCATCACAGGGAGATCACTGGCTGAGCCCATGATGATGCTCACTAACGCGGGGGTATTGGATTCCATGTTGTTGTCAGTTCGTTTTTTTCAATTGATCAATCTGATCCCTCAATTGCGACGCTTTCTCGTAGTCTTCTCGAGCCAAGGCTTGAGCCAATTCATTTTCCAATTCCGTCAAAGAAGGCGCTTTTGGCTGCTCGGCAATCAATTCTTCTTGCGTATTCTCAAAGGCATCCTCTGACTCTTCCAATTCTTCTGCTTTGATTCCCGCTGTCTGCAACACCGATTCATAACACTGAATGGGACAACCGAAACGATAAGCCAAGGCTACGGCATCGCTGGGACGGCAGTCAATTTCAACTTCTTTGGCATGATTCACGCATATCAACTTGGCAAAGAAGATGCCTTCCACCATGTTATAAATGAGGACTTCTGTCACACGGATCTCAAACGCGGTGAAGGCCGACTTGAACAAATCATGGGTCAATGGACGGGAAGCTTTCATCTTCTCCATCTCAATGGCAATGGCCTGGGCCTCTGCTCCACCGATCACAATGGGCAATTTGCGATTGCCCGTCACTTCACCCAAGACCATCGCGTAAGCGCCGGAGGAAGATCCGCTCAGCGCAATGTCCGTGATTTCCATTTCAACCTTCTTCATCTACTTGGATTCCGTTCGTTGCAAAGTTACGATGGCAATTTGGTTCAGGAATCAGGCATCCAATGCCTTGACAGCAGCAGTCAATCGGGGCAAGACCTCAAAGGCATCGCCCACGATTCCGTAATCGGCAGCTTTGAAAAACGGCGCTTCCGGGTCCGTGTTGATCACAACGATCACCTTGGATTGGTTGACTCCTGCCAGGTGCTGAATCGCTCCTGAAATGCCCGCTGCGATGTATAAATTGGGTCGAATGGTAATGCCCGTCTGCCCCACGTGCTCATGGTGAGGACGCCAGCCAATGTCTGAAACCGGACGTGAACAAGCGGTTGTCGCACCGAGTGCTTTGGCCAGATCTTCAACGATTCCCCAATTTTCAGGCCCCTTCAGCCCTCTTCCGGCACTCACCACCAAATCAGCTTCTGGAAGCGGCGTTTGGCCATCAGCGCTAGCAGGGTCAAAGCCCGTCACGCGCTCGCGTGCCTCGCCGACTTCTGCCGAAAATGCGCTAACCTCAGCAGTACCGCCTCCGTCCCGCACGCCAAAAGCATTGGGCGTCACGGAATACACGACCGTATTGGATGAGACTTCCACATCGGCCATGGCCTTTCCTGAGAAAACGTTTTTTCGCACAGCACCGGCATTCGGTAGTTCTGTAACTCCACTCACCATGCCCGCCTGCAAGCGCACCGCCAAACGCGGTCCAATCGCGCGACCGGTATGGTCATGGGTCAATACGACTCCGCTGGCCCCACATTCTTTCGAAGCGGCATCCGCCAAACGGGCCCATTGGCTGCTATCGGAGAGTTCCGTCGCGCAATGCAAAACCCGCACAATACCAGTTGCACCCAGCCCCCCATCGGACTGCATGGGACCGGCTACCAGAGCCACCGCCTCAACACCTTGAGCTTGTGCATAGGCCGCTGCGTACGAAGCAGCCTCCAACCCTCCCTTGGTGGGTTGACCATTTTTAAGGGAAACTATTGCTAATACTGACATGATCAAATGGCTTTGGCTTCTTCACGAAGCAAACGAATGAGTTCTTCCGCTTGGTCTGCTGGAATGATTTTGCAGGCTCCTTTTTCTGGAGGCAAGGAAAACTGGCGCACTGATGACATCGCTGCCGCCTCGCCTTGCTCCACATTCAATGGTTTTGAGCGAGCAGACATGATGCCCCGCATGTTGGGAATGCGCTGTTCGGCCATGCCTTTCGATGCGCTCAACACAAGCGGTAAGTTGACTTTGACATGTTCCGTTCCTCCAGCGGACTCGCGCTTCAAAGAAGCTTCAATGCCTTCCACCTCCAGGTGTGTCGCCAAAGCAATGAATGGCCAATCGAGCATTTCAGCCACCATGGCCGGAACCAAGGAGCCATTGTGATCAATGGTTTCTTTGCCACATAAAATCAAATCAAACGCTTGGTTTTTTGCGTAAGAAGCAATGAGTTCGGCCGTTTGCATCGCATCGGTGGGTTCAGCATCCACTCGAACGGCATCGTCAGCGCCTATCGCCAATGCCTTGCGGATGACCGGGTCACAGACCGCGCCACCCACGGTAATGGTCGTGACGGTGCCTCCATGCGCCTCTTTCAATTCAATGCCACGCACCAAAGCGTACCATTCATCGTATGGGTTGACGATGTATTGAACTCCCGTTGAGTCGAATGTTTTGCCTCCGTCGGTGAAAGCAATTCGACTGGTCGTGTCCGGAGCTTGGCTGATACAAACTAGAATTTTCATCTCCTCGAATTTGTTGCGAAGGTAAGGCCGACCGGGGCAAAATCAGACGGGTTATGCTATGCATGCATAAGACCTTCGTTTCTGCAATTCAGGCGCTGATTCATGCGATTCCAAGCACCTCATTATCCCTCAAAATCGACAATGAAAATTCCTGTTTTGTTCCATTTGCAGTTGACTTATCTTTGCCGACCTATTGTAAAAGACAGATTCATGCGCGAAGTACAATTTAGAGAGGCCGTTCGTGAGGCGATGAGTGAAGAAATGCGCCGCGATGAGCGGGTATTCTTGATGGGAGAGGAAGTCGCCGAATACAACGGTGCCTACAAAGCTTCGAAGGGTATGCTGGAAGAATTCGGCGCCCGGCGTGTCATTGACACGCCAATCGCAGAGCTCGGTTTCTCCGGAATTGCTGTCGGCGCTGCCATGAATGGCTTGCGTCCGATCGTTGAGTTCATGACTTGGAATTTCGCCATCCTGGCAGCTGACCAAATCATCAATCACGCAGCCAAAATGCTGCAGATGAGCGGAGGCCAGTACCATGTACCGATTGTTTTTCGGGGTCCCAATGGCACTGCCGGTCAACTAGCGGCGACCCATAGCCAGTCGTTTGAATCCATGTACGCGTCCATTCCAGGATTGAAAGTCGTCACACCCTTTACTCCTTATGAAGCCAAGGGATTGCTGAAGTCAGCCATTCGTGACGAGGATCCCGTGCTCATTATGGAGAGTGAACAGATGTACGGCGATAAGGGGCTCATTCCAGAAGGTGAATACCTCGTGCCCATTGGCAAAGCCAACGTGCGTCGAACAGGTGATGCCTGCACCATTGTTTCTTTCGGGAAGATCCTCAAAACGGTGCATGCTGCAGCGGATGAATTGGCACAGGAAGGCATCGAAGTTGAAATCATTGACCTGGTGACCATTCGTCCATTGGATTTGGACACCATCATCGAAAGCATTCGCAAAACGAACCGTTTGGTCATTGTTGAGGAGAGCTTCCCGGTGGCCAGTATCAGCAGCGAAGTGGCATACCGCGTGCAGCGCAACGCTTTTGACTTCCTCGACGCGCCCATCGTGCGTCTGTGCCAATCCGATACCCCATTTGCTTTTTCGCCAACGCTCATTGAAGAGGCACTTCCTCAAGTCAAAGACATCATGGAGGCGGTGAAAAGCGTAGCCTACGTGGCTTAATTCAATTGAAATCTAACTGCATCCAAGAATCGGATGCCAACTGACAAACCATATGGAGATTATTCTTTATTCTGTACCAGCCATCGCCGTTTTGGGATTGGTTTACATGGCTATCCAAGCAGCTTGGGTGCGCAAACAAGACGCGGGCACCCCGCGCATGGCGGAGATCGCTCAACACATCCATGAAGGCGCCTTGGCCTTTTTGAAAGCGGAGTACCGGGTACTCGCTGTTTTCGTTGTGATCGCTGGAGCTTTGCTAGGCGTTATTGCGCATTTTGTTGAAAGCACCCCTTATTGGATCGTCGTCGCATTTGTGATCGGTGCCATCTTTTCTGCAATCGCGGGAAACATCGGTATGCGGATTGCAACACAAGCAAACGTGCGAACGACGCAAGCGGCCCGAACAGGCATCGCACACGCATTGAAGGTGTCCTTCACAGGCGGAACAGTCATGGGACTGGGTGTTGCTGGATTGGCAGTATTTGGATTGAGTATGTTGTTCATGCTGTTGCTGGGCATGCTCAGCGGCGGTGAATGGCAGGGGGTCTCGGAAATGACCGAAGTTTTGGAAGCACTCGCAGGCTTCTCTCTTGGCGCTGAATCCATCGCCTTATTTGCTCGTGTTGGTGGCGGTATATACACCAAAGCTGCTGACGTCGGTGCTGACCTCGTAGGCAAAGTAGAAGCTGGCATTCCTGAAGATGATCCTCGAAACCCGGCCACCATTGCGGACAATGTAGGAGACAACGTAGGGGATGTCGCTGGAATGGGTGCTGACTTGTTTGGATCTTATGTGGCAACGGTACTGGCTGCCATGGTCCTTGGAAACTATGTCATCAAGGACATGGGAGGCTCCCTCACAGATGACTTCGGAGGCATGTCTACCATTTTGTTGCCCTTGATCATTTCTGCTTTGGGAATCGTTTTCTCAATTCTCGGAACGCTCTTTATTCGTGTAAAGGATGGCGCGAAAGAAGCTCAAGTTCAACGTGCGTTGAACATGGGCAACTGGAGCAGCATCATTATGACAGGGATTGCCTGTTATTTCCTCATTGAATGGATGCTGCCTGGTGAATTGACCATGGAATTTTTCGGTGAAGCGAATCGTACGTTCGATTCCATCAATGTCTTCTATGCAGTATTGGTCGGTCTCACCGTGGGTGCAGCCATCAGCTACATGACAGAGTATTACACCGGATTGGGCAAGAAGCCGATCTTGGACATCGTTCAAAAGTCATCGACAGGAGCTGCGACCAACATCATTGCAGGATTGGCCACGGGCATGAAGTCCACTTTCGGTCCCATCTTGTTGTTTGCCGCTGCTATTTTCGCTGCGTATGAATTCGCAGGTTTTTATGGTGTAGCGATTGCAGCATGTGCCATGATGGCAACGACTGCCATGCAGCTCGCCATCGATGCCTTTGGTCCCATTGCCGACAACGCGGGCGGTATTGCTGAAATGAGCGAATTGCCAGATGAGGTGCGTGAACGAACGGACATCTTGGACTCCGTTGGAAATACCACTGCAGCGATTGGAAAAGGCTTTGCCATTGCCTCAGCCGCATTGACCGCTCTTGCTTTGTTTGCTGCCTTTGTCGAGTTCACTGACATTGATGGCATCAACATTTTCAAGGCAAACGTCCTCGCGACGTTGTTCATTGGCGCTATGATCCCCGTAGTATTCTCGGCCATGGCCATGAATTCTGTAGGAGAAGCTGCCATGGAAATGGTAAAGGAGGTACGTCGTCAATTCAAAGAGATTCCAGGCATCATGGAAGGAACAGGCAAGCCGGAATATGACAAGTGTGTCGATATTTCAACGCAAGCTGCGCTTCGCGAAATGATGCTTCCTGGTGCGATGACCATCGCCGCTCCACTCATCATTGGATTGCTTCCTTTGGCGTTCGGAATGGACGGCAAATGGGCTGCTGAGACTTTGGGTGGCTATATGGCCGGAGTGACCGTGAGCGGTGTGTTGTGGGCCATTTTCCAGAACAATGCTGGAGGAGCTTGGGACAACGCCAAGAAGTCATTCGAAGCCGGCGTCGAAATCGACGGTGAGATGACCTACAAAGGATCTGAAGCGCACAAAGCAGCTGTCACCGGTGACACCGTTGGAGATCCCTTCAAGGACACAAGCGGGCCGTCTATGAACATCCTCATCAAGTTGACGTGTTTGGTCGGTTTGGTCATTGCTCCCATCTTGCATGGTTTCAATGCAGAAGAGCACTCAGATGCTACGACTGCTGCCCCAACTACCCTCGTTGTTGAGGTGCCTGTTGCTACAGCCGATTAATCAAAAAACGCATTCAAAAGAAAAGCGGACCCTGATGGTCCGCTTTTTTTATGCCGTGATGTCAACTAAAGATGCTCCCATGTGTGAGGCTCTTTAACGAGCCCCTGCGCTTTACCTCCTCCTCAAACGAACAAGCCGTGCAGTTGTGCGTCCACAGCTTCAATGACCGCACCCAAGTCATCCTTGTTCTCATGAAAGCGGTTGTTGTCCACGTCAATGATCAACAATTTGCCATGCGCGTAAGTGCTAATCCAAGCCTCATATCGCTCGTTCAATCGATTGAGATAATCCAACCGAATTGCTTCCTCATAGTCTCGGCCGCGCTTTTGGATGTTCTCGACTAGCCGAGGCACCGAAGCTCGCAAATAGATCATCAAATCGGGTGGCGAAATGAAACGCTCCATCAACTCAAAGAGATCCTGGTAGTTCTTGAAATCCCGCGTGCTCATCAGTCCCATGGCGTGCAAATTCGGCGCAAAAATCTGCGCGTCTTCATAAATGGTCCGATCCTGAATGACCTTCTGACCACTTTCTTGCAATTCTGCCAGTTGAGCAAATCGAGAACGCAAGAAGAAAACCTGCAAGTTGAAGGACCAACGTTGCATGTCTTTGTAGAAGTCGTTGAGGTAGGGATTGTCGTCAACCTGCTCAAAATGAGGTGAATAACGATAGTGCTTGGCAAGCAATGTTGTCAAGGTCGTTTTACCTGAACCGATGTTTCCCGCGATGGCTACGTGCATGATTTGGATGTCCAATGAACGTGCAAAATAGGGCGTTTAAAGAGGCTTTGAAAAAATGGTTTTCCACACTTCCCCAACAGACCTTCCACGGCATACTGTGGATGAGCCCATCGCTTCATATCAAGGGTCAATCGCGGTTAATTGGTCACAACGGGGGGGGCTTGATTTTTGACCTTCGGCCCAATCAGCAGCAGAATCTGCTCCACCAATTGGCGTTCATTGGAGAGTCTTGGAATCTTATGCTGCCCCCCTAATTTTCCTTGCGATTTGAGCCAAGCGTCAAATGTCCCCGGCTCGAGAACCCGACCAACAGGGTGTTCAATGGCCAATCCACCGGTTCTTTTTGCGGCATAATCCGAATTCTGGCGAATCAAGGAGGCGTCCAAAAAAGCCATGAATTCCAGCATGCTGGTCTGGGGATTTTTCACAAACTCAATCAGCCATTCATGACCGCCCGTTCTGTTGGATCGCATATACACCGGTGCCGCAGTATAATCACGAACCATCGCCCCGGTGAGTGTGCAAGCTTCTGCCATGGCCTTTTCTGCCTGATGCCCCATCAATTCCTCACCAAAGGCATTGAGGTAGGCATTGACTCGCCCCGACACCTGCATCCGAAATGGGTGCAATTCGGTCACGCGTACAACATCACCCAATGCATAGCGCCAAAGCCCCGCAGAGGTTGTAATGACCAAGGCGTATTCCGCTCCTACCTCCAATTCCCTCAACTCCAAGGAGACGGGATTCTGACTCCCCCATTCGGACATTGGAACAAACTCAAAATAAATGCCATAGTCCAGCATGAGCAGCAGGTCATTTTCTCCCAATCGGTCTTGAAGACCAAAAAGACCTTCCGATGCATTGTGGGTTTCCAAATAATCAAAGGGATACTTGGTGCTACCGATGAGCGATTCAAATTCTGACCGATAAGGCGAAAAACTCACTCCGCCATGCATGAACAATTGCAAATTGGGCCATACTTCACCCAAGGTTGACGCCCCCGATAGCTCCAGAACGCGCTTGACAATGACCAACATCCAGCTCGGGATTCCAGTCAATATTCGCACATCCTCTTTGATCGTAGCGCGCGCCATGGCATCCACTTTTTGCTCCCACTCCGCCATCAAGGCGATCTCGCGATGCGGGGTGCGGCGGGACTCGACCCAGAAAGGTAAATTCTCAACGATGATGGCGCTCAAATCACCCGTATACCCGAGCCCCCCCATTTCCGTCAAAGAGGAAGACCCGCCCAAAACCAAATGTTTGCCTCCATATAGCTTTGATTGCCGCCGTTGGTCACTGAACAAAGCCAGCAGGTCCTGGCCTCCTTTAAAATGACATCCGTACAGCGCACTGCGTGTGACCGGAAGAAACTTGCTTCGCTCCGCTGTCGTTCCTGAACTTTTGGCAAACCACTTCGTCGTCCCCGGCCACAGAACGTCAGATTCTCCATCCCTCGCCCGATCAATCCAAGGTTTGATTTCATCGTACGATCGAATGGGAACACGTCGCTGAAAATCCCGCAGGTTCTTTACGGAGTCAAGATCGTGCTGCCGGCCAAAAGACGTATTTCGCCCAGCGTTGAGCAGATTGGAAAATACCGCACGCTGAATTTCGACGGGCCTGGATCGCACCATTTCGATGTTCACCATGCGACGACGAATAAACCATCGAAAAGCAGAGTTGAGCGCCATTGATTACAATTCTAAACCAATGTAAGAAATGCGCGCAGTTTCGTTGCGCTTTCTTCCAGGGAATTACCGGAAGGTTTATGAAAAAACCCGTTTGATCGCCGCCAAAGCCTCTTGGATGTCTCCTTCGGTGTTGTATCGACCGAATGAAAAACGCAAGCTCGCGCGGGTTTGATCATGGAATTGAAGCGCCCTTAAAACATGGGATCCCAGCGTTGCACCGCTCGAACAAGCACTTCCACCTGAACAGGCGATGCCTTCTAAATCCAAAAGGAAAAGCGCCATGCCATTTTTTGGATGCGGCGGGAAAGACACATTGAGAACGGTGTATAGCCGACTTGGATCATCGGAATCTCCATTGAATTTCAAGTCGCTAAACATGGATTTCAACCCAACGACCATCTGAGCCTTCAGACCACGAATGTGGCGTTCATGCTCTTCCAATTCACGGTAAGCCAACTCCAGCGCCGTCGCCAATCCCACGATGGAATGGATGTTCTCTGTTCCGCCTCGGACGGCGCGTTCTTGGCTCCCTCCTTCGATTTGTCCACCCACCTTCAAGCCCTCCGCGATGTACAAGAATCCAATGCCTTTGGGGCCATGGAATTTGTGGGCCGAACACGTGATGAAATCAACGGGCAGCTTCGAAAGATCAAACGCATAATGTGCCATGGTCTGCACGGTATCCGAATGGAACAAGGCACCATGCGCTCGACAGAGGCTCCCAATCCGATCCAGATCCTGCAACACCGCCACCTCATTGTTGGCATGCATGAGACTGACCAAAGTCTTCGGCCCGTCAGTAAGCAGTCGCGTCAAATGCTCCAGATCCACAGATCCGTCGGGTAAATGTTGAACCAACTCCAACACGATGCCCTCACTTCGAACAAGCGATTCAGCCGTTTTGATCACAGCGCTGTGTTCCGCTGCGGAAGTGATGATGCGCTCACAATTCAGATCTCGAACCGCAGACCGCAACGCCAAATTGTCGGCTTCCGTCCCTCCTGATGTGAAGTAAATTGTTTTGGCATGGCACCGCAAATGCTTGGCAATGGCCCGGCGATTCTGCTCGATGATCACCCGCGACTTGCGGCCGAGAGCATGACTTGATGACGGGTTTCCGTAGGAATCCCGCAACACCGGAATCATGGATTCCAATACTTCAGGAGCCACAGCAGTGGTGGCAGCGTTATCAAGGTACACGGACATTTCGTGATCAGTCAGGTTTGCAAAAATGCGCTATCATTTTATTTCTAGCAACTCCCTTTCAAGATTGCCGGATTCTTCTCGAGCAGAAATTGCACAAAGCTCTTTATGTCAATTGTTTACAGACAAATAACTTTGCAACTCTTCTTTGAACTTTCTCCCCAGTGCTTCCGCAGATTCTTGGGTTTCCGCTTCAGCATACACTCGAATAATGGCTTCGGTGTTGGAACGACGCAGGTGAACCCAACCTTCTGGCAAGTCAAATTTAACGCCGTCTACCGTATTCACTTCGGCATCAGGATGTGCGGCGACAAGTTTGTCCAAGGCTGCCTCAACATCGGCATCAGGAAGCTCCAATTTGTCTTTGGAAATCACCCATTGCGGGTACTGCTTTCTCAACTCGGAGGCCGTTTGATGGGAATCGACCAAATGGGTCAAGAAAAGAGCGGCGCCAACAATGGCATCCCGTCCGCAGTGTGAAGCCGGATAAATAATGCCCCCATTGCCTTCACCTCCAATCACGGCATTGGTTGCACGAATCGCCTCAACGACATTCACTTCACCCACGGCACTAGCGGTGTACTGACCTCCATGTCGCTCTGTTATTTGACGCAACGCGCGGGTCGAACTCATGTTGCTGACCGCATTGCCTGGCGTGCGTTTTAAAATGAAGTCCGCCACAGCGACGAGCGTGTATTCTTCCCCAAACCACGAGCCATCTTCACACACAAAAGCCAGGCGGTCGACATCCGGATCGACACTGATTCCCAAATCACAGCCCTGGGCGACCACAGCTGCGCACAAATCCGTCAAGTGGGCCGGGAGTGGCTCGGGATTGTGAGCAAAATCTCCCGTTGGTTCGCAATGTACTTTGACGACCTCACACCCCATGGATTCCAAAAGAAGTGGGATGATCACACCGCCTGTCGAATTGACAGCATCCACAGCAATTTTCAATCCCGCAGCCTGAACACGGGGAGCATCCACCAAGTCCAACTCCAATGCGTGCTTCACATGACGTTCCATCCAGCCGTTATTCTCCGTGGTTGTCCCAATGGACTCAATGGCTGCAAACGCCACATCTTGTTGGGCTAGTTCTAGCACGCGTTCGCCACTTTCACTCGACAAAAACTCTCCGGAAGCATCCAACAACTTCAGGGCATTCCATTGCTTGGGATTGTGGCTGGCGGTCAAAATGATGCCACCATCAGCTTGTTCGCCTGTCACAGCCAATTCCACGGTTGGAGTGGTGCTCAGACCTAGGTCGATGACATCTATGCCCAATGCGTTCAACGTTCCCACCAAACAGTCTCGCACCATCTGTCCGCTCAAACGAGCATCCCGGCCGATGACCACTGTCGGGTGTTCTTTCCTGGTAGCTTCCTTGACCCACTGGCCATAGCCAACGGCAAAACGAACGACATCTGGCGGATTCAATCCTTCTCCAGCGCGACCTCCAATCGTCCCTCGAATCCCTGAAATTGATGTAATCAGCATGGCGCAAAAGTAACCCGATTCAAAAAATGGTGGACTATTTTGACGGCGGATGTGAAAAACCTTCACACGAAACAACGCTCCTCTGACTTCCCCTACGTAAATTTGATGGTGATGAATGATGAAGGACGCGCATATCGAGATGAACCGGCTCTTTTGGACTTGATTCGAAAGTTCGAAGACATGGTGAAACGCGGTGAGCAGTCTTTCTTTGATGTGGACGAATTGGAGGTGGTGATTGAGCACTACATGGACCTGCGAGAAACGCGCAAAGCCAAGGCTGCACTGCAATATGCAGCGCAGCTCTACCCCAATCATCTGAGCTTGAAATTGCGGCATGCGCAAATTTTAGCCAACAATGGACAGCCGGTGAAGTCCATTCCGATTCTTCGGGAATTGCTCGCCATCGAACCGCACAACGAAGAGGTCCACCTCACCCTGGGTTCAGTTTACAGCCACATGACCGAGCATCGCTTGGCGATCCAACATTACCAACAAGCCTTGTTGTTCGCGGATACAGAGACACGCCGAGACATCCGCATTGACATTGCTTTGGAATTCGAAAATCTCGGAGCTTGGAAAGAAGCCATCCGAAATTTGAAGGAGGCCCTTGCGGAAGACCCTCTCAATGAGACGGCCGTCTACGAATTGGCTTTTTGTTTTGAGCGAACGCGGCAATTCAAACATGCCGCGGCGTTCTATGAACAGTATCTCAGCGAACAACCGTACTCCTTTGCCGCTTGGTATAGTCTGGGCAATGCGTTGCAGCAATGCGGTCTGTATACCAAAGCCATCGACGCTTACGATTTCGCCATTGCCATTGAGGACGCCTTCGGTCCAGCTTACCATCAAAAAGCGGAGGCCCTGGTTTCAATGGAACGGTATTCTGACGCCCTAGAAACGTACAAGGAAACCTTGGAGTTCGAGGAGACTTCTCCTGCGACTCAATGTTATATGGGAGAATGTTTGGAGCGCATGGGGCAATTGGATGAGGCGAGCAAGCACTACAAAGCAAGCTTGGTTTTGGATGCGGAGTTTCCCGACGCCTTCATTGGGCTGGGTGTTCTGGCTGAATTGCGCGGCAACTTGCAAGAAGCCTGTGCTCAGTTCGAGCGTGCCATTGCCTTGGAGCCCATGCAAGCAGACTATTACCTTTTGCTTGCGACGGCCAATAAGAAATTAACCAACCACGAACTCGCCGAAACATTGTACGCTCGGGGGCTTGCTTTGGAACCGGCGCATGAAGAACTGTGGTTTGAACGGATCGACAACATGCAAGTTTGCTCCAATCATGAGCAAGCGTTGGTCTTTGCTGAAAAGGCATTGACACACATTGCCGATGCCGTTCCGATCATGTACAGACAGTTTATCAGCCAATACGCCTTGGGGCAATTCGCCCAAGCTTTTGACTACCTCGAACATCTTTTGACCCATCATTTCGATGGCGCCACCGATTTATTGAATTTGATTCCGGCGCTTGCCAATGATGCGCGCTTCGTCGATCGTTTCGATCGGTACAAACCTTGACTTGAAAAGCAATACATGAAGCACCTTCCATCTCGCCCGAGCAAACCTCGCAGCCATGGCCTCACCATGGTCATGGACAAAGGACTCAGCCTTCGCCAGGCCGAAGATCTCGTGGCCAAAGGGTCCGAATTAACGGACCTGTTGAAATTGGGATTTGGCACATCGTTTGTCACTCCCGGCGTGAAAGAAAAAGTCAAAATGTACCGAGACCACGGGGTCGAAGTGTATTGTGGAGGAACACTTTTCGAAGCGTTCTTGGTCCGAAATGACCTGGATGGATTCCTGAGGTTCATTGACAATTTAGGCATTGAATGCCTCGAAGTCAGTGACGGATCCATGGTGATTCCACACGATGAAAAATGTGAAATCATAGCCCGTCTGAGCAAGAACTACAACGTTCTTTCCGAAGTCGGATCGAAAGAAGAGGGCATCCTCATCAGTCCTGCCAAATGGATTCGCATGATGAGCAATGAACTGGAAGCTGGAAGCTGGAAAGTCATCGCAGAAGCTCGCGAAAGTGGAACCGTTGGCATCTACCGTCCGAACGGCACCGCACATGTGCAGTTGATTCGCCGCATTCTTGCCAATGTGAGCTTGGACAACATTTTGTGGGAAGCTCCGAAAAAGACGCAGCAAGTTTGGTTCATCAAGCAGTTTGGCGCCAATGTGAATTTGGGCAACATCGGCCCAGAAGATTTGATCCCATTGGAATGTCTTCGTTTAGGACTTCGGGGAGATACTTTTTTCGAGCATTTACCCGAAGAATTGGCCGAAGGAAAGCGTCTCGAGCCTGATTCTGTAGAAGAAGACTGACCATGTCTGCAGTGCCCCAAATGACCGTTGATGACCTGTGGCGTTTGATCAAAGAAGACGCCCCACATTTCATTTTGGACATTCGGGAAATCCATGAGGTGGAAACAAGCCACCTGGAAAACGCTGCGCACATTCCGATGGCTTTTTGTTTATCTCGGCAAACGGAAATCCCTCGGGACATCCCCGTCGTGGTGTATTGTCGATCAGGGGCACGTTCCTCGGCCATCGTCAGTGCCCTCATGTCCAAATACGACTTCACGAACTTGCACAGCCTGTCGGGGGGTATGACCGAATGGGCCCGCGCCATTGACCCGCAAATCGAAGTCGGATGAAGGACCTTCCGGTGTCCCGATCTTTTCGTGATTATGTCCTCATCTGGCTGAAAGGAATGGCCATGGGTGCGGCTGATTTGGTCCCCGGAGTTTCGGGTGGAACCGTGGCGCTGATTGCAGGCATCTATGACGAGCTCTTGAGTACCATCGCCGCATTGCGCATCCGTCTCGTGACCGACCTCTTTCGCGAAGGCCTGCGCGCCACTTGGAAAGCAGCCAACGCCTCTTTTATGCTCGCACTTGCCGGAGGCATTTTCACTAGCATCGCTGTGTTGTCCAATCTGCTTCACCATTTATTGGTGCACAACAAAGAAGCGCTCTATGCCTTTTTCTTTGGCCTAGTGGCAGCATCCGTGCCGTTGGTTGGCCGAACCTTCGGTCGTTGGAGCGCACGCCACCTCGTGTTGGCCTTGCTCGGAACCGCGATTGCTGCAGCCATCACCTCCCTGCCCGTTTCAAGCGGATCAGACGGCCCCTTGTTCTTAGCAGCTTGCGCCTCCATTGCCGCCTGTGCCATGATTTTACCTGGCATTTCGGGCAGTTTTATTTTACTGCTTCTTGGCGCCTATGGAGCCGTCATTGGAGCGCTCAAAGACTTGGATTTTTTGCGCATCGGAGCGATCGCAGGTGGGGCGTTGATCGGGCTCTTGGGATTCAGCCGCTTGCTGCAAAAACTTTTGACCAAGGCCCGCACGCAAACATTGGCCTTGCTGACGGGATTTCTTTTGGGATCGCTTCAGGCGCTTTGGCCCTGGAAAAAAGCTTTGGGACTTCTTTACACCCATTCTGACGGCCGAGAAACCTGGTCTCAAACCAACGCATGGCCCGCAGCCGAATCGTCGGATCTTCTGCTTTCGTGTGCTGGTTTCGCCCTCTTGGGCGCAATCGTCGTCATCGTGTTGAGCCGTATGGGAAATGCACTAGCCCCTCGCAAGGCATGAGACGCTACGGCCTTCTTGGGAAATCCCTGCAACATTCGCATTCTCAAGCGCTTTTTGCGCAAAAGTTCGCGCAAGAAAACATCGTGGACGCCTCCTATTCTTTGTTTGAATTGTCCGACTTAATCAATTGGCAGGCCTGGTCGCATGCGCAATTGCGCCATCCAGAAGGGGCGCTGCTCGGGCTGAATGTGACCGTACCATACAAGCAGAGCATCCTCGCCCATTTGGATCGATTGACTCCCCAAGCGGAAGCCATCGGAGCGGTCAATGCATTGCGCCCAATGGGCGATGGCCAATGGATGGGACACAACACCGATGCCCAAGGCTTCGCTAAAAGCATTCGGCCCTTTTTGACATCCAGCCATGAAAGGGCGTTGATCCTTGGAAACGGCGGCGCAGCGGCAGCGGTGCGCTATGTGCTGGAGACGTTGGGCATTGACGTTGTTCACGTGACTCGACGACACTCCGACGAGGTGCGGGCGGTTCGTTTTGAAGATTTGACCGAAGAAGCGGTCCGTTTCTTTGGGTTGATTGTTCAAGCGACACCTGTGGGAACCGTGCCGCGAGTGGAAGAAGTCCTGCCCTTTCCTTGGGGTGGATTGGGTCCTGAGCATTTGGTGATTGATTTGATCTACAATCCGTCGGAAACACAATTTCTCCAACGCGCGAAACAACAAGGTGCCACCGTCCTCAATGGCAAGGACATGCTGTTCAACCAAGCTCAGGCAGCCTGGGAGTGGTGGAATCAAACGGATTGACGGCCGTGAATCACTGCGCAATCGTAACTTACTCCTTGTGAATTCCAACCTACCTCCTACTGAACAGACGGGGCCCGTGGCCAATCTCGAACAGCGCAGCATCGCCGAATTGACTGCGGCAATGCATGCACAAAACGGAGCGGTACAGCAGGCGGTTGAAGCTGCGATTCCAGCCTTGAATCAATTCATGGAAGCCCTCGTTCCGCGCATGCAAGCCGGTGGGCGCCTCTTTTATATCGGGGCGGGAACCAGCGGCCGTTTGGGCGTTATGGACGCCAGTGAATGTCCGCCGACCTTTGGCGTTTCACCCGACCGCGTGATGGGCTTGATTGCCGGTGGAGATGGCGCGCTTCGGCTCGCCGTCGAAGGAGCGGAAGATGATCTTGAAGCGGCTTGGAACGACATGACCTCATTCCAACCAACCACCGAGGACACCGTCATTGGAATTGCCGCTTCTGGAAGAACCCCTTATGTCATCGGCGGCTTGAAGGCTGCACGCGTTCAGGGCTTGCTGACCGCTTGCATCACTTGCAATCCCAACAGTGCCGTTGAGGAGGCCGCGGAACACGCGTTGGTTGCCGTAACAGGAGCTGAATTCGTCACTGGCAGCACACGACTCAATGCGGGCACGGCCACCAAGTTGCTTCTCAACATGATCTCGACCGTGGCCATGATTCATTTGGGCCATGTGCAAGGCACCCGCATGGTCGATATGCGGCCGTCCAATGCCAAGTTGATCGAACGCGGGCAACGCATGATCATCGAAGCCACCGGCGCATCCCTTGAAGAGGCACAGAGTGCTTTGGAATCTACAGGCAACGTGCGGGCCGCCATCCAGCAAATTCAGGACGATGCACACGCTTGAACCGTATTACGCCTGGCGCAATCACTACGTCGCCAGCGAAGACCCCAAGAGTCCGTTTTTTGAGCGTGTTTACAGTGAGTTTGAGTATTCCACCAAGGTTTACAATTTCTACATCCACCCTCAATGGGACACGATGCAGTCACAAACCTTGTTTTGCAAAGTGCTTTTCGTGGATTACGATGAACGTTTTGCCATCTTGGAATTCATTGGGGAATGGAACGACTGCCTCTACAATGACATCATGCAATTGAAGCGGGAAGTCATCGATGTCATGCAGGCTGAGGGCATTCACCGCTTCATCTTGATTGGAGAAAACGTCTTGAACTTCCACTTCAGTGACGACTGTTACTATGAAGAATGGTTCGAAGAAGTGACGGAGGACGACGGCTGGATTGCCTTGCTTAATTTCCGAGAACATGTCATTGCTGACATGCAATCAATTGACTTGGATAGCTATTTTGTTTTGGGAGGAGAACTGAGCGAGCTGGGATGGCGGACCCTCTCTCCTGCTCATCTTTATGAACGCGTCAACGACTGCGTGAGCCACCGTCTCGGCTTCATTGGCTAACCGAACCGAGGTGTTCCTCCAATTTCTGAACGGTCGATTGATCTGTAAGAAAACGAAAGGAGCGAAAACCCTTCCAGATCGCCTGAGCAATGGAGGCTCCATCAGGACAGCTCACTGGTCCTTCCGTCCCCGCTGCGGCTTCATTTGATTGCAAAAGGAATGGATAGTTCAACGCGATGAGTTGATCATCAGGTCATAAAACGTTGCGCAAAAAAGGCTCCGCCATTTACAGCAGCCCATTTTCGACTTTCCGCGCAATTCATCAAAATCCTTCGATGGCCCCCAAACCGAAAAGGGCAAAGTCCATCCGAACGGGATCGATCGGATCCACTTGCCGCAGGGCTTGCATCATCAATTCGACCGTCTGCCAATCGTTGGCCTTGCGGTCTATCAGCTCCAACTTCCTCGCCACATTGCCCGTATGGACATCCAATGGTATCATCAAATCTGCCGGTGACAAGCCCTTCCAAACACCAAAGTCCACTCCCCGCGTGGCGGGACGCACCATCCACCGGGTGTACATGTTCAATCGTTTGGCGGCCGAACCTTTCTGGGGCTGCGCGACGTGCTTCCGCGTCCGATCGGCTGGCATACCGCCCGCTGCAGCCAATTCAAAAAACACCCGATGAAAATGCCCAATGGCATCCGCCATGGCACTCTTGTCCGTTTCCGTGGATTGCTGATGGCCTTCAACAAAGACCGCCTCCAGGCTCCCATACCGCTTTAAAATGCCGCGAAGGGCTACAAAAAACAACGCGGCATCCCGTTCTTGGAAAGTTCGGTGAACAAATCCTTTTACCGCTTGCTGCAACTCCACATCCGATGCTTCCCGCAGAAATGCAGCAGGCTCATGATCCATCCTTCCCATCAAGGCATCGGCACTTTTTAAAATCGATTTGCGATTTCCCCAGGCCAAAGAGGCCGTTAAAAAACCTGCCAATTCAATGTCGTCTGTTTTAGAATATCGATGCGGAATGGCAATCGGATCATCCTCAATGAAACTCCGGTCTTCATACTCGGCAGCCTTTTCAAGCAAAAACACCTTCATTGATTCGGGAAGATTTCGCTTCACTTGAGTTGATTTGCTTGGATTGTTTTGATTCTCCTGAAATGTCGCTGCCATGGGCGGCAAAATTGGAGCTAAATTTGCACGGAATGGAATTTGTGCATCCAGAAATACTTTGGGCTCTCACTGCACTCGCTATTCCAATAGCTGTTCACCTTCTGCATTTCCGACGATTTCGAAAAGTCGCCTTTTCCCAGGTGGCCTTTTTGAATGAGGTCAAGCGAGAAACCAAGGCGATGCAGCAAATCAGACAATGGTTGATTCTCCTGCTCCGCCTGCTTGGAATGGCTGGGATCATCTTGGCCTTTGCCCAGCCATTCTTTCCACCAGAGGATGAACTTGGAACAGGGGAAGACTCCGTCTCAGGGCACGCCATTGCCATTTATGTCGACAACAGCTTTTCCATGCAGGCACTTGGAGAAGATGGGCAATTGCTTCAATCCGCTCAAAACAAAGCCGCTGTGGTGGTTGAGCAATTTGAACCCACAGACCGCTTCCAAATCGTCACCAATGATTTTTCAGGCCGGGATCAAATCTTCTTAACGCAAGACCAGGCCATGGAACGGTTGGTCGAAATTGAAACCAGTCCCGTAGTGCGACCGGTGGAAGCCGTGATGAAGCGGATGGCTGGTCAATTGGAAAAAGAACCGCTCCGAAAACGAGTGGCCTATCTGTTTTCAGACTTGCAAGAGTCCACGCATCGATTTGAACCGGAATCGACCGCTGCCGACACCAACGCTCGGTGGCATTTCATTCCTGAATTTGCCAGCACAGCTCCCAACATCTGGGTGGATTCCATTTGGTTTGAAGAGCCGCTTCAACTCGCCGGACGGCCGGCATCGTTGCGCATTCGAGTACGTCACAACGCCAAGCAAGCCGTCGAAGGCTTGCCCATGCATCTCAACATACAGGGCGAACGGGTTGCAGCAGGTACCTTCAATCTCATCCCTGGACTGGCCACGGACACCGCTTTGCGTTTCACCCATGGCCTAGCAGGATTGCAACGAGGACGCATTGCCATTGAGGACGCTCCCATTCAATTTGATGATGACCTGTATTTCGGGTACGAAGTCCGCGATGAAATACGCGTGTTGCACATCACGGACGATCCGAACGGCAAGTCCGCTCAGGCCATCGCTCGCGTATTCCAATCGACTGACAACCTCTATCGACTCAGCACATCGGCAACATGGACGCCGCAACAAATCACCCAAGAGCATCTGGTGCTCGTGTCCGGTGTCGCCTCGCCTTCTTCTGGACTCATCCAAACCCTTGCCACATTTATCAAGCAGGGTGGATCGGTTTGTTACATGCCTGACCGCGCGTCCTCCAATACCTCGTTTTTTGAGGCCATGGGTGCGGAGAGCAAAGGTTCCTGGGTTGCTGCATCGGACCGGGTCGCTGAGCTGCAAACGAATCACCCCTTTTTCGCGGGAGTCTTCGATGAGCAGCCTGAACGCCTGAATTTACCAACAATTTCAGCCTTGTGGCAGCGAAAAACGACCGCGCGGGAAGAAGTCTTGGCCTCCACCTTGCTTGGACACCCGTTTTTCTCGCGACTCGCTTGGGGACAAGGAACCGCCTATTTCCTCGCTACAAGCCCAGACCCTTCCTGCTCCAACTTGACGCGGCATGCCTTGTGGGTACCGCTCCTTCTGCGCATGGCAGAACAGGCCAAAGCGACACCCATCCTTTGGGGTGTCATTGGACAAACCCTTCCCATTTCCATTACAGCATCACCCGAAGACTTGGAGTCCGTGCAACTCATGGGGCCCATCTCGGATGCACAAGGAACCGAAAGCGATCCGATGATCGCTCAAAATTGGCTTCCTGAAGCCCGCTTCATTCAAGGCCGAACTTCCCTTCAAATTGGAAGTCTAGCACTCGACCCTGGACATTACCAGATCGATTTTTCAAAGAAACCAGTGGCGACCATTGGCATCAACCAAGACCGAAAAGAATCTGATCATATTGCTTTTTCCGTGGCCTCCTTTCAAGCACAATGGGCTGAATGGGGTTGGTCGCATGTGGATGTATTGCCAACCTCTGCGGCCGGATTGACCCAGGTCATTGACCGCTTGGAAAAAGGAACGCCCCTGTGGTTTCTTTTCATTCTCCTCGCACTTATTGCCTTATTTGCAGAATCATTCTTGTTACGCTCATGGAAACGATCCTCCTGAAATCCGTAAGGATTATTGACCCCAATGGACCGCACCACGGTGCTGTGCGTGATGTGCTGATCCAATCGGGTGCGATTGCTGAAATCTCAGAGCAGATTGAGGCCCCATCCAAAACACAGATCTGGGATCAACCTGGGAGTGCCATTTCAGCGAGCTGGATTGATGGTCAAGCTGACTTTTGCGATCCAGGGCATGAACCCAATGAGGGACTTGAAAACGGCCTGCAAGCGGCGCTCAGCGGTGGATTTGGCCACGTCGTGCTGAATTCAGGAACGCAGCCCCCTCCGGACCACAAATCAGCCATCCACTACATCTTGAAACGCAGTGCTGATTCACCGTGCCATGCCCATCCTCTGGCCTGCATTTCACAAGGACGTTTGGGTGATCAATTGGCGGAATTGCATGATTTGAGCCAAAGCGGAGCCGCTGGATTTTCAGACGACCGGCCCATCGACCGCACCGAAATGCTGCGCAGAGCCTTGGAATACAGTGAATCCATCAATCTACCGGTGATTACCTGCCCATTGGATCACGGATTGAGTTCCGACGCATTGATGCATGAAGGTATCACAAGCACCCGCATGGGAGTGACCGGAAATCCCGGCAGCTCTGAAATCATGCGCGTCCAGCGCGATTTGGAAATTCTTCGATATGCTGGGGGGCGATTGCATTTTTCCATTCTGAGCACGGCAGAAGCAGTGCAGCTCGTTCGATCCGCGAAAAAAGAAGGCTTGCAAGTGACGTGTGGAACGACAGCCCATCACCTGATTTTCATCGATGAGGATTTAAGCTCCTTTGATGGAACGTTGCGTGTATCCCCTCCTTTTCGATCCAATGCGGACAGAAAAGCGCTTTGCCAAGGAATCCTTGACGGAACCATTGACATCTTGGTGTCCGATCATCGGCCCCAAGACCTGGAGCACCACGATGTTGAATTTGCCCTTTCCCCGACTGGAATGGTTGGAATTGAATCGCTATTCGCTGAAGGCTTCACTGCTCTGAGCGAAGCATCCTCCGCCGCGAAGGCTGTTGACGCGGTCGTCCGGAGTTTGACGGTCGGACCAAGGGAAGCTTTTGGTTGGCCAGCTGTCCGCATTGAAGTTGGAGCGGCTGTGGACTTGACATGGTTCCATGACCAGCAAGCATGGACATCATCGCACGTCTCAAAGGGAGCCAACACCGTTGGAGAACAACAATTGGCTGGGAAGCGTTGGAAATCCGGTGCACTGCAGGGCCAACCTTTGGGCGTGATTACAGCCCGCGGTTCTTTTCTACGAACGGTCTAACGTCACTTCAAGCTTCTCCTTGAGGACCACTGAAGGTCAACGGCAAGGAGGCGTCAGAACTGCCTTTCAATGGTTGAATGGTCCCATGCTGGCTCTCAAACCGCTGCACGTTCTCATTCAACGCCTGCAACAAACGCTTGGCATGATGGGGAGCCAAAATGATCCGGCTTCGAACTTGCGCTTTGGGCATGCCGGGCATCACCTGCGCGAAGTCCACAACAAATTCAACAGGGCTGTGCGTGATGACAGCCAAATTTGAATACGTGCCCTGAGCCTGGTCTTCAGGCAAATCAATGTTGAGCTTTTTCTTTTGAGTAGGATCTTCCTGGGCCATGGTGGTTGTCTTGAATCTCGAAGGTACGCAGTAAATAGTCGATGATTCCAACCACGTCGCCTACCGGGGATTCATCAATGGCAAATCCAAGAGGGCTTTCAATGTCGTCACCGTGCGCCAGATTTGCTGGCCATGACGTTCTCCATTCGGATTGAAATGAACCTGCCTCCAACCGCAATTCAACGCGCCAACCACATCACATTCCAAGTCATCCCCGATCATCACAGCGTGATTCGGCTGGGAGTCAGTCCGGATCAAACATTGGTTGAAGGTTTCGGGATGGGGCTTTTTGTACCCCAAGGCATCGCTGGTAAATACCGCATCAAAAAATGGCTCGAGTCCGGATTTTTTCATTTTGATGTGCTGAACTTCCTCAAATCCGTTGGTTAAGATGAACATCCGATGTCCACGTTCTTTTAGCGTCTGCACCACTTCGATGGCATCAGAAATCAACGCTGTACGGTAAGGAGCGCGCTGCACATAGGCCTCTCCCATGGAATCCGCCAAAGCCTCCATGCCATCAAAAACTGGGATACCCAACCCTTCCATAGAGCGCTTGAACCGGAGCGGACGCAACTCAGACTGCGTGAGCTTTCCTTCGCGGTAAAGGCGCCAGCACTTTTCATTTTCCACTTCATAAACCGCTATGAAATCATGAGCCGTCAAGGACTTTGGGAGTAGCGGAGTCGCCAACTCCGCAAATATTTCCTGCAAAGCCTCTCGAGAATTGCGGTCAAAATCCCACAGCGTACGGTCCAAATCAAAAAACAAATCCGACGGTTGCTGATGTCCTTCCATGCCCTAATTATTCTGCCCAATTGGTGTCGATCACAAAACTAATGGTCGTCAAGATCACCGCCCAAATCACAAATGCGAGCATCAATAGCCATGGCATCCGTTCATCTTTTTGGTGGTATTTAGCGGCCAATACCGCAGAAATGGGAACGGAAATCAGGCCCGAAATGACCAACAATCCCCACAATCCAAAGCGTCTTTGGAAACGCACCCAACGACGTCTTCCTGGCGTAAATACGGGCTTCTTGGTTGTACGCTTTCGCTTGTATGCGTTCCATTGGGCAAAAATTAGCTTCCCAAAATAGAAGAAAAGGTATACCCCGAAGGCTGCCCCAACAGAACACGTAGCGACCGTCATTCCCCAACCGAATCCCCGGCTTACCATCAACGGCGGAGTCAACACAAATTTGACCACCGCAGCCAACATCCAGAGCAAGGTTTCAATGGGACCGATCATCCGATTTTACTACCGAAAGCCAGATCTCCTGCATCGCCAAGTCCTGGAAGGATGTATCCCTTCGTTGTCAATTCTTCGTCAATCGCTCCTGTCCAAATGTGTGTTCCAGCCGGCATGGCCTGTTCGACTTCAGAGATGCCATGGCGACTTGCGATGGCGGAAACGATGTGCACGGATGCCGGATTTCCATAAGCACGCAATCGACGATAGACGCCGATCATCGATGCCCCCGTAGCAAGCATGGGATCCACCAAGACCAGGGTGCGGCCTTCAATGGACCCCGTGCTGATGTAGTCAATTTCGATGGTGAAATCCCCGTCGGGTTGGGTCTGGCGATAGGCCGCTGCAAATGCTACATCCGCATGATCCAACATCCGCAGCATGCCCTGGTGCATGGGCAGTCCTGCCCGCAATATGGTCGCTAATACAGGTTGGTGAACCAATTGATTCACCGTCGCTTTTCCCAATGAAGTCGTCACGGATTGATCCGCATAATTCAAGTGCTTGGATAGCTCGATCGCCATGCACTCGCCCAATCGTTCCAAGTTCAATCGAAACCGCATCCGATCTTTTTGGATCGTTTCATCGCGCATTTCTGCCAGGTAGGTGCAGGCGACGCTCGGTGTTTGAATCAACTCGTGGATCATGATTCCAAGGTAATTCCATTCTTTTCGAGAACCACCACCGCTAACACTTCTTGGTAAAATACCTTCCACCCCTTCCATTGCCAACGATCGCTGACCGACTCGTTGTGCCATAACAGCACCAGCACGCCCTCGACTTCCCGGACATTGGATGACAGTTGCCGAATGACCTGCAGCGCTCCTTTCGGACTCAACTTCAAATAACGCATCAGCGTGGCGTCCATTGCCGCAATGGGATGCAGCACAAGATCCATTATGCGTTCCTCTCCGATATCGTATGCTCGAAATGGCCGAGACATGCCCGCTCGAAAACCCACCACGTCAGCGTAACCCAACGAATGGTCCGCCTTGATTCCCAGGCGTTCCAATCGACGCCATGACAGGGGAAAGCGCTGAAGTAAATAATGCTGTCGGCTGCGCTCAATTGGCGCTTCCAGGATTCCGGAAAGCCGTCCGATTTCTTCTTGCATGGCCGCATCATCTATTGCATCATGCGCTGAAAATCCGGGGTGAATGCCCAGATCAGCGGATGCACTCAATCCGCGGATGCCTTGTTGCAGTTTGGGAGCGTGCCATGGCACGCCACGATCCCGTTTTCCTCGATTGGAAAGCAAGAAGAAATACTGTGCCCGAAGCCCAGCCTTTTCATGCGCTTTCTCGAGCCACTGGTAGGTATCATAAGGGTCCTGTTTCCATCCGAGCAACACCAAAGGTCGCTCTGCGAAGCGATACCACCTTCCCCGAATTAAATCGTTCACTGCCGCCCCCAGTGTTAATTTCAGTCCCTTGTGCCGGTAGGCAAAAGCACTGTCTACATCAATGGTGGGTTGCACGCGATACCCCCCTGGAATGGGCAAGGTCGGAGCCACCTGTTGGGCCCATGCCCGGACACATTTCTCCAAAATGGGGTGCTGAAGCCAACCTTCCTGATGCGCCCATGACTCCGTGCCCTTGAAGCGACCCAGTTCATCCCGCAAATCGTTGTGATTCGGAGCGCATTCTTCCATCCTACTGGCCATCCAAAAAACCCAGCTCAACCAATCCGATTCGGCCCCCTCTTGACCATCCAATTTCACACCAAATGGCAAGCGAATGTGGCCGGGCGTCAGGGACGCATCGGACCAAATCCAATCCAAAGAATCCCATCCAGAAGAGTGAAGCAAGCCCGCATCCGGAATCCAGAGGACTCCGGGCGGGACATCTGATTTTAAACCGCCATACTGAAGCATTAGCGCGCCTTCACTCCCATTCCATTCGGTCTTCAAACACCATTCGAACTCCCACCCAAGAATGGCCTCAAACGCCACATAAGCAGCATAACGGTGTCTTTCCGTGACAGCTTCATCGAGCCGACTCGACCAAATTTTTACTTTTGGAACCATGCCTGCAATGCTGCTGCAATGTGTTCAGCGGCGTGCCCATCACCGAACAAATTCGTTTCAAATACCTGCGAGAAATCCCGTGCCATGAGATCCGCATTTCGCCTCATCAATCCCTTTGGCTCTGGACTTAATACCGCAGCACCCACATCCAACAACTCCGTCCACTCCGTCGTATCTCTGAGCACCAAGGCCGGTCGATGCCTGAAAAAGGCCTCCTTCTGCACCCCGCCTGAATCCGTCCAAACAGCATTGACTTCATTCAGCCACTCCATCATTTGGACATACCCCGCAGGCCGTTGCACGTGGATGCCCCAATCTTTCAGAATGAGATCCCATTCGAATCCATAAGCCTTTTGAAGTGCTACGGCTGTGCGAGGATGCACCGGGAAAATCACCACAAGCCCCTGCTGACAGATGGTGTCTCTAATCGCTTCCATCCACAAACGAAGCCGATCCATGTCATCCACATTGGATGGTCGGTGCAAGGTCAATAAAACCTTATTGCCATTGGAAACGCGCGACACAGGCTCGCCGCCAATCCAACAGGCCGTATCCAACATCAAATCCCCGGCGGCTTGCACCAAAACACCTGGACGGCAATTTGTGAAAATACCTTCCTTGCGCAGCTGACTGACCGCCGCTTCCGAAGGACACAACAAAACAGCACTCAGTTGATCCGTAAGGATCCGATTGATTTCTTCAGGCATGGCACGGTCAAAAGAACGCAATCCCGCTTCCATGTGGATCAATGGAACACCCGCTCTTGACGCAGCCCATGCACCAGCCAACGTAGAATCGGTATCCCCATATACGAGCACGGCATCCGGCTTGACCTGAGAAATGGACGCCGCTATCCCCTGCATCATTTGACCCATGCGACGAGCGGGATCGAATTCCACTTCCAATTGGGTATCGGGGGCTTTCATGCCCAACTCTTCAAAAAAGATTCCAGACATCTCTTGTGAAACATGCTGACCTGTGTGCACCACGTGCTCTTGCATACCATGCTCAGCACGCTGCAAAACGCGGCTCATGGCCGACGCTTTGATCCATTGTGGTCGCGCCCCAATAACGGTCAGCAAAGTTTTCATCTCAAGAGAAACGCTTCAAGCGTCAAAGTGTTGTTTAAAGAAGGCCCTGGTCAGCAAAGCTAAAGTAGCGCTCCCGCGATACAATGACGTGATCCAAGAGTGGGCAATCCAACACCATTCCGGCTTGTTTCAAATTCTTGGTCAACTTTCGATCCGCTTCACTCGGACGGATGTTGCCAGACGGGTGATTGTGAACGGCAACAATCGCTGCGGCACGAAATGCCAATGCTTTTCCAAAGATGACCTTGGGGTCAGCAACTGTTCCGGTCAACCCCCCCCGACTGACCATGAGTTCTGCAATGATTTCATTGGACCGTCGCAATAAAACGAGCCAAAACTCTTCGTGTGGTAAATCCGATAATCGCACGGCAAATCGGCGATGGATATCCGATGAAGCGCGAATGAAGCCAGGCCCATCCAATTGACCAATGGTTTGGTGTCGTCTCCGACCAAGTTCCAATGCCGCAGCGACTTGAACCGATCGCGCCAGGCCAATTCCAGGGATTTCCATGTAGGCCTCAACCGGGATGCGTCCCAAGGCATTCAAATTACTCTCCACCAATTGCAGCAAGGCTTTGCCCACCTCAATGGCCGAGCTTCCTCGAGGTCCTGACCCAATCAAAATGGCTAGCAAATCGGCATTGGACAATGCTTGCGGACCATCCCGCAACAACCGTTCTCTTGGGCGAATCCTCTCTTCCATCAACTTTTCCAGATTTTAAGAAACAAAAAAAGCCCCCTGTTTCCAGAGGGCTAGTTCCTAAAATATCGATTCAATCAGAGCTTTGCTATGTAAACGGCAAGGCTTGATTTGAGGTTGGATGCTTTGTTTTTGTGGATCACGTTGTTCTTCGCCAACTTATCCAGCATGGCGCTAACAGTCGGCAACATCTCTGCTGCCTTCTCAGGATCCGTAGTAGCACGCAGTGCGCGAACCGCATTACGAGTCGTTTTGTGGTAGTAGCGATTCCGAAGCGCTTTCTTGCGATCTGAACGAATCCGCTTGAGTGCTGATTTGTGGTGAGCCATGTCTTTTTTCCGGTAAGGGGGTGCAAATATAGTTCATATTCAAACTCCTGCAAGCGTTCCATGCAAATCATCGACTCGAAATAATACAGAGTCCATTCAAAATGATCGCAACACGCATACTAAGAAACAGAAAGGACGCACCCCTGCGTCCTTTCATCCTAACAATCTGGTTGCATTGTGAAATGGGGAAGCCTGCAAACTTCCGCCACAATGCAACGCGATATTAAGGAATTTTTTTCGTTAAAAATGCTTTTTCCAAAGATTAATGTCGTTATTAAAGTGATTGACGACAACCAGAGCCAACCATTCGTTTCCAGACATGCCCTTCATCGAAAAGTCTTCCCCGGATCCGATGAAGACTCAATCCGTCGAATTCCTTAACTTCATGGCCGCCAGAACCATGCTCAATTCCTTTACCTCATTTTCGACTTGGATGCTGCTCTGGTTCCCTGCGCTCCTTCTGGTGTTGCCCACATCAGTCATGGCCCAAGAGGATTTGTTTCAAGACATTTCAGCAATTGCCGGGCTGAATCTAGAAGGGCTGCATCATGCCACAGCCATCGGTGATTATGACCGCGACGGCTTGCAAGACATCTATGTCGGCACCAAGTTTGCCGCCAACAAGCTGTTCCGAAACTTGGGCAACATGGAATTCCAAGAGGTGGCGGTGGCTGCGGGTGTGGATGATGCGGGCAACACCCAGGCGACCATTTGGGGGGACTTCAACAACGATGGTTATTTGGACTTGGTCAATGGCAATTATCTGGAAGCCAATCGTTTCTTTCAAAACAATGGGGACGGTACGTTCACGGATATGACCACTGCTTTGGGCATCGGCAACATGGGGCCCTGCAGAAGCATCCATGCGGCTGATTATGATCAAGACGGCTGGCTTGATTTGTATGTAGTCAACATCAACAGTCACAATGTGATGTGGCGAAACCTCAATGGCACGGGCTTTCAAAACAGAACCTTCCCCTCAGGGGCCATCGATACAGGCATCGGCATGGGCAGCTTGTTTTTTGACGCTGACAATGACGGCGACGTTGATTTGTACTTGACCCATGACGGGAATCAGGTCAATCGTTATTACCGGAACAATGGGAACGGCACGTTCACAGAAGCCGCCGCTGAAGTGGGATTGGATTATCAAGGGAACTGCATGGGTGTGGATGCCGCAGACATCAACCACGACGGCTGGATGGATTTGTACGTCACCGATCTCTACCCCAGTGCGTTGTTCCTCAATGACGGCGATGGAACCTTCACGGCCATTGGAGAATCTTCTGGAGTGAATGACACGGGCATGACTTGGGGCTGCGCTTGGTTTGACTATGACAACGATTCCGAAACCGACTTGTACATCGTCAACGATTATGTCTTCGCCGCCTATCCCAACTTGCTCTACCACGGCTTGGGGGACTTGCAGTTTGAGATTGCAAGCACCGGTATCGCAGATTTGGAACACCCTTATCAAGATTACGGTCTCGCCCAAGGGGACTTGGACGGGGATGGCGACTTGGATTTGGCCATTGCCACATCAGGATCTTCCGTCCAGCCGGGATTTACCGTTTTGGAAAACACCAATGTGACCGGGCACGCAGCGCTCATCCGTTTGGAAGGCACGACGTCCAATCGGGACGCCATCGGAGCGCGGGTTACCGCGTATTTCAACGATCAAGTTCGCACAGACGAGGTGCACTGCGGACAGGGATATAGCGGGTCAAGCTCGTTTCATCTGCACTTTGGTTTGGGGGAGGTTACGGTCGTCGATTCCGTGATCATTCAATGGCCAAGTGGCCTCATAAGCCAGCAAGACTCTTTGTCTGCTGACACCTTGTACCACATCCTTGAACCGGGAGCATCGCCTTGGTTTTTTACAGGCTGCTCAGATTCGCACGCCTGCAACTTCCACTTGGGTGTTGTCATCGACAACGGCTCTTGCTTCTACCCTGAAGCGGGATTGAATTGTGATGGAACCCCGCTGGAATCATTTCCAACGGTAGAAACGCATAGCATTGCGCGAATTTGGAATGAGGCTCTGTTGACCGGAATCCGAAACGACTGGGCGCGTCCCACGGTGCATGCAAGAAATCTCTGGCACAGTTCGGCGCTCATGTACGACGCTTGGTCTGCTTTTAGTGAGCCCAGCAGCATCAGCCCTCAACCCTGGCTGCTCGGAGATACGGTTGATGGATACGTCTGTCCTTTTGACGGAATCGCAGAACCGCTCACCGCGGAGGCCCGTCAACAGGCTCGTGAACGCGCGATCAGCTATGGGGTTTACCGGTTGATGCAGCATCGTTTTTCCGAAGCGCCGCGATCCGAACTGATCCAAGTACACATCGACTCGCGCATGATTTCTTTGGGCTATGACACGGCTTTTGTTTCTACCGATTATGGGGCAGGAGATGCGGTCAATGCTGCTGCTGCCTTGGGAAACTATTTGGCAGAACAGTACATCAATTTTGGTCTTCAAGATGGCTCCAATGAAGCCATTCAATACCAAAACACGTATTACAACCCGATGAATTGGAACCTTGTCATGGACGAACCTGGCAATCCCAACATGTTCTTCCCCAACCGCTGGCAACCCTTGCAATTGAATGAATTCATTGATCAATCGGGCAACACAGGTTCCAACATCTCTCCTGAATTTCTCAGTCCGGAGTGGGGCAATGTCACGCCATTTGCGATGAATCCATCGGATACCAGCATGTACCAACGCCTCGGCAGCGACTACACCGTATACCATGATCCCGGCGCACCGCCTCTCATTGATCCCAATGTGGACATTGCACTCGAGTCGGACTACAAATGGGGCCATCTGCTCGTGGCGCTGTGGTCTTCCCATCTCGACCCCATAGACTCGGTCATCTGGGACATCAGTCCTGGAGTTTTTGGCCGAGATGGCGAAATGCCGACCACCATGGAAGAAGCGCGCTCATATTATGTTTTTGAGGAAGGCGGAATGGCCGAAGGAGCCAGTGGACTTGGCCATCCATTGAATCCCATTACCCAAGAACCCTATGCGCCACAACCGGTTTTTCGTGGGGATTTCACACGGGTTTTGGCTGAATTCTGGGCAGACGGACCGGATTCAGAAACTCCACCCGGTCATTGGTTCGATTTACTCAACTATGTCAATGACCAACCGGAATTGAACAGGAAATGGCGCGGCACGGGTGCGACCTTGTCGATGCTTGATTGGGATGTGCTGGGTTACTTCACGATGGGCGGAGCCATGCACGATGCCGCCATTGCCGCTTGGAGTTGCAAAGGTTGGTACGACTACATCCGCCCCGTTTCTGCCTTGCGCTGGATGGCGGATCAAGGCCAAAGTAGCGATCCAGAATTGCCCCATTATCACGGAGCGGGTCTTCCTCTCGTGCCCGGGTTTGTGGAGCTCATCACCGATGAGGACGCCCTTGAATTGCGTGGCGAAAACAATGAATTCGTGGATGACATCAAGCTGAAGGCATGGCGCGGGCCCTTCGCGATCGCTGTTCCGGCCACTGACCAAGCAGGAGTCGACTGGATTCGCGCCAAAGAATGGTGGCCTTATCAGCGCCCGACATTTGTTACGCCGCCCTTTGCGGGCTATGTCAGTGGGCACTCCACCTTCAGCCGCGCAGCCGCCGAAGTGCTGACGCTCATGACCGGTGACCCGTTCTTCCCCGGCGGGATTGGGACCTTCACGGCCGAAGCGCATGAGTTTCTCGTTTTTGAAGACGGCCCATCACAGGACATTGAATTGCAATGGGCCACGTATCGGGATGCGGCGGACCAAAGTGCATTGTCCCGAATTTGGGGCGGAATTCATCCGCCTCAAGATGATTTCCCCGGCCGGATGATGGGCATGACGATCGGTGTCGACGCGTTTATGCTCGCCGAAATGCACGCCTTTCCACTGCTCGTTTTCGATTGCAACGGTCTGGATGATTGCCCTTGTTTTGGAGATTTCAATGCGGATGGCACACGAAATCTGCTCGACTTATTGATTCTCCTGATTCACTATGGACAAACCACGGGCATCGACGGCGGTGGAGCCTCCCCTGTGATTGACCTCGACGCGGATGGCGTCATTGACACAGGCGATTTATTGGGGTTGCTGACGGTATGGGGGTTCCCCTGCTCTCCGTGAGTCGCGTTTACTTGCCGTGAACAACCAATTCATCCAAGAACATCCAGGAAGCCGATGATGCTGCATCATGCCAATCCGGACAAGGTCCTGGATTGACAGCTTCCAGCCGCACAAAACGGGCCGTTGCCCCTACAGGACAAGCGATCCTGACCACATCTTGAGCATCGGTAGGGCCGAGCACCGGAAGCCCTGTTCTTTCTTGCAAGTCAATGATTGAATTTTCCCAATTCACCCCATCCATTGACCAGCCAAAGACCATCAATTGCGGCAAGAATATCCAAGCGTCTTGGTAGCGGTAACATTGCATGCTCAGGGAATCCAGCTGAATGGCTTGGGGCAAAGCGAGGGTCACCGACATGTTGTCCGATTGCGTGGCTTGCCAACAACCATCTCTAAAATCCAGACTTCCCAATCGACCGTCTGCCAAACCATTCTCCCCGCCTCCCGGATAATAGGGGCTCAAATTGTGGCCAATCGTGACTTCACTGTGTGCACCGATGTGCCCCGCGACCGGCAACAAAACGGCATCGCGCAACGGTCGGCCATCCCGCGTTAGATCCGCTCGGAGCACACCTTCTCCTGCCACTTGAATCCGCGATCCCAACTCATGTCGGGATGGCTCTGAAAGGGCGGATATGGGAGTGAAAACCACCGTTCCTTCGATGCGATCCAACGCCGCATCCACCTGCACTTCAACGCGGAATGGATCACTTCCTTTTTCCCAACGAGCCTCCAATGGATCGCTCTCCAATCCGCTCTCTACGCCCCACGCATTCAATCGTTGATCATGCCGCGCCTTTCGCTCCTGAAATTCCGCATAATTGCGCAATGCTTTCGGACTCCAAAGCACTTCGGCCATGGCCAAGATCCGAGGATAAATCTTGGACTCCACCAATTCTTGCGGGGCATGCTCCGTCCACATGTTGCATTCTCCCCCCAAGATCCGTCCCTCCCCAACCATGTTTTCTGGAACGGGCTCAAATTGGTACACCTCCTCCATGTCTGTAGCAGAAAGTGGATAATCGAAATAGCAGTGGGAGGTCGGCGACATGATCGCATTTTTCCCAGCTGCCACCGCTGCGAGTCCACCGTCCATTCCACGCCACGATTGCACCGTAGCTCCTTCTGGCAAACCGCCTTCCAAGATTTCATCCCAACCGATGAGTTTTCTACCGTTGGCTTCGAGGTAAGCGCCAATCTGGGAAATGAACCACGACTGCAACTCATGGCTGTCATGCAATCCCTCCGTCTCCATGCGCCGTTGGCATTTTGGACAGGCATCCCACCGGACCTTCGGCGCTTCATCTCCACCGATGTGGATGTATTCTGATGGAAAAAGCTCCATGACCTCATCCAACACGGCTTCTAAAAATCGGAACGTCGTGTCTTGCCCAGCGCAGTATATGTCTTTGAATACACCCCAATCATTGGGCACCGGCAACGTGTCGCCCGTGCAACTCAACCAGGGATAGGCCGCAATGGCAGCGCGGCTATGGCCTGGCAACTCGATTTCGGGGATGACCGTAACACCGCGCTCTGTGGCGTAGGCAACGATGGCCCGAATTTCTTCTTTCGTGTAAAAACCGCCATGCAATTGACCATCCTTTTCCTCACGCCAGGCCCCCACCGTTTCCAGATTGGGATAGGATGCAATCGGAACCCGCCATCCTTGATCCTCTGTCAAATGCCAATGAAGCACGTTCATTTTATGCAAAGCGAGGAGATCGATGGTCTTTTTGACAAATTCAGGCTCCATAAAATGGCGGCAGCAATCCAAAAGCAAACCGCGGTGTTCAAATCGCGGGAAATCCTCCATCTCAAGCGCAGGCAACCAAAAATCCTGCCCCGTCATTTCAAGCTCTAGCTCCACCGGAAACAGCTGCCGCAATGTTGTCAAGGCGCGAAACGCACCGATCGCATCCGAAGCTCCGATCCAGACTCCCTCGTTGGCCGCAATCCGCAATTGGTATCCTTCCACAGGCATTCCTTCCATGCGCTGCAATTGGATGGCCGCTCCCGCCTCATCTGATTGACCCGGCAACCACGTTGTCCAAAATTCGGCTTGATCCACCCAGGCGTCGTCTACTTGCCAATGCCAATGGGATGAAGGCACCAACAATTTCTCAGATCCAGCAGCAAGCACCAGGCTAACTGGCAGCGGAATGAGTCCATCGGTCGACCCGACCCATGTGGACTGGGGCGGTTGACAAGCCGCCGAAAACACCAACACCAAAACGATAAGATGATATGGTCGCATGGCCAAAAATAGGGGAATCATGGCGTTTGAAAACCCTTGGAGCCAAGGTCACTTCACATGACACACCATTAAAACCAGGCGCTCACTCGCTCAGCCGAAACGGGGAATGTCGCGCCGTCGAAATGGCGCACTTCCCGGACGTCTTCCATGCGGCATGACGCGTGAAAATTCCGCACACCCAGCTCGAGCCAAGCCTGTTTCTGAGCAGGAGACACACCGCTCGCTACTGTCACATCAAAGCCCCATGCCATCAATTGTTGGATGCGTTCACGGCCTTCCCAAGCGTTCGCTTCGCCTCCACTGCTCAAAATCCGGAACACACCAAGAGCGCGCAAAGCCTGCGCATCCTCTTCCCATTGGGTCGATGCATCCAATGCCCGATGGATCACCAAGCGGTGCCCACCGAACGCATCCACCCATTGGCGCACGCGCTCCACTTCAAACCGACCTGCGGCATCCAATCCTCCAACCGCCACACGACTGGCCCCTGCCGCTAACGACGCGTCAATTTGACGGTGCATGCTCTGCCATTCGGTTTCGATGTATGTGAAGTGCCCCGCACGCGGACGAATCAGGGCATGCACGGGCAAGCCCTCCTGCACGGCACTGCGAATGTCCGATTCCAACGGGGTCAATCCGCCACATTCACAATGCGCACAAAGCTCGACTCTTTGAGCACCGTGCATTGCGGCCACATGAACATCTTCGGGGCTGCTGGCACAGACTTCCAGCGTCCAGGTGTCCTTCCCCCCGATTAAACCCTGTGAAGTCTTTTCCAAATCCGCTGCCCCCGTGAGATCCAAAATGGGTTCTTGCAATGGAATGACTTCCATCCTCATGTTGTGCTCCAACATGGATTGGATGGCCGTTGGCAACTCAAGTTCACCCCGCTCGGGGTGGGGTTCCAAGGCCTGCAAGGCCGGTAAGAGGGACACGGGGTCAAGGCGAAATAAGTTCATGGAAACCCCGCGATGGGCTTGGGTTTCCAACCAATGTTTCCAAACAGAATCGTTGGGCTTTTCGATGATTTTTTGAAGCCATCCGTCAGACGACTGAAGCAGGGCAAATGCCTGGGCTCGTTCTGGTGGCAATCCCAAATGGTCTTGATGATACGCCAGTAGCGCCTGGCCTTGGGGCACAGAACGCAAAGTCGACATCGCTTGCACGGATGGAAGGTTATCTCCATTGCACAAGACAAATCCAAGTCCCTGCGGAATGGGGTCGTTTTCGATGGCGATTTGAACAGCGTGCCCTGTTCCCTGAGGAGTCGGCTGGACGACCAATCGAATGCGCATCCGCATCCCGGTAGCCTGTTGGTTCCATGACTCCGAAAATGAAGCGGTCACGTCGTCGTTCGGAGCCACGACCAAGGTCGCTTCCGTGAATCCAGCGGCCTCGGCTGCCTCCAGTAGGTAATGCAAAAAAGGCTGGCCTTCCGGCCCAATGCGGATCATCGGTTTGGGGCGCGTGAGCGCATCCGCCTGCCAAATGGAGGGCAATTCCAAGCCGGCGTTCTCTGCGCTGGACTTCATGCGGGAAGCACGTCCTGCAGCCAATATGATGATTCGATCGCATCGCATGCCTTAAAGGTCTGTAAAAGCCATCAATTCAGAACCATGAACGTTCAATCTTGTTGAAACACCCGAACGCCCGGGGCCCCCAATTGAATGGGAATCGCTAGCGCTCCCATCGATGTTGCGTGCTCCTGGATTTTCGGTGTGGCCTCAGGAGGGCCAACGACAAAACACGTTCCGCCTCCACCTGAACCGTTGATCTTCCCTCCCCACGCCCCCGAGGATTGCGCCGCAAGCAACAAGTTCTCAATTCGCTCGGTCGAGACCCCCAAGATATCCCGCAGCAAACGGTGATGCTCCGTGAGCAAAACCGACCAATTCGCGGGATCTGACGGGAACTCCCGAATCGCATGCGGGCCTTGTTCTGAGACGGAACGCAAATCCAAAGTTCCTTGCATCAATGCCCTTTGTTTTGCGGAAAAGGATGGAGGGAAATCGGGAGGCGACTCTGAAGAGAGCAAGTCCCAATCATCACTCCAGGCCTGCAGCAATTCCAATCGCTCTGTTTTGGCGCGATGCAAAATACCCAACGTATTCTTGGGTTCTCGAGAGTCCAACAACAGCCATTCCCCCGATGGGATCGGCCATGTTTCCGCTTTAAACTCTGGTTGAAACGAAAAACGATGCACTCCGCCGAGCGCACACGCGTATTGATCCATTTGTCCTCCAGGCTCATTG
>JAQCJQ010000104.1 GCA_027593035.1 Bacteroidota bacterium | reverse complement strand
ACGGGAGGGGGTGTCCCAGCCACTGGGTGTGACCACGTGTACCTGATCCCGCAATTCAATGGAATGGGAAGGTCGAAAGCGCTGAATGGATGGCTTGATCAAACGGCTGGAGATGATGTCCGTTCCGGCTACGCAGATTCCGATCATGCCCAACATCAAAGCCAAACGGCCCATTTTTTTTTCGGCGCGTTTCCACATTTCCCAGATCAAGAGCGCATAGAGCGGGATCCACCAGAAGTTGCCCGAAACGGCCCACATGATTTCATCTCCGCCCGGCCAAGGGGTGTTGCCGAGCTGAAACAGGATGTAGTCTAGATTGATGATGCGTTCAACCATGGGATGGAATTAAACGTACATGGCGTCAATCAACGCCTGATAACGTTCACGGATTGGCTTTCGCTTCAATTTCATGGTTGGCGTCAACTCACCATTTTCTATGGTGAAAGGGTGGGGCAAGATTTGGATTTTCTTGATGCGTTCCCATTGGGCGAAAGAGGCTGTTAGTTTTTCAACGTCCTCCATCATGCGTTGCGCCAATCGTTCGTCTTTTCCAATGTTTTCAAAGCCTGGGTATGGATGATTCTTGCGCTTGCACCATTCTTCCACGGCCACCGCATCGGGAACAACGAGCGCTCCCGGGAACTTTTGGCTTTCTCCAACCACCATGACTTGCTCAATGAAGACGGAGGCTTTGATGGCATTCTCAAGCAACTGAGGTGCCACGTATTTGCCGCCTGACGTCTTGAACATCTCCTTCTTCCGATCCGTGATTTTCAAGAATCCGTCTTCGAACTTACCGATGTCTCCGGTATGGAACCACTCTCCCGACATCACTTCAGCCGTTTTCGCCTCGTCTTTGTAGTAGCCCAACATGATGTTGTGGCCCTTGACGAGTATTTCGCCGTCATCGCCAAATTTGACTTCAACACCATCGATGAGTTTTCCGACATAACCGACGCGCATCAGGCCAGGAGACACATCTGAATTCACCGTGACGACCGGAGACGTCTCCGTGAGACCGTATCCTTCATACACAGGAATGCCTGCGGCATTGAAGAAACGAGCGAGTCTTGGAGCCAGCGCCGCTGAACCGCAAGCGACCGCTCGAATGTTGTCCAATCCGAGTGCTGTTTTGACCTTGCTGAAGACCAGCTTGCGCGCCAATCCCAACTGCCATTCGTACCAACCTCCGTTTTGTCCGTCCGGCTCCCAGCGGAGCGCAAGTTTCAGGGCCCAATTGAAAATGGCCGCCTTGACACCGCCTGCGGCGCGTCCTTTGTTGACGATGCCATCATAGAATTTCTCGAGCAAGCGAGGAACGGCGGTGAAGACGGTCGGCTGTGCATGGCCCAAATCTTCTTTGATCGTTTCCAGGCTTTCAGCGAAATAGATGTTGGCACCGATGTACATGTACAAGTAGTGCAGCATCCGTTCGAAGATGTGACACACGGGCAAGAAGCTCAAAGTGCGGTATTCATGGTCTTTCAGCACGCCAGGAATGCGGGGAACGCTGTGCATGATGTTCTGTACAATGTTGCTGTGGCTAAGCATGACCCCTTTGGGCGTGCCGGTGGTCCCTGAAGTGTAGATGATCGTCGCAAGATCATCGGGCTGAACGGCTGCCATGCGACTTTCATACTCCGCTTGTTGATCATCACTGCCGGCTTCGGCAATGGTGGACCAGTGCGTGCCATTGGCAGCATGTTCGAAAACGAAAACATTTTCAAGCGATGGGACGCGGTCCTTGACGGCCATGACCTTGTCATACAATTCCTGGTTGCTGACGGCGCAAAATTTGGATTCGCTGTGATTTAAGATGAACTCATAGTCCGCTTCCGTCATGGTCGGATAGATTGGCACGTTGATGCCGCCTGCCGACATGATGCCGTGGTCCATGATGTTCCACTCACACCGGTTGTTGTGCGAGATCAGTGCCACTTTTTCTCTGGACTGCAATCCCATTGCGATCAGACCTTTACCGACCCGATCCACAGCTTCCACGAAGGTCGCGCTGGAATAGGTGATGCGGTTGCCACCATTGGGCATCGTCATCATGACCTCAAGGGGGTTGTTCGCCAGCTGGTAGCGAGGAAAGTCGAAAAGGCGTGTAGGCTGTTGCATGTTGTGAATGTTGATTCGGTCGGTCACGCACTGGTATGCGTGACCTCAAGACTCCGTTGGCAATTTAGCAAATCAGGGGTAGAATGCAATGTCTGAATGCAGTCGTGCAGAGATTCCATCAGAGAGGTTGTCCGCAATGCTTGCAAAATTCAGCATCCGCATCATGGCCATCTCTTCCACAGCTCGGACAGGCCTGCGTGGAGATTTCTTGAGATTTCGTCGAAAGGGTGCCGTTTTGCTTCACCATGGCCATCCCGAGGATTCCTGTCGGTACCGCTATGATGGAGTAGCCGATGATCATCATGACCGAAGCCAACATCTGTCCCAGGACCGTCGCGGGAGCAATGTCTCCATAGCCGACGGTGGTCACTGTGACAATGGCCCAGTAGATGCTGCGTGGAATGCTGGTGAATCCAGATTGTCCATCTTCGATGATGTACATCAACGTACCGATGATGGTGACCAAGGCGAGGACTACGCTCAAAAAGACAAGGATGCGTTTTTTGGTCGCCCGCAAAGCGGCTTGCAGCCCGCGAGCCTCCTCCAGGAATCCGACCAACTTCAGCACACGGAACATCCGTAGCAGACGCAGGATGCGGATCACCCGGAGGCTCGCCGATCCAGGCACCAATAGACCAATGAAAGTGGGAAGAATGGCCAACAAGTCGACGACACCAAAAAAACTGGTCGCATACTGCCAAGGCTTACGCACAGCAATCAATCGCAACAAATACTCCAGGGTAAACAAGCCCGTGAAGACCCACTCTGCGCATTTGAATTGAACTTGATACTGGGCTTGAAATTCGGGAACGGTCTCCAATAAGACCGTTAAGACACTCAGAACAATGAGCCATAGCAGCGCGACATCGAAGACCTTGCCTGATGGCGTGTCTGCTTCAAAAATGACCTCATGCAACCGGTTGCGCCAAGAATTCATGCGCCAATATCGGTCGAATCACCGGAAATTACCATGGGGGTTATTGAAAAAACGGCGCCACCACCAAGTCCTTCGAGCCAGGGGTGTGCACGTAGAATCCTTGCCCTGATTTCACGCCAAGATGACCTGCATTGACCATGTTGACAAGCAATGGACACGGAGCGTATTTGGGTTGACCGAGTCCTTCATGCAACACTCGGAGAATGCTCAAGCACACGTCCAAGCCAATGAAATCAGCCAATTGCAGCGGACCCATGGGATGGGCCATGCCCAGTTTCATGACCGTGTCAATCGCATCCACTGTGGCTACTCCTTCTTGCAGTGTGATGATGGCCTCATTGATCATCGGCATCAAAATGCGGTTGGCAACAAAGCCGGGGTAGTCATTGACCTCCACCGGGGTCTTGCCCAAGGATTGGCTCAATGCCATTACGCGCTGACAGGTGTCATCTGAAGTGGCGTAGCCTCGAATCACCTCAATGAGCTTCATGACCGGTACCGGATTCATGAAGTGCATGCCAATGACTTGTTCAGGACGTCCTGTGGCGGCAGCGATCTCAGTAATCGAAATGGAGCTGGTGTTTGTAGCGAGAATGCAGTGGCTAGGCGCAGCCGCATCCATGGCTTTGAAAAGGGAGAGCTTCAAATCGATGCGTTCTGTCGCCGCTTCGACCACCAAGTCAGCGGAAGCTGAGCCCAATGCAATGTCCGTTGAGGTTCCGATGCGTTCTAGCGTTGTGGTTTTGTCCGCTTCGGAGATTTTTTCTTTCTTGATCAGACGGTCCAGATTGCGACCGATAGTGCCCAAGGCCTTTTCCAACGCCTCCTCTCGCACGTCGACGAGGGTGACGTTAAATCCGGATTGAGCAAAGACATGGGCAATGCCGTTCCCCATGGTTCCAGCGCCAATGACGGTGACATTTTTCATGGTCGGTGTGCCGTTATTTATTTGCCTTTGCTAGCGGAACCAGACGACTTCTTGATGGTGGTCTTTTTCTGAGTAGGCTTTCCTGCGGTGGCCGTTTTCTTTCCGGCAGGCTTCTTGGCCGCGGCTTTCTTCGCTGCAGGCTTTTTCGCTGCCGTTTTCTTGGCCTTTCCTTCCTCCGTAATTTCTCCGGAATCCGCGCCTTCTAGAGCCACATCTTCACCTTCGTCTTCCTTTTTCGCTTCGCTGGTCAAAGGGAAGGCGGCATTGCTGCGCAAAATGGAAAACCACTGGATCAACTTCTTCAAATCCGAGTTGTAAACCCGCTCGTGATCCAAGTTCGGAACCAATGAGTCCGCATAGTCCCGCACAATTTGGGGGGCGCTATTGGATTCTGGCGCGGCCTCTTTACCGGCCTTCTCATGCATGAGATTCAAAATATCCATCAACAAGGCATCCTCGCCTGTGGTGTACATGGTGATGTCCGCTAAACTGCTGATTCGGCTCGTCCCAGGGATGCTGACACGTTTTTTATCCAGCATGGATTCCACAACCAAATTGGCTCGGTTGGTTTTGATAATGCGATAAAGACCGGGCTTGCCGGCGATGGCGATGATTTCCTGAATGACCATATAGACGGTGTTACAATCGGTATTTGCCTGCGAAAATAGGTCAACAGGCCTCGTGCAGCGCTATTTCAAGAACAATCCCTTCGAATTGAGGTGCTTTATAAAGCAGAATAGGGGGGAACTTGGTCGAGGGGCCGCAATTGACCTTTTTCCCAACCATAGGCGTGATGCTGCAAACCATTGGATGCAATCAAGCATGGAATTTGGAGCGTGATGTTGTACCGCATGACTTGATCCAGTGAGGCTTGATTCAGTTTGATGGTCGGTCGTTTGCATTCAACCATCAACAACGGATTTCCATTGGGATCGTGGCAAACGATGTCAGCGCGGCGCTTCATTCCATTGAGCTCAAGAGGATATTCGGCTACCATCGCCCCCAGCGGATAGTGCAGTTGGTGGTGCAAATAATGAAGCCAGTGTTGGCGGACCCATTCTTCCGGTTCCAGTCGAACAAATTTCTTCCGACTCAGGCAAAGGACTTCCTGGTATTCACTGGAACTCCTCAGCTTCAGATCGACTTCGGGCAAAGTCAATTTGGGAAAGGATGAAGCGGCATGCATCGTAGTGGGCATGTGACAAAAATACCTTGGTCCGGTGAGGTGACCCCTTGCAGTCTGAATTATCTTCGCCACCATGCCACATCGCCAGATTATTCGTGACATTGAAGCGGCTTCTTTCAAGCCGCTTTATTTGCTGCATGGAGAGGAACCTTTTTTCATCGATGAGGTGGCGAAGGCGTTGGAAGAGCATGTTGTTGAGGAGTCGATGAGGGATTTCAATCAGGTGGTGCTGTATGGCCGAGATACCACCGTGGATCAGGTGTTGGAATCCGCTCGGCGTTTCCCGATGATGGCAGATCGGCAGCTGGTCTTGATGCGTGAAGCACAGGAATGGCCGGCGTGGCGACGATCCGAAGACATGGCGAAGTTGGAGGCCTACGCACAGTCGCCCATCCCCAGCACAGTCCTCGTTTTTTGTTTTAAAAACAAGAAGGCAGACGCGCGGCTCAAAGCGGTGAAAACCATCAGCCGCAACGGCTTGCTATTTCTCAGCGAAAAAGTGCGTGACTACAAATTGGCCGAATGGATTTCCAATTATGTCCGAGAACAGGGGTTGCAGATTTCTGCGCATGGGGCTCAGATTTTGGCCGAATACCTGGGCAATGATTTGAGGAAGGTGGTCAATGAATTGAATAAGTTGAAAATCGTATTGCCTGAAGGCACTGAGATTTCTCCGGAACACATTGAGACCCACATTGGCATTAGCAAGGATTTCAACGTGTTTGAGTTGCAACGGGCGCTTGGTTCGAAAGACCTCGAGCGTTCGCATCGCATCGCCCATTTTTTTGCCGCGAATCCCAAAGACCATCCCGTGGCGATGATCATGCCCATTCTGGGAAGTTTTTTCGGCAAGATCTACGCCTACCATGGATTGAAAGACCGGTCAGCTGCGGCTGCGGCCAAAACATTGCGATGCGCTCCTTTTGCGGTCAAGCAATACGCAGAAGCGGCGCGGCATTATCCCCCTGAAAAAGTTGGCAGGATATTTGGCTACTTGCGGGAAGCGGATCGCAAATCGAAGGGGCAAGGCAACGCCACCACCCCGGATGGCATGCTCTTGCGCGAAACTGTATTTAAAATATTGCATTGAATCAGACCATGGAAGCCCACCCTCATTTGAACCCGCCAACCGCGCAGGCGCCGCTGCAAAATGATCTGCTTTTACGAGCTGCTCGAGGAGAAGAGGTGGAGCGCCCACCGGTCTGGTTGATGCGACAAGCTGGACGAATCTTGCCGGAATATAGAGCGGTCCGAGCGAAGATGGGCGGATTCAAGGATTTGGTAGAATCGCCACCACATGCGAGCATAGTCACCATACAGCCCGTTGATCTTTTGGGTGTAGATGCGGCCATCATCTTCTCTTGGTGATTCCGGAGGCGATGGGCTTGCCGTATGAGCTGGTTGAAAAAGTCGGTCCGCGATTTCCCGAAGTCGTGCGAACGCATCAAGACTTGAAACGCCTGAGGCCTGAAGTCGATCCAGAAGTGCATTTGGATTATGTGTTGAATGCGATTCGACAAACGAAGCGAGACCTGGCCGGTCGGGTTCCCTTGATCGGATTTTGTGGAGCGCCCTGGACCATTTTTTGTTACATGGTGGAAGGGAAGGGATCGAAAGACTGGGCATTGCCTCGGCGCATGTTATGGGAACAACCAACGTTTGCAAATGCCTTGCTCGACTCCATTACGGAAGCTTCCATCAGATACTTGCAAGCGCAAGTCCGCGCAGGAGCCGATTTGGTGCAAATTTTTGACAGCTGGGCCGGGGTGCTCAGTGATGACTTGTACCGAGAATTCATGATGCCCCGTTTGCAGCGCATGTGTGAGGCCCTCAGTCCGATGGTTCCTGTAACCGTGTTTGCCAAAGGAGGAGGGCACTTGTTGCCTCAATTGGCTGATTTGCATTGCCGTACGCTAGGATTGGATTGGC
>JAQCJQ010000103.1 GCA_027593035.1 Bacteroidota bacterium | reverse complement strand
TTTCTGCATACAACTCTTGTTGGGTTCCGTGCTCGACGTAGCGATCAGGTAACCCCAAACGCTTGACTCGCGATTGGTAGCCGTTGTCTGCCATGAATTCAATGACCGCGCTCCCAAACCCCCCCACAATGCAGCCATCTTCAACAAGAAGGACATCTTCAAACGTGCTAAAGACTTCGTGCAAAAGCATTTCGTCCAGCGGTTTGACAAAACGCATGTCGTAATGAGCGGCTGAAATTGCTCGATTTTTCAATGCGGGAATGGCCTTCGTGGCTTGCGTACCAATGGCACCGATGGTCAAAATGGCCAGGTCTTCACCGGTTTGCAACTTCCGTCCTGAACCAACACGGATTGCCTCGAAGGGTTGTCGCCAATCCACTATGGAGCCTTGTCCTCTCGGATAACGAATGGAAAATGGTCCTTGGTGTTTTTGAGTCGCCGTGTACATCAAGTTCCGCAAGTCCACTTCATCCATGGGAGCGGAGACCACCATGTTGGGAATGCAGCGCATGTACGCCATGTCATAGGCTCCATGATGGGTTGGTCCATCGGCACCAGCAATGCCTCCGCGATCCAAGCAGAAAACGACGTGCAAATTTTGAATTGCGACATCATGAATGACCTGGTCGTAGGCCCGTTGCATGAAGCTTGAATAGATGTTGCACAAAGGCACTTTGCCTTGCGTGGCCATGCCAGCACTAAACGTCACCGCATGCTGCTCTGCGATACCAACGTCAAATGCCCGATCGGGCATTTCCTCCAACATGAATTTCAATGACGATCCAGACGGCATTGCGGGTGTGACTCCGACGATGCGAGCGTCCATCTTGGCCAATTCGATGATGGAGTGTCCAAAAACGTCTTGGAATTTGGGGGGTTGAGGTGTTGTTTTTGCTGTGCGCGAAATTTCACCGGTCTCCTTGTTGAATAGACCTGGAGCGTGCCAAGTCGTCGGACTTCCTGCCTCTGCGGGAGCGTATCCTTTCCCTTTTTTCGTCACGCAGTGGAGCAACTTGGGGCCTGGAATGTGCTTGATGTCCTCCAAGATTTGAGCCAAGTGCTCAACATCATGCCCATCCACGGGACCGAAGTAGCGAAAGTTCAGCGATTCAAAAAGGTTGGATTGATTCAACAGAGCCGATTTCACGGCGGCCTCAACTTTTTGGGCAATGGCTTGCGCGTTCGGACCGAATTTTGAAATGCGTCCCAGCAGATGCCACACTTCATCCTTGACCTTGTTGTAGGTCTTTGATGTGGTGATGTCGGTGAGGTAATCCTTGAGGGCACCGACATTGGGGTCGATGGACATGCAGTTATCGTTCAAAATGACCAACAGGTTGGTGTCCTCAGATCCGCCGTGATTCAACCCTTCGAAGGCCAATCCGGCGGTCATCGCACCATCGCCAATGACCGCGATGTGTTGTTTTTCGTTTTTACCATTGATCTTGCTGGCCATGGCCATGCCCAGCGCAGCAGAGATGGACGTGGAACTATGTCCTACACCGAATGTGTCATAGGGGCTTTCAGATCGTTTGGGGAATCCAGAAAGACCCTTGTGCTCGCGGTTGGTATGAAACAAGTCCCTTCGACCGGTCAAAATCTTATGGCCATAGGCCTGGTGGCCTACATCCCAAACCAATTGATCTTCGGGGGTGTTGAAGACATAATGCAGCGCAACGGTCAATTCCACCACTCCGAGACTCGCTCCAAAATGCCCCCCTTTTTCTGACACCACGTCAACAATGAACTGACGCAATTCATCGCAGATCACAGGCAAATCCGATTGTTCGAATTGACTCCGCAAATCCGCAGGGGTTTGAATGCGAGAAAGATGTGGTCCTGCTGGGAAGGAATTCATGGGTTCAGAGCCGTTGCGGTATATCCAATTGCAACAAATCTAAGTGGTTCTTGTTCGGGGTACATCAGTGTCGTTGCCCATTTTTCCCAACAAACAAGCGCAATCAATTAAGCTTCCGCTAAGGCAGCCAATCCTTGAAGGATCACGGCACCGTCTGTGTTTCCTAAATCGTCACTGGCCGCGCGTTCTGGATGTGGCATCATACCAAACACGTTCATGCCTTCATTGGCAACGCCAGCAATGTTGTTCATGGAGCCATTGGGGTTGGACCAAGCATTGACTTTTCCCTGTTCGTCGCAGTATTGAAACAGGATCTGGTCGTTGTCCTCTAGCGCTTTCAAACCATCGGCAGCGATGTGATAATTTCCTTCGCCGTGGGCAATTGGAATCATGTGCGGCCTGTTCCTAGCCAATCCGGCTGAAATCGAGGCTGTTTGAGATACCGCTTTCAAATGCACGTTGCGACAAATGAACTTCTGGCTGTCATTGTGCAGCAAAGCGCCGGGTAACAACCCCGCTTCGCACAAGATTTGGAAGCCATTGCAGACACCAAATACACGTCCGCCCTTTTTGGCATGGGCGATGACCGATTCCATGATGGAAGAAAACCGGGCGATAGCTCCACTTCGGAGGTAGTCGCCATAACTGAACCCGCCGGGCAGTACAATGACATCCGCCCCCTGCAAGTCACGGTCTTTGTGCCAAAGTTGAACGACTTCGAAATCTAAATCTTGTTCCAAGGCATGAACCATGTCCATGTCGCAGTTGGATCCGGGGAAAGTGACCACACCAAATTTCATGCGGCGAAGTTCGGGAAAGACTGGCATCCGTGCTTCAAACGGAGGGCATAAAAAGAATCAACAGGCTCCCAACAATCACGAACATTTTCAAGACGGCCGTTTTCGCCGAAGCTCCATGGCGGCGTTGAGACACAGGAACCAGTCCGACGACTCCAAAAGCCACCCCGATAGCCAACACTTTATCAAGAACTCCATGGAAATTTGGGTCGAAAGCAGGGGGAAGTTCTCGTGAAATCACGAGAAGGGCTGGCGGATGAATGAGCATTCCAATAACGATTGAGACGCAGAAGAGAATCATCAAATGCCAGCGTGTTGTTCGAGCGCGTAGACTAATCTTTGATTTCTCACGAGCCATTAAAAGGGCTCCCCAGAGGGAGAGAGCAATGAGCCAAATCCGTGCAGTATCTGGTGAAATCAAGCGATTGTTGAAGTCTTGTCTCAATGGAACATCGCTTGAGGCGAAAACAGGTTGAATCAAATCAGGGCAAAAAGCATGGGCTGTGCTGGCCAAAGCAAAGATCCAGAAAAGCCCAAGCGACATCATCGTCCATTCTCGGAAGATGAATGGCCTCGAAATGCCGAAGACGATGGCGACGGCGATCACAAAGCCAAAAAGTTGGGGCTCGAGAAAAACGGATAGCGCAGCTAGGGCTCCGCTGCGGAATTGCAAGCCGCTGGTCAAGGGCTGTCGATGAACTTGAAGAACACAATCAGTAGTGGTCAATAGCAGGAGCAAGGCGGTCCAGGAACGGATTGCTACCCCCGAGGACTCCACGGGCATCAGCAAGAGCAACAGCACCATGGAAAGCCATGCGAGCGCAGGGTCACCGCGTTCCACAAAGTCATACCGCACATAGATTCGATGAGTCAGAGTGGCAGCGGTGAGGCTTCCAAGCGCCTGGATTGAAAGGCTTCCCAGGGCGAATTCAGTGACCCAAAGCGAGAGCAGTAACCAGCACAAACCCGTGATGGGAACAATGAGCCATGCAATCGGTTGGTTTGAACGGAGGATGGATACCACGGGATGCTTATTTTTGTGCCGAATCGATTACCATGAACACGCAAGAAATCATCACTCCAGTAGCGAAATTCATCGAAGGGACCTTTGAAACCGTCTTGGTTCCATTGAGCGATCCGTTCAATTCCGGGGTCATCCTCTTGGGATTCATCGGCTTGGCGTTCTGGATGCGTTTGCAGAAGAAGTACACTGAGAAGGCAAAGCGAGAAGGCGGGATGGTCTGATGACCATCAAACGCCTAAGGCCCGAATACGGGCTAGTCCTCCAGCGCATCCTGACCGATGTCTGTTCTTGAAAAACTCCCCTCGAACTGAATGCAGTTCTTCAAAGCGTAGCTGTTCTTAACGGCCTCTTTCAAATCATTTCCACGTCCGGTGAGTGCTAATACGCGCCCTCCATTCGTCCAAATTTTCTTCCGGTTATCTCGGGTGCCTGAATGGAAGACGTGACCATCGATGTTTGCGATTTCATCGGAGAATTTGATTTCCTTCCCCTTTTCATAGGATCCAGGATATCCCTCGCTGGCGATGACCAACGTGCTTGCAGCGCGATCGTCCACGACCAGATCGTATTCAGATAGAAGACCGGAACAAAGGCTGTCAAACAAGTGGAGTAAGTCACTTTTGATGCGGGGTAAAATGACCTCGGTTTCGGGATCGCCCAAGCGGCAATTGTACTCCACTACAAACGGGTCACTGCCGACTTTCATCAATCCAAAAAAGAGGAATCCAACATAAGGAATGCCGTCTTTTTCCAATCCTTTGATGGTGGGAATGACAACTTGATTGAGGGCTTTTTCTTGAAATTCTTCGGTTAAAAAAGGCACGGGTGAAATGGCTCCCATACCGCCTGTATTCGGCCCGGTGTCCCCGTCTCCAACTCGTTTGTAGTCTTTGGCTGAAGGGAGTAAGTGGAACCGTTTGCCATCCGTAATCGCAAACATGCTGACTTCTTTGCCATCCATGAACTCCTCGATGATCACTTCGCTTCCAGCACCATCAAACGCCCCCTCAACTAACATGGAACGCAACGTGGTTTCGGCTTCCGTTTTAGAGGATGTGATGATCACACCTTTGCCTGCTGCCAATCCGTCGGCCTTGAGCACGTATGGAGGAGAAACCGTGTCTAAAAAGGCAATGGCCTCTGACAGTTGATCCCCATTGAAACTGCCATAACGTGCGGTGGGAATGGAGTGTCGATTCATGAATTCCTTCGCAAAACGCTTGCTGCCTTCAAGCATGGCTCCCGCTTTACGCGGTCCAACAACCTTAACGTTGATTTTCTTGCTCTCCTCGAGGTAGTCAGCAATGCCATGTACCAGAGGTGCCTCTGGCCCAACAACGACCAGGTCAATTTGATTTTTCCGGATATAGCGCTCTATGCTGGGGAAATCCATCGGGTCAAGATCTGCGGAAGTTCCAAAATTGCGGGTTCCACCATTACCGGGTGCAACGTGCAAGGAGCGTAGCAAAGAGGATTGACTCAATTTCCAAGCGATGGCGTGCTCCCGGCCACCATTTCCCAACAGAAGAACATTCATGGGGTAAAATTAAGCGCTCAATTTGTGGCTGCAAGGGTCTCGTTGGAAACTTCATGGATTCAGCGCAGTAACTTGCAAGTGTCAACTTGAACATGGAGCATCCCTATCTCTCGGCCGTCATCATCGCGTTCAATGAAGAACGGAACATCGGGCGTTGCCTTGATTCCTTGGCGGGCATCGCGGATGAAGTGATCGTGGTCGACTCCGGTTCCACGGATGCCACGATGGCTTTGTGCGAAGAGCGGGGAGCGCAGGTCGTGGTGCATCCTTTTGAAGGGCACGTTGAACAAAAGAATTGGGCATGGAAACAAACCAAGGGCTCTTGGATTTTGTCTTTGGATGCCGATGAATCGTTGAGTGAGGAGCTGAAAGAAGCGCTAACAGCATGGAAGGCGGATTCCAATCCGGAGCATTTGGCATACGGGTTCAATCGACTGACGTCGTATTGCGGGCAATGGGTGCGGCATAGCGGCTGGTATCCCGATCGTAAACTCAGGCTGTGGAAGCGGGATGAGGCTGCGTGGGAAGGCGAGAATCCACATGATCGGCTGGCTCTGATTCGCCCAAACTCAGCAGGACATTTGGGAGGTGATTTGCTCCACCACTCCTACCATGCTCCGGAAGACCATCTCCGCCAAATTGCCTATTTCTCGGACATTGCTGCCCAGGCCTATTCCGGAGGTGCGTGGGCGTCTTGGCCTGCGATTCGGTCAGTGAAGGCGTTGTTTCAATGGGTGAAGACCGGGCTCTTGAAAGGAGGCTGGAGGGACGGGAAGACCGGTTGGACCATTGCCAGAATGAGCGCGTTTGCCACATTAATGAAGTACCGAAAAGTGCATCGAGTATTGCGCCACCGGCAGTTGTTGAGGAAGGCGGGACGAACCAAAGTTCAGCGTTTGCTGATTGCCCGTACCGATGCGATTGGCGATTTGGTCTTGACGGTGCCATTGGCGGGCTGGTTGAAACAATCAGCACCCGAAATTGAAGTCACCTTCTTGGTGAGGTCTTATGCGGCGCCGGTTGCTCAATGCGCTGCCGCGGTCGACGAGGTGTTGATTTGGAATCCCAACCAGCCTCCGGCATTGACTGGTTTTGATGCGGTTATTTTGGCCTTTCCTGATCCGGCCGTGGCTCGAGCCGCTCGCCAGGCCAACATTCCCATTCGCATCGGAACAGGCCGACGGTGGGCGGTTTACCCATTGCTCACGCATCGAGTATGGCAATCACGCAAGCGCTCGGGGCGTCATGAAACGTGGCACGGGCTGCAATTGCTTCATCGTCTTCATCTGGCGCCGGGTTGGTTCAAACCGGGATTAGCGGTGCCCGAGGACCCTCATTCTTGGTCGGAGGGATGTTCCTGGAATCTCCCATCGTGGGATGTTGTCCAACAAGGCATCCCAGGCGCATCGGACTGGTTGCATCCATTGAAGCGTTCAGTCATTTTTCACCCCGGATCTCGAGGAAGTGCGAACAATTGGTCGCTCGCTCGATACGAAGAGGCGGCCACGTGGTTCTTGGACCATGGATGTCGCGTTTTGCTCACGGGAACGGCGGAGGAGGCGAAAGCCATGGACTCCTTCCGCGCGGTGGATCATCCAGAATTTGTGGATGTGACGGGATGCCTGGAGTTGAAAGAGCTGATGTCGTTGATCCAATCAGCGGGGGGATTGCTGGCTTCAAGCACGGGTCCGCTGCATCTCGCTGCGTCATTGGACACGCCATGTGTTGGGCTGTATGGCCATGAAGCGCCAGCGTGGCCAGAACGTTGGCACCCGGTTGGGACCAAGACGCGGTGGCTAGTTGCTAAAAAGGAGGATGCTTCCGGAGGCCTTGACATCCCAGTTGAGGATGTATGGGAGGCCTTTGAGTCGCTCTGGGGAGCGCCGACAGCGGACTAATCCGCT
>JAQCJQ010000102.1 GCA_027593035.1 Bacteroidota bacterium | reverse complement strand
AAAGATGCTCAGCAGGAGGAACACCGAGCGTTTGCGCTCACGAGAATTGAGCAGCCGGTAAACCCGCTTGACGATGGACAGTATGGAATCGGAGTTGGAGGCCACGTGGTTACCGTTATGTGTTCATTGGAAAATGATCCATTCCATTGGGGTTATGGGCGGTCATGAGTTCGTCGGTCGAGGTTTTTTCGCGGTGGCCGGATTGCCTTGATAAACGGTCCAGGCTTCGAGGTCTTTCGCAGCGACACTGCCGAGGGCGAGGACACTGTGGGAACCGCAAGTGACACCCGGTGCGATGATGGATTGGGCCCCAATCCAAACTCCATCTTCCAAGGTGATTGGACGTGTGATGAGGTCGAAAGTGGGTGTTTTGAAGTTGTGATTCCCGCAGAGCAACAGAGCACCCTGAGAAATACAGACGTGACTGCCGATGACGACTTCTGCGAGGTTGTCAATCCAAACGTTCTCCCCAATCCAAGCATGATCGCCGATGCGCAACTTCCAGGGATATTTGATGGTCACCCGAGGTTTGATGACCAAGCCCTTGCCGATTCGTGCGCCGAAGCCACGGAGGAGGGTGGATTTCAATTTCGAAGGCCATGGAATCCAAGTTTGGAAGAAGAGTCCGGAGAAGCAAATCCAGAGCAGACGCTTGACCACATTGCCGGGGTGGAAATCCGAGTTGTCAAACAGGTCGAGGCGGGTGGATGCCATTGGCTTGTTCATCGCGTTTTGGCCAAGTTCGCGATCTGTGGCATCAGCAGGCTGTTGGTTGACTTTTGGCATAGCAGAAGCAGTGTCATGTTCCTTCCCCGCCTGGTTTGACAGCGTCGCTTGATCGCTTTGGACGTTCTGATTCGTTCGGTTTCCCTCCTGTGACATCACATTGATTGAATTTCACCAATTTACAAACGCTACACCTTTTGGAGGATTTGCTCGGTAAAGTTGTTTCGCGATGGCTCTTGAAAAATCACCCCAACCGGATGCCTCCAAATTGATCCGCTACGGCTTCATCGTGGGTGATGAGGATGACCGTTGTTCCTCGTGTGGCTTCCTCTTCGAGGATGCGCAGCACCTCAGATCCCAGAGCACGATCCAAGCTACTTGTTGCCTCATCAAGAATGAGCACGGGGCGCTTTAGTTGCAAAGCCCTGATGAGAGCGAGCCGTTGTTGCTGGCCACCGCTCAGGTTGGAACCGCCTTCCTGCACCAGGAAATCCAACGGATGTTCACCGAGTGCTTCCGTTAACTGCAAGGTGGAAAGCAAATGAACCATGTGGGGCTCATCGAGGTCTGCAATCGCTCCGCCCAAGGTGAGGTTATCGCGCACGGTCCCTTCGAAGAGAAACGGTTGTTGAGGAAGGTAGGCCACGTTCCCAAGCCAATCGGCTGTGGAGAGTTCGGACCGCAGCGCTTGAGTCTTGTCCACGGACTGCACGCTAACCTGTCCATGGTCGGGGGCATGCAATCCCAGGAGCATGCTCACAAGCGTGCTTTTCCCAGATCCTGAGGGGCCGGTGATTGTGGAGAGTTTCCCGGCTTCAAAACGATGCTTGAGACCTTGAAAAACAACGGTTTCCTTCCCTTCGTATCGTGCAGCGAGGTCTTGAATTTCAATGGAAATGGGCCCCTGAAGGGTGGGGGTGTTGGCGGGCGAGGGGTGTGCAGTGGATGCCGAAGCACCCGTTTCCATGGCGTCGATGAGGTGCATTTGGCCGCGCATGGCAATCATCCGTGCATTGACTCGCGCCATGGCGGGCATGACCCGGTAGGCACTCAACGCGAGCAGAGAGAGGGATTCAAAAAAGACGGGACCTGCACTGCCAAACGTCAAACTCACGATGATGGCCGTACACAAGGCGCTCACAGCCAAAAATTCATAGAGACGAGCTGGGGCGATGCCCAACACCAATTGGTTGCTGTGCACGGCATACAATTTCCGGGTCTTGCTCAAGTAGTTGGCTTGCATGGCCCGCACGGCGCGGAAAGTGACCAATTCCAGAAAGCCTCGCACGGCGTTGGACACCAAAGAAGTGGCCTGCGGAGCGAGTGTGCGAAGGGTGGCACTGTTGCGCTGGAGTCGGCGTTTCGTGAGCCAACGAATCAACAATCCGCCCGTGCCAATGATGCTCGCTACGCCCAGAAAAACCATTGGGCTATAGGCGGTCAAGCCAATGGCCAAGAGCGCCATGACCACGAGTTCGTTGAAATACAATTGTCCACCCGTGATGAATACCCGGGCAAACAGAATGGGCCACCCGTTGATTTCTTCGAGGATGCGCCCAGAAGATTTGGATCGCAAGCGCTCGAGGGAATCCGAAAAGTGGTGCATCCATAAATTTCCACTGAGGCGGTGGGCCACACGAAATCCAAAACGCGTTTGCACGTGATTGACCCAGAGTCCGAACAATGTTTTGAAGAGAAAGGCGCCAATGAGAAAAAGGCACAAGGCAATCAAAAAGTGTGTTTGGCTGCCGATTCCCCAGCTGAAAGCGACATCGTACACCTTCCCCAGGAATTCGTGCGTCTCCATCAATTCGGGATTGATGACCAGCCCAATCACCGGAATGACCACCGCCAATCCCAGCAAGTCGACCACGCTGTTGAGCAGCACCGCTGCTAACAGCAACCACCCCGTTTTTCGTTCCCGCCGATTCAACAGGCCGTAGACCCGACGCAGGATATTCCAAGCGCTAGTTTGGGTCGAGGGGTCACGCATCAACAGCGGCCGTTACAACAACCCTTGAATGATGGATTCGACCGTATGCCCTTCGGCTTCTGCCTTGTAATTGCGGACAATGCGGTGCCGCAAAATCGGCAGTGCCACGGCTTGCACATCGGCGATGTCGGGACTGTATTTACCGTTGAGAGCGGCGTTGACCTTGGCGCCCACAACCAAATATTGCGATGCCCGTGGACCGGCGCCCCACGACAAGTATGCGTTGACTTCCGCCGTGGCACGTTCGCGGCCTGGACGGGTTTTTCCGGCCAATCCGACCGCGTATTCCAACACGTTGTCGGCGATGGGCATGCGGCGAATCAATTGCTGGAAAAACAGAATTTCTTCACCGGAGATGACCGGGTTGACGGTGGCCGTCACATCCGAAGTGGTGGCCTTGACCACGCTCAATTCTTCGGCGTGCGTCGGATAATCCACCCACGTGTTGAACATGAAACGGTCGAGTTGCGCTTCTGGCAACGGATACGTTCCTTCTTGTTCAATCGGGTTTTGTGTAGCGAGGACAAAAAATGGAGAAGGCAACGGGTAATTCTGGCCAGCGACCGTCACCGAGCGCTCTTGCATCGCTTCGAGCAAAGCAGATTGGGTCTTCGGTGGCGTCCGATTGATCTCGTCTGCCAGCACGATGTTGGCAAACAATGGACCCTTCATGAATTGGAATTGACGCTGTTCATTGAGAATCTCCGATCCTACAATGTCGCTTGGCATCAAGTCCGGAGTGAATTGCACCCGATTGAATTGCAGTCCCAAAGCCTGCGCGATCGTGTTGACCAAAAGCGTTTTGGCCAGGCCGGGAACGCCGACAAGCAGGACGTGTCCGCCGGCAAAAATGGCGGTGGTCACTTCACGGATCACTTGATCTTGGCCCACGATGACCTTTCCAATTTCTTGGAGCAATTGCTGCTGTTTCGCGTTGAGCGCTTCGAGCGCTTCCTTATCCGATGCGTACATGTTGGCTTGATCTCAGGTGATGTCAGCGTGTGCTTTCACGCCACATGGGTAAAGATAGAACAAGCGCAGAGAGTACGGTGGCTTCATCCGTGTTTCCAGAACTGGCTCACCTTGCGAAGTGGCTTGAGAAGCAACGTCCACGGCTTGGGTTTGAGCCCGTTCATGCGCCACGCCTCGCGATCCTCACGGTTGGCGCGCCATCGGTTGCTCAGCGAAGCGTTGCTCATGCCTCCAACCCGCATCCGGACCAAGGTGTCTTGGAGGTACTCCGTTGAAATTTGTGCCTGGTACAGGAAGCGGAGCATCAATTCATAATCTGCTGCCGATCGCAGTTGCAGCGAGAAGACTCCATGGGCCAAGTAAACCGATTTCCGGACAAAAAAGGTGGGGTGGGGAGGCATCCAACCGTGCAAGAAAGCCTCACGCTTGAAAGCGCCGCTGGTCCAGGTTCGGGTCACTTTCGAGGGGTCATTGCGGTGCACATAGACCAGGTCGCCATAAACCGAGTCCGAACCGCTGCGGATGAACAAGTCCACGACCCGCTGCAAGACGTTGTCCGAAGCATAAAGGTCATCGGCGTTGAGGATGCCGATGAGGTCGCCCGAAGCGCTTGCAATGCCCTTGTTCATGGCATCATAGATGCCTTGGTCAGGTTCAGAAATCAGGTGGATGCTTTCGCGGTATGGGGCTAAAACCGCCAGCGTGGCATCTGTGGAGGCGCCGTCAATGATCAGGTATTCCAATTCAAACCCTTCACACCGCTGAGACAACACCGACTTGACCGCGTCTTCAATCGTGTCTGCGGCATTGAAGGCAATCGTGATGATGCTGAGCTTCATGGGGCAAGGAACTCCATCGAAGCGGGTTAGCGCTGGCTCCTAGCCGAACCAGCCGTCCAATCTTGTTGAAAAGTGCAGCCATCGTAAGGCGCGTCAATCCGCACATAGGTATCACGTATGGCCTTGTTCATCCAACCACTGAGCTGTTCTTCGCGCATTTTGGCTTCCACAATGTTTTGGAAGTAACCAAAATCTTGTGAAGGGTTGGCTCGGTGAGCCGGTACGCGTTCCTCCAATTGCACCGCGATCCAGTAACCTTGATCCTCAGCATCCACCAATTGAATGGCGTCGGAAAGCTCCCCAGGCGCCATGCCGTTGAGCAGGAAGAAGAGATTGGGGTCCAATTCGTCCGCCCCAAAGAGGGTGCTGCCATCGCGTGGATTGACCACGAGCCCGCCCTGGTTTCGCGAGCTTTCACGTGTGGATTTTTGCAACACGGCGTCGGAAAAGGAGACGCTCTCTGACCGCAAGGAAATCATGAGTTCATCAAACGCCACGCCCATGGATTCCAAAGCAATCGGGTCAATTCGGGCCGCCATCAAGACGTGACAAGCCGAGAATACCTGGCCACGACGATCGACCGTGCGCAAGAAGTGAAATCCATACTCCGTTTCAAAGACTGGAGACAGGTCTCCAATCGGGGTGTCAAAAACGGCCGCTTCAAATTCTGGAAGGAATTGCCCACGCCCGATGTTTTCATAGCAACCGCCTTTGTACTTCGAACCAGGATCTTCAGAATATCGGGACGCTGCGAGCGTCATGCTCATTTGGCCCATGGAGACTAGGCTACGAATGGAATCCAACGTGTTGCGCACTTGGGCTTTTTGCGCTTCCGTAATTGTTGGTTGCATAACCAGTTCGCGATAACGCAGCGCTTCAGGAATCAAGGGCAGGCTATCTGTTGGCGTCTCGGTATAGAGTTGCTGCACTTCAGCTGGGGTGGCCCGGACTTGTTGGTTGATTTGTGCTTGCATGCGTCCAGCGAGCAATTGTTCCCGCACAGGATCCTCAAACTCGGCTTTCCATTCGCTTACGGATTGGCCATATTCAGCTTCAAAAGCCTCGACTGTCCCAAACATGCGGATATAGTACTCCAGGCGTCGATCGATTTCGTCCATGATTTCACCATCCGAAACCTCCAAGCTATCCAACTTGGCATGGTGCACGAGGAGTTTCTGAAAGAGGAGTTCATTGAGCAGATTGCAACGCTGCAATGCGTTGAGCTCGTTCGCGGATTTCCCTTGTTGTGCCAGTTGGGTTTTGAGCGCAAAAGCTTGCGCCTCCACTTCGCTTTCTAGCAGAATGCCATCTCCTACTACCGCCACAATGGCATCCAAGGGCGTGAAGGTTGGAGCTTCTATCGTGCGAACAAGGCTTGAGTCTTGGCCATGTAGATGGGCGGCATTCGCTGCGATGAGGATGCACAAAGCGAGCCCTCGGAGTGGATTCTGAATCGTTGATTTCACAGGCGCAAGTTAATCCCTTTATAGAACCCTTGAAGACGCATTACGACTTGTTAGCGAAAGTCGGTTGTTCACCGTGAACGAAACACTTGGTCGAGATGGACTTCCCTTCTATCTGGGGCTACCGCTCTTTTTGTTTTGGGATTTTGGGGCTGATCGCTGAGGATCTCACCAGGCGCCAGCGACTCGAATGAATTCGAAGTTTCGCACGGAATTTATTCGGAACGGGGTCGAAGTCGAACGGTCGAGGTCTAATTCAGAAGGAATTTCTGGACACGGCCTTGCTCCCAAGCTTGAATCAAGAGTTCTTCTTCCAATTGAAGGAGGAGCTCTTGTTTTTTACCGTGTAGGATCAGCTCTGAAACGCGGTCTTCAACAACTTCGAACGGAGCCACACCATCGATGAGTGCATGCTCATGAAATCGAATGAAGTAGTCGCGTTCTTCCGCTTCAAATTGGATCAGTTTGCGGTTGGCCAATTGTTTCTCGGCCCGATACAATTGGAGGGGAACTTCTTGGATCAAGTCCTCCAAATACCACCATGTAGTCGGGTTCAGGGAATGCACAGCCCCATGCTCGACACACCATTGCTGCAAAGGGAAGGAAGTCACGGAATCAGCGGCCATCAAAGCAGACCGGATGAATGGCAAGTCTTGCCCGTCTTCTCGCGGCAAGTGAATGAACGTAGCCCGGACGACATAGTCCGTGAGGATAAAGAGATCCTGGTGCTCTTCGTAAAAGGCTAAAGCGTCTTCCTCAGGCACGTGCTGCTGCATCCTTTGCTGCACATAACGTTCCTTGTAATGATGCAAAAGCAAAGCGTTGCGATACGCTTGGATTTCGCGTTCAAAGCCTTGTAAACGAAGAGGCAAGTGCGTTTCCGCTTGATGCACCAACACCTGTTCTCGAATCCATTGGTCAATGTACCGCTGGGCCATCAAGGTCGAGTCGGCTAAACTGGCATTGTTCGGAATGCGGTCGCAGACTTCTTGTAAGGGCAGGACCTGATCGAAGGCTCGTGCAGCGTGAATCTCAGCTGGTGCCTCGTTGACGTGTGAAAATTCACAGCTGACCAATGCCGAGCCAAGCAGCATTCCGACTCCTCCCAAGCTTCTCCACGTGCTAAAGCCCCATAGGGATTTTATGGAACGGCGGGGAGGGGGAGTCTGAAGCAGCACTTCAG
>JAQCJQ010000010.1 GCA_027593035.1 Bacteroidota bacterium | reverse complement strand
TGTTCGCCTCGTTCATTTATTTGCCCGTCGTGCAACTCGCCTACGTATTGGATAAGCTCTGAAACTCATGACTGATCAATCAAATCCCAGCAACACTTCTCGTTACGATGTCTTCGAAGGCGTCGATCCAGTGGTTCGTGAACGCACAAAAAAGATGTTGATGTACTTCATCGTTTTTGCCGTCGTGATGCTATTCGCTGGTTTTACCAGTGCTTACATCGTTTCGAACATGGGTCAATATTGGGTACATGTCGAACCCACTTCTGCCTTTTGGACCTCCAACGCGCTCCTCGTTCTCTCCTCGTTGACCCTTTGGTGGGCTGTTCGTTCCATGCGCAACAGCGACAAACAGCGCACATTGACTGCGCTCGCGATCACCCTGATTTTGGGCGTAGGATTCACCTTCAGTCAGGCGGAAGGTTGGAAAACGTTGAATGAGATGGGACTGGGCTGGACGACCACCGACCACGAATCAGGCATGAAAGCATACCGCTGGAACAGCATCGAAACGTTGCTCAAAAGCGAAGCCGTTTATGGACAAGATTATACCGTTTCGCGCGGTGGAGAACCCATTTTGTTTGACGCCTCTCAGAATGAATTTTATGCGTCCAACGACCTGCTCATGGTCAAGCCCATCACGAGGGATGTGGCCCGCACGTCCAATTCGGGAGGAGGATACCTGTGGATTCTCATTGCTGTGCACATCTTGCACTTGACCTTTGGTTTCGTTTACTTGATCGTCAGTGGCTTCCGCGTCGCTCAAGGCACCATCCATGCGAAGGATGTCGTTCGGCTCGAAAGCCTCAGTATTTACTGGCATTTTATGGGAGCGTTGTGGCTCTATCTATTTGTTTTCCTCTTCTTTTTATATTGACAATCACCCCTCAAATTCTGCGGCTTTCCGCGGCAGGCGAATCGCTTTTGTCACCCGCCTATTTTGATTGGTTCTCGATAGCGTAAAAAAGGGTAGAGTGTATGGCTTGATTTGCATAAATTTGCGCGCAAATTAGACCCATGGGAGGAGAATCGACAAAAGTGATTTCGAAAGAAGTTCTTTGGGGAGGCGGACAGTCTCCTTTTAGCGTCAGCTACGGAAAAATGATGATGTGGTACTTCCTCGTATCAGACGCTTTGACGTTTGGAGGATTGCTCACGGCGTACGGCTTTGTTCGTGCAAGCAGCACAGATCCTTGGCCCATCGGTGAACAAGCTTTTCGCTCGTTGCCGTTTATCGAAGGGGAATACCCGCTGATTTATGTAGCATTGATGACGTTCATTCTCATTGTGTCATCGGTAACAATGGTGTTGGCCGTAGAAGCCGGCCACCGAAACGACAAGTCTGGGGTTGTCAAGTGGCTGGGATTGACCATCATCGGCGGGTTCTTCTTCTTGGGATCGCAAGCTTGGGAATGGTCTCACTACATCCACGGTAGCGGAGGGTCTTTCCTGTTGAACGAATCGGTCGAAGTGACTTCGGATGATGGGCAGACGTTCTCCCTGAACAAAGGGGATGCGGTTTACATGGACCATCACTTTGGTCATTTGGCTGAGCCTTGGATTGAAGGAGAACCGGAAGTGAGCTTGGTCGAAAGTGATCACGGGGTGAAGTTGGTCGAGTTGGGCGCGCATCCGCATGAGGTGGAATTGCACAGCCTCACACTGAATAAATACATCAACAACGAATCCCACGTCAGTGGGGACGATGCGATGAAGTTGTGGAATGCCCGCTCTGAAAGCTTTTCATTCGGTGCCAACATGCACGTGAATGAGTATGCCTCTCAGCAAGCCTACGCCAATTTCTTCTTCTTCATTACCGGTTTCCATGGATTTCACGTCTTTTCAGGTGTTGTCATCAACATCATCATTTTCATCATGGCGTACCGCGGAGTCTTTGAACGACGCAAGCATTACGAAATGGTCGAGAAAATTGGATTGTACTGGCACTTCGTTGATTTGGTTTGGGTGTTTGTTTTCACCTTCTTCTACCTCATCTGATAGGCTTTCAATCCATCGCTAACGCTCAAACGAATCCCATGGAACGCGACGATCTCATTGTCAACGACAGCTACGCACTCAACGCTCATCACAGCGAAGAAGAAGGCGCGAAAATTCGCCGAAACACCTGGAAGGTCACCGGTATTTTGACACTCTTGACGACGATTGAAGTCATCATGGGCATTTATTTCAAGCGATCAGAAGCGTTTTCTTGGACGATGATCAAGTGGACGTTCATCATTTTGACCTTGGTCAAAGCCGCCTACATCGTCCTCGTTTTCATGCACCTAGGTGATGAAAGAGGCAATTTGAAGAAGGCCGTTCTCGCCCCCTATATGCTTTTCATTGCGTATTTGTTGTTCATCGCCATTACCGAAGGGTTTGGGCATCTGGGCAACTTCAACGCTTTTCACTGATTTTCAGCTGCGCTGGTTGAACCTCGAGCTATCGAGCGCGGTTATCTCTCCTCACGGAGTCACCTAATTGAACCGCGTCTTGAAATTCATTTTCCCTAAAAAGCTGAAGCAGTCATTTTATTTGATTGTCATCATGTTGGGCCTCCCGCTCACGGGTTTGCTCATCTTGGGAATTGACGGGGACCACCATTTTAGCACGCTTCCCTATTATTCCGCCGAGGGATCCATGGAAGCCTGGAGTACGGAAGCACGTCAAGTCAGTCCGTTTGCGTTCACCAACCAAGAAGGTGTCGCCTTTCACTCCGACTCATTGGACGGCAAGGTGTGGCTCGCTGCATTCTATTCGACGCAAGCCGATCATGTGGCGCAAATGACCAAACAGCTCCTATGGCCCAATTTCCGTTATCGGGATGAAGATGACATCGCTACGGTTTGTTTCACGCTGGATGCGGCGCATGACCAACCCGAGGTTCTTCACGAATACATCCAGCGTACGACGCGTTACAACGGCTCCAATGACAAGTGGCAGTTTTTGACGGGAGACCAAGAAGCCATTGATCAATTGATTTCGGAATCGTTCATGATTGAGCGTGATTCAGAGGACCCCAACAACATCGCGACGCTTTGGCTCGTGGATGGTGAAGGCTACTTGCGTGGTGTGTACCATGCCGCTTCGGAAGATGCCATCAAGGACGCCGTTGAGGACATTGCCCTGCTGCAGAAGGAAATGGACGAAGCGGCCTATGCCAGAAAAAAAGCGGTTGAACGCGCTCAAAAGGCCACGCCTCTCCCCATCCTAGGTCCTGAAGGACACACCGTACCGCCATTTGCCTTTCTCGGCATGGACAGCCTCGAGTTTTCGCACCGCAATGTGGGCAATCGATTGCGCATCGTCGATTTTTTCTTTACCCAATGCCCCTCCATTTGTCCTTTGATGAGCAGCCAGATGGCCCGCTTGCAACACACGCTTCGAGCCCGGGGCATACAAGATGATGTGCTCTTATTGAGTCATTCTGTCGATCCGGAATACGATCGCCCGCATCGCCTTCGAGAGTACGGTGAACGCATTGGTCTCAATCCCGAACAATGGCAAATGGTCACCGGTGATAAACAATCCATTTATGCCATGGCGCGAGAAGGCTATTTCCTAACCGCTTTGGAGAGTGACACTGCGGCCGGAGGATTCTTTCACAGTGACTTGTTTGCTTTGATTGATCGAGCGGGTCGGATTAGAGGGTATTATGATGGTACATCCACAAAAGAAGTTGATCAACTTTTGGACGATACTGAACAACTTTGGATCTTGAATCAATGACCATGCTAGAAAATGAACGTGCGGTAAAACGCTTTGTTTGGATCGTCGCTGTCGCCATTCCGGTTGCTGTGACCTTGTTGTTTTTCATTCCACCGTCCGAGAACTTATCAGACGAAACCCGTCAGACGCTGTATCTGCTTCCACAGCTCAATGCTTGGTTCAACGGCACGGCCTTTTTCTGTTTGATCGGTGCGCTCGTCGCCATCAAAAACAAAAATGTACCGTTGCACCGGCTGTTCAATACGGTAGCACTTTCATTGAGCGTGCTCTTTCTTTTGAGCTACGTCGCCTTCCATCTCACCACAGAAAGCACCCCCTATGGCGGAACAGGGTGGCAGCGAACGGTCTATTTCATGGTCCTCATTTCTCACATCGTTCTTTCCACAGGCATCATTCCATTGGTGCTTTTTACGTATTACCGGGGACTGCGCATGGACATCGATCGCCATCGAAAATTGGCGCGCATCACTTGGCCCATTTGGCTCTACGTGACCGCCACGGGCGTAGTGGTATACTGGATGATTTCCCCTTTCTACCCGGTCTGATGAATGGCATGCAACGCATCCTTTTCGGCGCATTGCTGACAGCGGGAGCGCTCTGTCTCTTTCCTTCGGATGCAGATGCCCAATGTGTCATGTGCAAAGCCGTGGCGGAGGACAGCGCCTCTGATGGCGGCCTTGGAGCAGGGCTCAACCGCGGGATCCTCTATCTCATGGCCATTCCTTACGTTTTGTTATCTGCTCTTTTCTTCGTAATTTATAGGAAGTGGAAAGCGGATGCTTCCGCTTGAATTACGCTACCTATGACCATTACCATTTGGAATGTCTGCACCCGATCGATCGGTGTTATTTGCTTGATCGGGATGCTTTCATCAGCGCGTCCTATGTGGGGGCAGTTTACGGTTGAGCGCAGCCCTTGGTTAGATGGCCCGGAAATCACAGACGAACCCATTGATCAACGTTGGGCGGTTGCGAATCAGAAAACGAACGAACCATTGCACGTCGAGCTGATTGTTGAAGGCATCAATCCACGCAAAACAGTCCGTTTGGATGTGGATAGTACCATGATGCTATCTCTTCAGCCCTTTCGACGGTATACCCGCATTTGTGTTGAACCCGAATTCATGCTGCATACCGATCGCATCTGGGCGGATCCAAAAACCCTTTGCGACACCTTGAGACTTCGTCCACTCGAAATGGGCCTCGAGGTGGACTTGGAACCCATCGAATTCACGCCGGGTGCCAGCCAACTGTATCACACCTCGATTCCCACCTTGGAAGCCCTCTACACGTTTCTGGTGATCAATCCAACGGTCGGGATTGCCGTGGTTGGACATGAGCAGCCTGCTCCCACCCCGTCTGAAACAGCTTTTGAAAGTCGGGAACGTGCCCGAGCGGTCTGGGAATATCTCGTCACCAATGGAGTCGACCCCAATCGGCTTGCGGTCGAAGGAGAAGGCAGCCAGCGCATGCGATTTCCAGAGCCCAAAACCGTTGAGGAGGCTGAAGCCAACCGTAGGGTGACCGTTCGCGTGACCCACTATTGATTGCCGAGATAGAACTCCCCTCGCTTGCAGTAGCTTTGCACCATGCAAACACCGGTTTCCATCCTACGGATTGTGTCACACCTCCAAAGCACAGCCGTTGCCTTTTGTGTTCTCTTCATTGGCCTGAGCACACCCAACAGTCAAGCTCAAGAGCCCTGGACGCTACAGCGATGCTTGGACCATGCGTTTGAATACAACTTGCAAATCAAATTGGCGGGGCTTGGTGAGGTCCGCGCTGACATCGGTACCCAATCCGCTCTTGGTGCTTTTCTCCCCAACTTGAATGGAAACGTCTCCCACGGATACAATTTCGGTCGCACGATCGATCCATTCACCAATCAATTTGTTGAGTCCTCGCGCATTCAATCCAATAGCTTTGGTCTTTCCACAGGAGTGACCTTGTTCAATGGGTTTCAAAACCACCTCAACCTCAAGCGAGCACATCTTGCTGAGCAAAGCGCCAAAGCGAACCGCGAAGTGGTCGAAAACAATGTGGTACTGACCATTGCTGGAGCCTATTTGAACATCCTTTTCCAAGAGGAGTTCGTGCGGGTTGCCGAAATCAACCGCACAGCGACCGCGCGCCAGGTCAATCGAATGACCCAACTTGTCAACGCCGGCGCCGCCGCTGAAGCGGACCTGTACGACGTGGCGGCTCAGCTCGCCGCGGACGAAGCGACCATCGTCAGCACGGCCAACGCCTTGGGGTTGGCCAAACTCAACTTGGTGCAATTGCTTCAGCTCCCCGCCTCTGAAACGGCAACGTTCCAAGTGGTCCGCCCTTCGGACAGCGATTTGGAACGCAACAATTTGCCTGGATCACCCGAAGCCGCCGTGGCACACGCGCTCAGTTCATTTCCAGAAATCCGCCAAGCTGATCTCAATTTAGAAGACGCCGGGATCGGACTGAAACTCGCTCGCTCCGGTTCCCTTCCGCGCGTCTTCGCTAGCTACAATTATGGGTCAGGATATTCTGGGGCGTCCCGCTCCATTGATGGAGAACCGATATTGGAAGAATTTACCTTGGGCAATTTGATGGTCGATGGCACCTTGTACCCCATCATCGCTCAGCAAGAGGTCTACAACTTCGTCACCACCCCTTTTTCGGATCAAATCGAACGCAACTTCAATCAAAGTGTGTTCTTTTCAATGAGCATTCCAATTTTCAATAATTTCAGCGTGAAATCGGCACGTGAGCAAGGCCAAGTCAATGTGCTGAGTGCCAATTATCAATTGGAGCAGACGCGCCAAACGCTGACGGCCAATGTGGAGTCGGCATGGGCCGATGCCCGAGCAGCCAGTCAAAATGCTGTCGCACAAGAAGCGGCCCTCACCGCTGCTGAAAAAGCATTCAATAATGCAGAAAAACGATACGAAGCAGGAGCATCCACAGCCGTGGATTATGCGGACGCCCGTTCCCTGTTGGACAACGCACGGGTCAATACGCTCCGAGCGAAGTACGATCTCGCCTTCAAGAGTCGCATCCTCGATTTCTACATGGGACGCGCCATGACCTTCCGATAGCCCACCGCCATGAAATTCACGAAGAAATTTTGGATCATTCTAGTTGTCGCGATCGCGACCTTGGTGGTTGCTGCCAAATTCTATGGCGGAAAAGTGGACGTGCCTCAAGTGGACGTGGAGAACGTGCAGCTTCGTGATATTGTCGAGCGCGTATCTGCTTCCGGGAAGATCCAACCCGAGGTTGAAGTGAACATCACCGCCCAAGTGAGCGGTCAAATCACGGCGTTGCCGGTGAAAGAAGGGGATGCGGTCGAATCCGGGAATCTTTTGGTTCAAATCAATCCCGATTTGTATGAAGCCGCGCTGAATCGCGCCGAAGCTGCGCTGAATTCCGCTCGATCCAACCTGGCTTCCGCACGCGCGCAATCCAACCAAGCAGAGGCCCAGTTTTTCGCCGCGTCACGCAGCTGGGAGCGGACCCAGCAACTCCATGCCAGCGGGGTCATCTCTCAAGCTGATTATGACGCCGCAGAAGCGAATTTCCGAACGGCCGATGCCACGCAGAAATCCGCAATAGAATCCATTCGAAGCGCGGAATTCGCCATTTCCAGTGCAGCCGCTTCCGTACAAGAAGCTCGGGACAATCTTTCCCGGACAACATTGACGGCCCCGCAATCCGGGACGGTGACAGCCCTGGTCAAAGAAATCGGAGAAAGCGTCCAAGGCAATGGTTTCACAGCAGGCGAAGTCGTCATGAAGGTTTCCGATCTATCGACGATGGAAGTCAATGTCGAAGTCAATGAAAGTGACATTGTGCGCGTTGGGCTGGGCGACATGGCCGAAATTGAAGTCGATGCCTACCTCAATGACACCTTCAGTGGTATGGTTACCGAAATTGGCAACACGGCACTCAATGCCGGACTGAATGGCTTCTCCATGGACCAAGTGACCAATTTCTCGGTGAAGGTTCGACTCCTTCCATCGAGCTACGCCCACTTGCTGGAAGCCGACTCGAGCATGATTTCTCCCTTTCGGCCGGGCATGAGTGCCAAAGTGGACATCCTGACACGCCAAGAGAATCAAGCTGTTTCCCTTCCAATTCAAGCGGTTACCACCCGAGAAAATGACGACGATGAGGGCGAAAGTGTTCTTGGTGTTTTTCTTCTGAATGATGGCCAAGCGATTTGGACCCCTGTAACCTCCGGGATTCAAGACAACCGCAACATCGTCATCACCTCTGGTCTCGATACGGGCGCAGTCGTCATTACCGGGCCTTACGAACAGGTTTCCCGATCTTTGGAGGACCAAGACGCTGTGGAAATTAGCCCAGAAGAAACGGAGGATTGAAGGCATGGACGGAAAGCCGTTGATATTGTCCATTGAAACCGCCAGTCTGGCTTGCTCTGTCGCCTTGTTCCAAGGTGAGGAGGCCATCGCCCATCGGCATGAAGTTGATGCAACGTACATCCACGCAGAACGCCTGTTGCCGCTGATTGATCAAGTGCTGGTCGAGGCTGGGAAAACACATCAAGATTTACAGTCGGTTGTGGTCTCTGCTGGTCCAGGAAGCTACACGGGATTGCGCATAGGTGTGGCTACGGCCAAAGGGCTTTGCCATGCGCTGGGCATTCCGCTCATTGCCATGGACACCTTGGAATCGTTGTCCTATCAAGCGAAGCGCTTGGTTGCTGAACCATGTGATGCCATCATTTGTGTGTTGGATGCACGAAGAGATGAAGTCTACACGGCCACATTTGGATCCACAGGCGCTAATTGGTCCAAAGTTTCGTCGACTCGCGCTTTGGTGCTAGAAGCCGGTGCATCCCTCCAACAGTTGTTCCCATATGCTGCTCAAGGTAAAAAAGTGGTGGTCATCGGAGATGCCGCTTGGAAGACCAAGGACTTGCTCGGGGAGCCCGCAAGCGATTGGACGTTCATCCAAGAATACCCGCAAGCCCTGGATGCTGGCACAAGCGCTGCGCTGAAATACGCGTCCAAAGATTTTGAAGATGTGGCCTATTTCGAGCCTCGTTATCTCAAAGAATTCATTGCTGGAACACCGCGGGACCCCCTGGGCCTTCGCCAACGCGCCATTGACAAGCACACCGCCCCATGAAACATCAACGTCCTACAGTCCGTGTGGTTTGGTTTGGTTTGTTGACGGCATTGCTGTGTCAATCCAAATGCAACGAGCGAGATCAGTTCATTCCCTATGTGCCGGTCGATTTCGAAATCAATATCGATCTGCCCGCTTACATGGATTTATCCGTCCCCACCGGACACATTGAAGTCAGTGGAGGCTCACAAGGCATTGTACTTTACCGCTATACTCTGGATCAATTTGTGGCCTTGGACCGCCATGCAACGGCTGATATCGCCGCAGCGTGTCAAGTTCAACTGGAAGCGGATGGATTGATTCTATCGGATCCGTGCAGCAACGCCCAATGGCTCATCATTGACGGATCCGTTGTGGACGGTGACGCCACCGTGCCCTTGCACCGTTACGCGACGTCCTGGACGCCTCCGATTCTTCGCGTTTACAACCCTTAAGGTTCATTTTGGCGCATTCGTTCCAACAACGAAGGCACCAGCACGATGAGGAAAGAAGGCAAGGGAGATTGTAAAAACGCCAGGAATTCATGGGACACGCTGTACCCTGTTTTGCCTGGAATCACGAGCATGAAAAAACCCATGATCAGGCCGGCCAATCCATAGATTACTACCAACCAGGGCCAACGATGGAAGTGACCCGTTGTTTTCAAAAACAGCCCATCAAAGACGAAAAACACCAGGAGAATGAACACGCTCATGGCCCATTTCAATGCCTTTAAATCGCTCAATGTCATGAGATGGAAGCCGCTCCAGGTACCCCGAATAACATAGTACTGTAAGCGTTTCGGCTGATTGATTTGCTCCCACAGTACCGCCCGTTCGGAGTGATGAAGCGATTCGAATTCCGGATGCTTTTGCACGGTATCGATGTAGTGATTCAAATGCACTTTGGCGAGCTCTTGGTAAAAACCAAACACCAACATACCCAGCAATACCACCATCCAAATGGGGCGCTTCCACGGCAGGATGGGGGTGACTGTTGCCTCCTTCATCCCTATTGAATGAACCGCCCCCAACGGATGCCCGTGTGACGCACGGCATAGAGGTACCATAGGGCGAAGATGATGCCGTAGACAAACACCGTGAAGGTATAATCGTGGTTGAACTCCAATGCCGAAGGCCAGTACAATTGGATCATGAGCAGGCAAATGATCCGAAAAGCATTGGCAGCGTGCAAGACTGCAATGCCTATGGGGATGAACCAAGCCTTGCGCTTCCAATTCCCAGGAAACGACGCAATGAAGATGGTAAAGAGGGCAAACAACACCACCCCGTCGCACGACGGACCCACGAACACGCCGGCCGCTCCCTCAATTCCCACGCGGGTTCGGAATGCTTCATCCATGATTTGGAAATGCGCATTCAACCCATAGCCCAGCCAATCCAAGGCCCACTCCGTGATCACAATGAGGCTCTCTGTGACATATTCGTCCATGAACGTGGCGGGCTTCAGGAATTCTTCATAGCTGAGATGCCAAACGATGTACCCGCCAAAACCCAACACCAGAAAACGAAAAACGTCCGGCTGTGACCGGACGAATTCTTTCAATTGCTGGATGGCTCCCATCCGAATGATCAGTAGCGGTACAAATCCGACTTGAAAGGACCGTTGACTGGGACTCCAATGTAATCGGCCTGTTCCTGAGACAGCGTCTCCAAAACAACGTTGATTTTATCCAAGTGCAAGCGAGCAACTTCCTCATCTAAGACCTTGGGCAAGGTCACCACTTCGTTCTTGTAGGCTGACGCATTGGTCCATAGCTCCAATTGTGCCAAAGTTTGGTTGGTAAACGAGTTGGACATCACGAAACTGGGGTGGCCTGTAGCACAACCCAAATTCACCAGGCGACCTTCGGCCAGCAAAATGATGTCTTTCCCGTTGAGGTTGTACAGATCGACTTGCGGCTTGATGGTATCCTTGGTCGCACTGGGGTGATTGTTCAACCAAGCCACATCAATTTCATTGTCAAAGTGACCAATGTTACATACAATGGCCTTGTCCTTCATTTGCTCGAAATGCTCGCCGTAAATGATGTCCTTATTGCCCGTAGCAGTGACGATGATGTCACATTCTTTCACGGCATCCGCCATGCGCTTCACCTCGTAACCGTCCATCGCAGCTTGCAAAGCACAAATGGGGTCGATCTCAGTCACCATAACCCGACAGCCTGCGCTGCGCAGTGATTCCGCTGTTCCTTTACCCACGTCTCCATACCCTGCTACCACCGCTACCTTACCTGCCATCATGATATCCGTGGCTCTGCGAATGGCGTCCACAGCAGATTCACGGCATCCGTATTTGTTGTCGAACTTGGACTTGGTGACAGAGTCATTGACATTGATTGCGGGCATCGGCAAAGTCCCTGCTTTCATGCGGTCATAAAGACGCAGCACCCCTGTAGTCGTTTCTTCAGAAAGCCCATTGATTCCTTCCGCTAGCTCCGGGTATTCATCCAACACCATGTTGGTCAAATCCCCTCCATCGTCCAGAATCATGTTCAATTGCTGGCGGTCTTCACCAAAGAAAATGGTTTGTCGGATGCACCACTCAAATTCTTCTTCGTTCATGCCTTTCCATGCGTATACGGGAACACCCGCCGCAGCAATCGCCGCTGCCGCATGATCCTGCGTCGAGAAAATGTTGCAAGAAGACCAGGTCACATCGGCTCCCAACTCCACCAGCGTCTCGATCAACACCGCCGTTTGAATGGTCATGTGAAGACAACCCGCAATGCGCGCTCCTTTCAATGGTTTGTCAGCACCGTGCTTCGCCCGCAAGGCCATCAATCCAGGCATTTCGGCTTCGGCCAAACGGATTTCCTTCCGTCCCCACTCTGCGAGTGCAATGTCCTTTACTTTGTAAGGCAATCTCTCTGTTGTCAAACTCGTGCTCATGCTTTCTATTTTCGAAAGTTAAAATTACGAAGATTGAACCGGTCTGCAGCGAGAAGGTTCAATCGTTCCAAGCCAATTCTTTGCAATCCATGCCTTTGATCCGTCCATTCTTCACCTCATCCGCTCCATTGGCCCTTGCATTGGCCGTCCAGGCCGACGCTACAGCATTGCTTTTGTGGGCGAAAAGTCAGGGGCGGTTTCCAGAACGGGACGTCGCTGCGCTGCCTGCGCACCGACAATTGGAGCACTATGCTGTGGATGTTGTTCTGAAGCGCATGGGCTGGGAAGCGCATCAGATGCAAATCGTACACGATGCCCAGCGTAAACCAATCATTCAAAGTGAAGATGTCGGCATGGCACAACAGGCCATTGCCATCGCCCATTCCACCGAGGAAGGCCTGTGCCATGCCCTGGTCACCATCGGTTCCGGCGCTATTGGCTGCGATATCGAAGGCGAACGTGAGGCCTTGAGAACGGTGGCTCACCGCGTGCTCAGCCCTGATGAAGGCACTGCTGAATCGTCCCTATCTCGCCTCTCTGCTTTGTGGACCATCAAAGAATCCATGTTCAAAGCGTTCGGTCCCGGGTTGGATTTCAGACGCGATCTTCGCGTCGCGTTGCCGACCACTTGGGATCCTGAATCGGCTTCGTTTTGGACCATCGAAGGACATGTTCAAAGCCGGAGTTTTCATTGGAAAGTCTCGGCGCAGCGGTCACCTTCCAATGGTGCTAGGATCTGGCTGTGCTGCGGCCCCTTGGAGGCAGAGTTCGTCTGAATCGCTACGGACAGGCGCGCACATTGAATTCCAAGGCACAAAAAAAGAGGAGCCCGGGGACTCCTCTTCTGGTCTATATCGTCTGTTCAATGCCTCGTGGAGGCTTGGATTTCCTATGCTAACGCGATCAACGCTCGATGCCTTTGTGGCGTCGTTCCGTACTCACCGACAATTTTGTCCGGCCTTTCGCCCGTCGAGCACTCAATACGTTGCGTCCATTGGCAGATGCCATGCGCTTGCGGAAGCCGTGCTTACTGCGTCGCTTGCGTACAGAGGGTTGGAATGTCCTTTTCATAATGCGTCAGTGTTTCGGTGGATGCAACCACCCAAATTCAGGACGGCAAAGATAGTCACAGATTGCGTGCTTCCAAATTGCTTGACACAAAGATTACAATGTAAACCCCAATTCGGACGTAATTTCGCTCCATGGCGAAAAGTGGACGGCAAGAATCACCCAAAATGGGCGCGGAGAAGGGAAACGAGGAGGGACGCAAATTCAGTTGGAAGAACTGGGGTGCACTGGGCAAAATGGGCACCTATTTGCGTCCTCACGCTTGGGGCTACGCTCTCGGTATTTTGATCATCAGCGCCAGTGGCATCCTGACGTTGCTCGTGACCCGTTTGTGGGGACAACTCGGAGGTGTTGGAACAATGGGAGAAGGTCCTGCTCAGTTGGCATCGCCGATGCAAGCATTGAACATCGACATGACCAACTTGGCGAGCATCGGATGGGCAATTTTGGTGGTCTTGTTTGTTCAAGCCACCCTGAGTTTCGTACGAGTGGTTTTGTTTGCGCGGATGACCGAAGATATGATGCGGGACATGCGAAGCGATGCCTTTGAAGCCATTGTGCGCATGCCGATGCGGTTTTTTGATACGCGAAGAGTGGGCGATTTGAACAGCCGAGTATCCGCCGACATCACAGCCATACAGGACATTTTCACCACCACCATAGCGGAATTGCTCAGGCAGGTGATTCTCATCATTGGCGGGGTTTTGGCCTTGTTGTATTTTTCGGTCACGTTGACACTGCTGATGTTGGCCACACTGCCCGTCATGATCATTGCGGCCATTTTATTCGGACGTTTCATTCGGACCTTATCCAAGCGTACCCAAGATCAAGTAGCAGACTCCAACACCATCGTGCAAGAGACACTCACGGGCATCATTAGCGTGAAGAGCTTTGCCAACGAAGCCCTGGAACTGTTGCGTTACGGGGTCAGCATTCACAACATCCGAACCCTCGCTTTAAAAGGGGCTATTTGGCGCGGAGCATTTGCTTCTTTCATCATTCTGTTCATTTTCGGGGCCATCACCCTCGTTATTTTCAAAGGGGCTGACCTGATGGCCAGCGGAGGTTTGGCCAGTGAACATTTCTTTACCTTCCTCTTGATGACGGGATTGGTCGCCGGATCGATAGGCGGAATTGCTGCGCAATTCTCAGCCCTGCAGAAAGGGCTGGGTGCCATCGAGAGCCTGATGGAACTCATGGACGAGCCTCAAGAACCGGTCGACACGCGTTCAGACACGCTCGTCGATTTGAAGTTGAAAGGCCGTGTTCAATTCAAGAATGTTCAGTTTCATTATCCCAATCGAGAAGACATCAATGTGTTAAGCGGGGTCGATCTGGACATTGCTCCCGGCGAACGCATTGCCCTCGTAGGTCCTTCAGGAGCCGGGAAATCGACCATTGCTTCGCTTTTGCTCCGCTTTCACGATCCCGTGAGCGGGGAAATTTTGATTGATGGCCAACCGCTGGCTTCTTTCCCCTTGACCTCCTACCGAAAACGCGTCGCCTTCGTTCCACAAGATGTCATTCTTTTTGGGGGGGACATCCGGAGCAACATCGCCTATGGCAAGCCTTCTGCTACGGAGGCAGAGATCATGGGCGCCGCTGAAAAAGCGAATGCCAAAGAATTCATTGCATCCTTTCCGGAAGGATTCGACACCTTGGTAGGCGAACGTGGCGTGCAGCTTTCTGGAGGTCAGCGTCAACGGATCGCCATCGCGCGCGCCATTTTGCGCAATCCCGACATCCTCATACTTGACGAAGCCACCAGTGCGCTCGACTCAACCAGTGAACTGGAGGTTCAAAAAGCCTTGGATGTGCTCATGCACGGTCGCAGCAGCTTGATCATTGCGCACCGACTCAGCACCATTCGCAGCGCAGATCGGATTGCTGTAATCACCAATGGCGCCATTCAAGAATGGGGCAATCATGAAGACTTAATGGCCGCGCAGGGCCCCTATTTCCGCTTGGTAGAAAACCAGGAGATTGGGATGGCTTGAATTAGCGGCAACGCTATCGTAATTTGAGACTTCATTAAGCGCACCATGAAAAAGGCATTGATCACTGGGATTACAGGACAAGACGGAGCCTATTTGACGGAATTATTGCTTGAAAAGGGCTACGAAGTTCACGGAGTGAAGCGAAGAGCTTCGTTGCTCAATACCGACCGCATTGACCACTTGTACCAGGATCCCCACGATTCGGGCATTCGTCTGAAGCTACACTATGGCGATTTGACGGACTCGACCAATTTGATCCGCATCATCCAAGAGGTCCAGCCCGATGAAATTTACAACCTCGCCGCCATGAGCCATGTGGCCGTGAGCTTCGACACGCCTGAATACACAGCCAACGTCGATGGCATCGGCACCCTGCGGATTTTGGAGGCGATGCGGATTTTGGGCATGGAGAAAACGTGTCGATTCTACCAGGCCTCCACGTCCGAACTGTACGGTTTGGTGCAAGAAACCCCGCAGAGTGAAACCACTCCGTTCTATCCGAGAAGCCCCTATGGCGTCGCCAAATTATACGGGTTTTGGATTGTCAAAAACTACCGGGAATCATACGGTATGCATGCCTCCAATGGCATTTTATTCAACCACGAAAGCCCATTGCGTGGAGAGACGTTTGTGACCCGGAAAATTACCCGTGCCGTGGCTCAAATTCACTTGGGCCTGTTGGACCGTTTGTATTTGGGGAATTTGGATGCAAAACGCGATTGGGGACACGCCAAAGACTATGTGGAGGGCATGTGGAGAATGCTCCAGCAGGACACTCCTGATGATTATGTTTTGGCCACAGGCCGTACGGTGCCGATCCGCGAATTTGTCAACATGGCGTTCGCCCACGTTGGAAAGACATTGGAATGGAAAGGAGAAGGCGTCAACGAACAAGGCATTTGCCAAGAAACGGGCGATGTACTGGTTCAAGTGGATCCGCGCTATTTCCGCCCGGCCGAAGTGGCCCTGCTCGTCGGAGATGCCTCGAAGGCCAAAAGAGTCTTGGGCTGGGAAGCCACCTACACGCTTGAAGAGCTCTGCAAGGAAATGATGGAGTCTGACATCACACTGTTCGAGCGCAACAAGTATTTGCGTGATGGTGGGCACGACGTGCTCAATCAGTACGAGTGAGTCCTTCGGTCGCTTTGGTGAAACTCAAGCTTTTTGCATCGAGTGAATCAGTTGGAGAAACTCCAACGCGACATGGTCTCTTCTGAATTTTTGAATCTGAGTCCAATTGGGCTCATGCCGAAGCAAGCTCTGGTCGTTCGTGACCAATGATCTGTTGAATTCATCCATCTCATCTTCATGTCCCTTCCTCTGAAAAGTCCTTCCTGCTGAGCAGGAAGTTAGAATTGCTCCGACATCGGAATCTTCACGACCTATGTATACAATTGGGACACCCGTACACAAATACTCATAGAGCTTTCCTGGGACAATCCCGTTGTGTTGCGCGCCTTCTGGCCCTACCAATAGTAACGCATTCGCAGTTTTCTGCCTTTTGATAACCACTTCATGAGCCAACACGCCGTCAAATTGAACGAAGGGGAAACGCTCAATCAATTTCTGTTGATAGGAGTTGGAAACAGCCCCAATAATTCGCACTTCAATCGCTGGGAATTCTGAAATAATCCTGTTTATAGATTCAAAGAATGCTTCAGGTTGGTACGACTCAATTAAGGTGCCCGTATATAAAATCTTGAATGCCGTCTTAGGTTCATGCCTAGGCGCCATCATTTCCTCACCTTCATAGCCATTGGTGATGACAGAAAACTTTTTACGCTGTTCAAGCGGTACTTTTTCTGAAAGCAACCTCATAAAACCCGGCGTAACCGTCACAACAGCGTCCGCCCCGCAAAGTACCAACCGCTCCATTCGTTTGTCAAAAAATCGACTGAGTGCGCTGTGTTGGAGCTTCGCGTAGTAAAACACATCAGTCCAAGGATCTCGGAAATCAGCGATCCAATGGATCGATCGGGATTTCTTTAACGCATGACCAATCAGGTGAACACTTTGAGGTGGGCCTGTTGTGACAACGAATTGGATGCCATGCTCATCGATGATCGCCTTAGCCGCTGCTAACGCCTTCCGATTCCAGGTTTTTCTTGGATCCGGTATGAAAAGATGGCTGCGCAAAGAGGTAATCCCTTTTAGCCAAAAATTAGACTTCCCTTCGGAGGAAAATCCGGTTTGAGGAACCCTCTTTCCAAGCAGTTTCTTGGCAATTCTGAACGGGTTGAATGCGTGCACACGCGTAACATGTACCCGGGGGTCAACCTCCTTCAGCAACGAAGAATCGCTGATCGGATAATGTGCCGATTCCGGATCCAAGGTTAGCACATGAACCTCCACTCCTGAACGGACTAAGTGACTCGACATTCTCAACCAACGTTGCACCCCCATTCCTCCTGACGGTGGCCAATAGTAGGCAATCAGCAACAGTTTTATCGAAGAAGTTGGGGGGATTTCACTCATCGGCTATTCACTTTCATTGCCATTCGATGGTACCGTTCCAAAATCCCTGCAATCGTTTCAAGTCCAATTGAGCGGCGCTCCACGCTTGCTGTGTTCGGAGCACCTCCATCTCGGCCCGCTGCAATCCGACTTGCAATTCACGGAAATCCAAGGAATTGATGGCTCCAAATTCCAACCGGTCACGCCCCATTTCGAGCAGTTCAGCAGCATTCTGTGCCATTCGGAGGGCCAACTGATGAACGGAAGCTTGCGCGGCCATCCGATCTGTTGCCGTGCGCGCCAAAAGCAACACCTCACGTTGTTGGTCAGCGAAGTCCAAATCTGCAACTTCCATTTGAATTTTGGCCTGTTGAATGGCTCGACGGGTGGCTCCGCCATTGAAAACATTGAAATTCAACGATAGATTGGCTGCTAGGTTTTGACTCCGCCCCTCACCCGACAAATCGCCCGCCGCAAATGTGCTTCGCTGGTCGCCAAAGCTCGAAGACAACTGCACCATGGGAAACAAGCCGGACTCCGCTTGAGCAATTCCGACATTGGCCAATTCACGCGATAGCATGGCATTTCGAATGGCCGTTGCATCACGCAAAACAGACGACTTGATTGCATCCCAACCGCCATTTTCAAGGGGCTGGTCCAAGGGCGATGTGAGTTTCCAATCGGACCATTCTGAACCTCCTAAAAGACGACTGAAGTTGTGCATGGCCACTTCACGCGACAGGCCCTGCTGTATCAAAGCCAAGCTGTCGGTAAACAAAGCGTTCTGAATTTGAAGCCGGTCAAACGCCCTTGCCCCTCCCCATTCCTGAGCGGACTCTAGGCGACTGAGGCGCTCCGCCGAAACGGCTAGCGAGTTCCGCAACACCTCCTCCACAGCCAATTGAATCAAAACGTCATCGTAAGCCATCAGCACCGCAACCACCGTTTGTTCCACCACGAGGTGGACTTGGCCTTCAGCTTGTTCCGCCAGAACATCCAATGCCTGTTTGTTCGCAAACATGCGCATCCCATCAAACAGGGTCCAATTCAGCTGGGCACCTGCATTCAATGCATCTGATTCCAGCCGTTCTTGAATGAAGGATGTGGGGTTTTCACGTTGATCGCTTATCGTACTTGAGGCCGCCGTGGAAACACCAATCTGCGGCAAAGCACCTGCGGCACCCCAACCCGTATTGACCGATGCCTGTTCTGCCCTTTTCAGAGCCAATTGAATGCCAAAATTCTGATTCAACGCCAGGGCGACCGCTTCTTGCTTGTTCAAGGAACGGACTCCCGTTTGCGCCATGGATTCTAACGAAGAGCCCTGGATCAAAACCAAGCCAATGCCCACCAATTGAAAAATCTTAGAATTCATGACTTCTCGATTTCAGTGTCCAAGGCAAGTTCTTCACGAATAGCGGGTTCTGCGGCTTCAACTCCTGGCCAATCACCTTTCTTGACCCACACCCAGGTGCGGTGGAACGGATTGATCCATTGCAAATAGATGGGCAATAGCACCAAAATAATGACCGTGATGAACAGCAGTCCAAAGGCCACTGAAATGGCCATGGGGATCAAAAATTGCGCCTGAAAACTCTTGTTCAGCATCAAGGGGGCCAAGCCGGCCACAGTCGTCACCGAGGTCAAGATAATGGGCCGGAATCGGCTCATGCCGGCCTCCCAGATGGCTTCTTTCACCAGCAAGCCCTTCTTGAGATTCACATTGTAGGAGGCCACGAAAACAAGGGCATCATTCACTAGAATTCCGATCAACGCGATCATGCCCAAAATGGAAAACAAACTGATTTGAGCGCCCAGGATCCAGTGTCCCAAACTGACACCAATGAAGCCAAAGGGGATCAAACCAAACACCGCCAAACCCTGCAAAGGAGAACGGAAGGCCAAGATGATGATGAACAACATCAAAGCAAAAATCAATGGCATGACCCCACCGATACTCGATTGCGATTTGGCCACTTCACGATTTTGCCCTTCGTAACTCGGAGTCACCGAAGGATAGCGCGCCAAGATCTGCGGGAGCACATCCTCTTTGATGGCGGCATTCGCATCCGTCGCGCTCACCCAAGGTCCCGCCAAATCTGCGGACACTTGGACTTCCCGTTGACCATAGAGTCGATTGATGGCGGTGATGCCACGACCGACGACGACGTCCGCCAATTCATTCAAAGGAATCCGTGAACCATCCAAGGCTCGAATTCTGAAATTCTGAAGGTCTCCCAGTGAGGCGCGATCTGCTTCATCCAACCGCACCCATACCCGCACTTCATCCCGTCCGCGCTGCAACCGCTGCACCTCGGAACCGAAGAATCCCTGACGCACTTGGGACATGATCTCTTGGCGGGTGAAACCGAGCTGATAGGCCATTGGCTTGAGCAAGACTTCCACCTCTTGCATTCCCTTCTGGTTGTTGTCAGTCACGTCTTTGAGGTCTTCCCGCTGGAGCATCGCCGCTTTCAGCTCGACTGTGGCCGCAACGAGTTCGTCAATGTTGTTGCCCAACAAAGAAACTGACACCGGTCGACCGAAAGGCGAAAAGGCAGCGAAGCTGAGGTTTTCCGAACCAACTATGGGACCGACACGGTCCCGAATCATGGACGAAACATCCGTGCTCTTCATGTTGCGGCGTTCTCCGTCCAGCAACTGCACATTGATCAATCCATTGTGCATGGACGGTCCAATCCGTTTGTCCACAGCCACCACCATTTGCAATGAGTCGTCTCGTTGTTCAGAAAGCTCCTCGTTGACCTCCCAAATGACCGTTTCAATGTGATCCAATTGCGCCTTGGTCAGGTGGTCTCGGGTTCCCGACTGCATGGTCAAGTTGATGGTCAGGTTGTCTCCTTCAATGAAGGGGAAGAATGTGGTCTTCACCAAACCCGAGCCGATCAAGCCCGGGACCGAAATCAAGAAAACGGTAAAGATGATGCAGAACATCACCCACGGTTGGCGCAAGGCAAATCGGAGCACCGGAGCGTAGAAACGATCGCGCAATCCGTTCATCAAATCCCGCATGAAACGTTCCAACCGATTGGGCTTGAAATCCCGTCTCAACGCCTTGGAGTGGCCGATGTGCGCCGGTAAGATCAAGGCCCCTTCGACCAATGAAAACACCAACGTCAAGATGATGACTTTCGCCATGTCCCGGAAGAAATCGCCCAATTGGCCTTCGATGAAAAAGAAGGATGAAAAGGCTACGATCGTCGTGATGATGGCTGCGAAAACAGCGGGCAATACTTCCAAGGTACCGTTGATCGTCGCGTCCAATCGGCTCTCGCCGCGCTCATAATGCTGGTAGATGTTTTCGGCTATGACGATGCCATCATCCACTAGGATGCCAATGACTAAAATCATTCCAAACAAAGAAATCACGTTGATGGTCACGCCCAAATGAGCGGCGACCAAAAACATGCCCATGAAGGACACCGGAATGGCCAATGCCACCCAAAAAGCGACCCGGACATTGAGGAACAAGGCCAAGAATAAGAGAACCAAAAAGAAACCAATGACACCGTTGTTGACTAGCAGGTTGATCCGCTGATTCAATACCGTACTTGAATCCCGAATGACCTCCAAACGGGTTGCATCACCACGGCGGTTGTAAGCCGCGATGTACGTCCGCACATCTTCAGCGATGTCCAGAATGGATTCCGAATTGAGATTGTTGACAGTGATCACAGCTGCGGGCTCACCATTGAACCAATTTCGAGACGGGTCGTTTTCCGCCCATCGATTTTCGATGATCGCGACATCACGGAGCCGCACCACGCGGCCATCCCGGTCCGCCCGAACGACAATGTCCTCAAGACCCTGCGCCTCATACGTGCGGTATCGACCTCGGATGATCATCTCCTCATCGCTGAGTTTGAGGCGACCTCCCGTAGTTTCCAGATTGGAACTCCGCACGGCTGCCGCCACTTCCTGGATGGAAAGGTTCATTTCGCTCAGGCGATCTTGCCGCAAGCGAATCTCAATCTCTTCGCTCGGAAAACCGCTCAACTGCACCTGGGAAATGCCTTCAACATTGCGCAACTCGCGTTCAATTCTGCGCGCCTCTTCCTTCAATATCTTCAGGTCATCCACCCCGACCACCGCGAAGGAAATCGCAACGCCCACGGCGTCCTGTTTGAACACAATCGGCGGTTCCATGCCGACAGGAAAACTCGGAATCCGGTCAACGGCGTTCTTGACATTCTGAAGCACTTCATCGGTTCGATCAGCAGAGATGACCGCGATGGTGATGTTGCCGGCATTCTCGTTGCAAACTGATTTGACTTGGTCAATGCCCGCAATGCCCTTCAGGTTTTCCTCAATCTTGGCGATGATGCCTTCCTCCACCTCCTCTGGTGAAGCACCGGGGTAGACCACTTGAACCTGGATGGTCTTGGAATCCGTTTCCGGGAAGAAGTTGGAACGCGTGTTGGTCAAACCGATGAATCCCCCGGCCAAGATGGCAATCATCAGCAAGTCGCCGGTCAAGTTGTAACGGACGAAGTATTGGATCAATCCCCGCATCATTCCGCCGATTGTGGTGCAACGGGCATGCCCTCAAAAGCGGTCGTCAAAATCTCCCCTAAGAGCCAATCCTCTGAGCCCAATCCCTGAATCATCGACTCGGTCCGTGAACGGAACACGACGTCAACAGACTTGGCGACTAGCCGGTCATCCTCAACGGTGAAAATCTTTTGTCCCGGAATGACCCAAGCATTGGGAACCACCGCCACATCGGCGAGGGCTTTGCTACGAATCACCCCCGAAACAAACTGTCCGTCACGAAGGTTGGAGCTGGCAACTGTCGACGAGAATGTGCGACAATACACCGCCGCTGTTTGTGTGGATGGATCCACCATCCCTGAAATTCGATGCACTTTCGCTGTTCCGATGGTCTGGCCCATTTCGTTCTGAAACAAGACGGTATCGCCGCGTTGTACCGTCGATAAGTAGCGGGAATGGAGCGCTGTCTTGACCTCAAATTCGCCTTGTCCAATCAAGGAGCCCGCCAATTGACCCGCGCGAACCAATCCGCCCGGCTGCACCGTCGTGGCTGCAACAATCCCATCAAAGGGAGCACGAATGGTGTACTTGGACAGGCGTTCTTCTGCAGCACGAATGGCATGATAACTGCTCAAAATGCCCCGATTCGCCACAAACAAACGCTCTCGGTCCGACAACGCCATCGGTAAAGTGGGCAGCACGCCCTCCACATCCACTGAATCCGAAAAGGCCGACCATGCCGCTCCGCTTTCTGGGAAATCCGCGTGTAAATCAGCCAATTGACCGGACAACAACTGCAAGAATTGACTGCGCTGTGAAATCAAATTCAATCGGACTTCCCGGTCATCCAATTGCATCATCGTTTCTCCTTGTTGAAACACCGTTCCCTCACGAAACTCCTTTCCCCCCATTTGCAACGTCCCGGTCACTTCCGCCATAATATCGGCGCGGTCACGTGCTTCGACCCGCCCTTCGACCGGAGTGAGTGGCACGCGTGCTCCAATTTCAACAGGCAAAACGCGGACCGCTCGAGCCGGGGTCGGTCGATCGGAAACAGGCAATTCTTCCTTGAGAGAAATCAAACCTTTCATGACCACGATCCCCACGACAAGGATGACGGCGCCTAACGCAAAGCGCAAAGCACTCTTCAGAATTGGATGCATAGGATGCTGAGAATATATGGGAACAAATTTCGCTCAAGAAGTCCGAGAACGAGGGCCCGCCGCTAAAAGATTCAAACGTCCTTTGGCAGATAAGTCAATAGCACCTCCATCATTCCATCCGGCTCCATCCAATGATCCGTGTTCGGTGGAATTCGGCAAACACTGTCCTTCTTCACCTGAATTCGCTCCAACCCAACTTGGATGATGCCCCCTCCGTTCACCACACGACAACACTCCCACTCATCATGGTGGTGATTGCGTCCGCTGCGATCAAAACGCAAGAATTCCACCAAAGGTTTCCCTCCCTGTTCAACCAACAATTCCAAGTAGCCAAACGAGGTTGTGCGATGCGAAATCGGATTCCGGGTCATGGCGATTTCAAGGTCAAATCAGAAATTATCCAGGTCAGTTGGCCGCATGATACCGAACCACTTGAGGGTTCGCTCACCAATACCCGGTACGTCGACGTGGATGATGTAGATGCCCCCAGCGATGGGAACGTTCTTCTCGTTTTTCAAATCCCAATCCAGAGAAGTCAATGGATCGGCTTTGGAGAACTGCCGCACCAGAACGCCCTGTAGATTGAAGATGCTGATGGTACAGACTTCCGGCAGGTTGGTGATCTTGATGCGGTTGTCGAGCTTGCTCGTTTCGTAGGCGCTGAAAGCGTAGTACGGATTCGGCACCACGTTGATCTGATCGAGCGCTTCGCTCAATGCTACAGCGTTGCCCAAGTCCGTGGCGACATTGGCCGTAGAGAAGGTGTAGAGCGGGTTCCAGAAGTTGGTTGCGCCTTCGTAGTTCTCTGCATCGATGTTGGTGGGGCTGTACTTCTCGTACGCCTTGGCCACACGCAATCGGATGCGCACGTCGTTAGGAATCAAGCCGTCTTCGGGAGAAAGCATGGCGTAGTCTTCGTTTAAGAGCGAAGAACCAACCCAAGTACAAGCACGGAACACCCGGCGAACCGTGGTGGTCGATGCGTTGGCTTCCAAGTTCTCATGGAGGTAGTTGCCGCCATCATACGCTGGCATGCGGTTCTCCGATCCCTCTTCGTATTGCGAGTTCTTGAAGACATAGATCCAGTGCTGTCCGCCGGCATACGTTGCACCGCCGCCACCAAATCCACCGCCCACTCCACCGTTGATGTTCGGTGATGGGTTCCACAACATGTCGTTGCCGTTGTCTGCTGACAACCACGAGTCCTCGCCAAAGGCCATGTTGAGGCGCTCTCCCGTGGAAACGTCAATGGCATAACCCGGGAACCAGCCCATGCCCATGGATTGACTTCCGTTGGGGTTGGCTTCACCGCTGTTGTAACCGTTCTGTCCGTTGTAGCGCCCGTTCTTGTCCACCGATGGGTGGCGTCGCAAGCTGAGCTTATCGGCATCAGAACCGTCTGTCGATTGAGCGAGTTCAGGAACCGCCTGCATCTCCAAAACCGGACAACGCGTCCACTTGTCTTTGTCGCTGGTCAACACCACGTCGACGTTGTTCAAGCCGCTGATGCCTGAGAAAGGACTCAGATCGCCTTCAAGGCCATCAATGGTTGGAGCGATGGCTGGAATGCTCACCACCTCACCTGTTGGAAGCTCGACATCGCCGGTGTAGCTCACCAAACAATAAGGAGCCCACGTACCGCCTAAAATGCCCTCGTAGACCTCGTCTTCGTCGAGGGGATTGCCCGTCTTCAAATCATTGAAGATGACTTCCGAAGGAACATCGTCTGCGCCCTCTTGGTTTCCAGCACGGATCCAGTTGAGTTCGCTGAAGCCTTCGCGATCCGGAATGCCCAACAACCAAGGCTGTGCCGGGTTGTCAAAGGAGATGGACGCGTGCACCGGTTCGGTGAACTTGCCCTCTTCCGGATACGCATACTGGTGAACGGTGACCGACAGCCCCCAATCCAACAACAGCTCTTCGTTGAGCAGCGCAATGGATGAAGACGATTCGTGAATCGCTTTGTAGTCGTTGTCCGGATCGTTGTCCTCGAGCATCGTCAAGTTGGTGAGCGTCCAGAACGCATCCACCGCATCCTCGAGATCGGCATCGTCGCCAGCAACCCGCAACTCAAAGTCCGCAGAAGGAACCCGCAATGGATCCACTACCCGCACCTCCACCGGACCGTGGCCCGCTTTGTAGGTAACGGTCGAAGCGATGTTGTTGTCGAGGATGTCCATCTCCGAAGCTTCGGTGATGTCCAAGTTGGTCGTGCCATTGCCCTTGCCCTCATGACGCGTCATCTCTACGCCCGAGCCGTAAGCCGCATACTGCACCGTTCCGCCCGATTCCGGGTTGGGACTGTGAGGGACGCCGGAGTAAGAGCGAATGGATCCGACCGCCGCTTTTCGCGAAGCCTTGAACTGCACATCTTGACCCGAACCGAGGACCGAGTTGTACTCTTCGTAGTTGTTGTACCCGTAAGCCAGCACCATGAAGTAATACGTCTTGTGATTGACCAGACGGTTGTCGCCTTGGGCAAAGGCATCCGTGGTGATGCTCATGCTGTGGAAAATACCATCGTCCGTACCATCCGCCTCTAGGGTCGGAACGGGTGTCGCCATCACGGCATCAAACGTGTAGTTGATCACTTGGTTGACACCATTTTGAACGTCGCACTGTGCAATGAGCCGTGATTTGTTGATGTCACCTAAATCAGAAGGACTGACGGTTTTGTCCGAAAGCTGGTACACCTTGTAGCCTTCAAAAACGTAGCTGCGTTCGTCATCGCTCAAGACCGTTCCGTCTTCCAATTCCGTTGGAATGGAAGGGTCCATTGCCGTGTATTCCTCCTTGTAATTATTGGAAATCGGATTTTCATTGGTGATGTATAGAATGAGCTCATTCTCCAACTCTTGAATGGCCAAATCGGGCGCATCGGGTCCCGACACGATTTCGAAGCAATTGTCAAACAAGGCTTGCGCTTTGTCATCCGCCAAACGCAAGAGCTCAACACTTTCAAACGGCTCACCTCCTGTGGCGCGCGCCCAAACCATGCCTACCGTGATGTTGTTGTAGTCGCCTGGTTCCAATGTAAACGGTCCCGCCGACTGCAAAAACAGACGGTCACCTTGAGGGTTGCCGGCGCTGACCTCGGTCCATGGCTCCACGTTCACGCCACCCGTTCCCCACGAATAAGGATCGGTGTCATCTGGGAACATGTAATCTGCCGGAATCTCCAAGTTGGCCCCTGATGCTGGAGTCAATCCATCACCGCCATAAGCCATGCGCTGCCCATTCTTCCAATAGCCCCGCATGTAATTGTAATACTGCGCCGCCAAGGTGGGTTGACCGTTGATTCCGAAGTTCCAATTGTAATAAATGAACTTGCGCATCCCATAACGCTCATTGTCCTTGATGCCATCACCATAACCGATGCCAATGCCCGAATAAGGAATGCCCAACGAGTCAATGGCATCCGTAAAGACATCGGTCAAGGGATTGTCGATGGAGTCAGAATCCTGATACGGCCCTTCAAAAAAGTCCACGCCCATGGCCGGTGGATTTTCTCCGTAACCAATGGAGTAGCTCGTTGCTTCGTCAAAGGCGTCCCCATTGTATGCATATCCCAAACCGCGGCGCACATCGACTCCGACGTAATCATCCACGTGTCCTCCCAAATCGCAATCCACCCACTGAGCGAAATACGTCTCCGTCAACGTTTGCGTTCCTTGATTGATCACCACATAGTTGTAAAACTGCATGTTGTTGACCTCATCGTTGGTCGAGAACGCGAAGGCTTGCGCTCGAATTTCCATACCGATCGGCTCGCCCTGTGATTCGGTATGGATGTTGCCCTTGTCATTGAAAATCCAGTAATACGTTTGGTCGCCATACAAAGGAACCGGGTCTTCACGCCGGCGCTCTTCGCAATCGATTTCTTGCAAGAAGTCATACCACGGGTAGTCTCCAGCAGATGGTTCGTAAAATCCATTCCCATCGTAATCCAAAAACGGAGATAGATAAAAGTCCTGATTCAAACTCACGTTTCCGTGGGCCGGGTAATCAAAGAAATAGGGTGGGATGCTATAGCCATTGGGGAATTGCTCCTCCATGTCGCATTCCGGATCCGCTTGACAATCGAAGTACTGGCGGTGCCGCATGGCGTCCGCACGCTGTGAGATCGCAAACTTGTCATATTGCTCGCACGTGGCCGGATCCACTTCTGCACCACCTGTATTGGTCAACGGTCCCGGCCAAAAGTCATTGCCCGTATTGCGATACCGGACAGCTGCTAGCTTCAACTGTTGGTCAGGACTGATTCCTCCCATCCACAAAGCCCCTCCGTAAACAACGGAAACCCCTTCCTCTTTGGGCACCATGAACGCCCCTTTGTCGATGGCCCGGTTATACCAAAGCGCCCCCGCATTTTCAATCAACGCGCGCACATTGTTCCATTCCAAATCACGCAAAGCCGTGGCCGGAGCGCAGGCATCCGCCCGTGATTCAATGAGCACCGACTCGTGGGTCTTGGGGATGATGTGTCCTTTTTGAGTCGTTACCGCTGCATTTTGATTGGCAGAAGCGTCAGCCCCTTGTGCGAATGCGCATGCAAAGCAACAAGAAGCAAAAATTGTCAGGAAGAATCGAACCATGGAAAGGTGGCTACAGCAGTTGATATTCAGTCGTGGAGCAAGTTACACACCCACGCTCAAATTGGGCAATGGAAGCGAATAAGGGCTCAATCGACCCGAACAAGCTTCAACTCCCTCGTGTACAGCAACCAACCATGGACTTTTTCTGCCGGCTCCATTTCGGCAATGGCCTGCATGTATGCGTTCACTTGGGCGTGATGCTTTTTTTCGGGAGCCCCTGTTTTGTAGTCCAACACGTGCCAGCCGTCTTCCAGTTTCACCACGCGATCTGGACGCCCCTCATCTCCGGATGTCAATCGCAAGGGCCTTTCCGTGAACCGCTGATCCGACGGTGTCTCAAAAAATCGGCTCCATTCCTCATGCAACAACACCGCTTCAACGGCCTCGATCACCTCATCACGCTGCGCGGCATCCATCCCAAACGACGAACCCAATCGAGGCTGGATGGAATTCCAATCCGCAAGCTCTCCGACTTGGGCCAACAGGCCATGAACGGCATTGCCATATGTGCGCTGGCTCAACGCTCCTCCCGGCATGGCTTCAGACCAAGCGCCTTTTGGACGAGCCACAATGGCGCGAATGGCACCCCCCGATTTCAAATGTGTTTCCCGTGTTTTCAAAGCTGAATCAGGGGCGCCCTCGTCCTGTGGTTTCCGGTCTGCAGCGCCTAAATTCCAAGTTCCCTCCGCTGACCTTTGGCCGGAAAATTCCTCTTCGATGCTCTGCAGAAGAAGCTGTGGTAAGCTCTTGGGGCCTTCTTCGTGGACGCCCTCGGCTTCGAATTCAAGGAGCACATCCAACCGCTCAATGGGCCGAGTCATGGTGACATACGCTACGTTCAACGCGTCCAGCAATGTGCGGTCGATTTCGCGTTGACGCTCCGAATCCAGTTCCGTATTTTTCAAATCAGCGTCCCGGAGCAACGCAGCGGGCAATCCATATTTTTTCGCATCCAGCAAGACGGGCAACTCGTCTTTGAACGTCGCAATTTTATCGTGTACCATCGGGGCAATCACAACGGGAAAGGCCAACCCTTTTGCCTTGTGAGGCGTCATGATTTGAACCGCATCCTGCGCGCCACTAACCCGAATGCTCCGCTTGTAACCCGATCGATCCCAGGTGGCAATGAAAGCCGGCAATCCAGAACGACGGTGATTGCTGACCTCATGGGCAAGTTCCAGCAGCCCCTCGGCATATGCGGGATGACTTTCGCTCCAGCCCAACACGTCGAAACAATGCCCCACCAAAGCGACCAACGGTTCGGCACTTCGCTTTTCCAACTGAAGGGTTGGGACGAGTTTTTGAAGCAAGGCTTCTGTGCGCACTTTCCCGCGTTCACGTTCTTGGCCGTCAGCAGAAACATAACTTTCTATCTCGTGATGCTCCCACAACCAAGCCGCTTCATCCACCTCGGGATGCAACGCCGTATAGCATTGCAGGAAGTCAATGACATGGACCGGATTGAGCGGATCCAAAATGCTTCGAAGCAAAGCAATGACACCCCGTGGGGCCGGGTGCCGTCCCAAATGCAGGCTTTCCGTTGTGAACGGTGTGATGCCATGATCCAACAAGAACTGCGCGAGGGCCGCGCCATCTCGATTTTTGCGCATCAAAACGGCCAGGTCCGATAGGTTAAAATGGTCGGCCGATTCAACGGCTTCAAACTGCATCCGGTCTCCGACCTTCACGAGCTGACCTCCGGTGTGCGCCAAGATGCGTTGGAGCACCCATTCATGGCGTTGGCGTTCGCGATCCCCTACTTTTTTGTCAACCAAACTCGCCACATGCACCGCGCCGTTGAAGGATTTCATCGCCACTTGATCGGGGGCGCCATAAACGGATTGCAAGTCTGGTGGCAACAAACCTTGAACGTGACGAAAGAGCCGGTTATTCCAGCCCACGATGGCTTTCCCTGAGCGGAAATTGTTCTCGAGGTGGAGGGGCTTGGCATTCCGTTTCAGCGATTCGGCCGCTTCCAAAAGAACCGGTCCCGGGTCATCGATCAAATCCGGTAACGCCTGCAATTGCTCATAGTTTCCGTTGCGCCAACGGTAAATGGCTTGCTTTCCATCACCCACCACCATGCCCATGTGCTGAGTGGATAAGATGTGCTCAAACAATTGCACCAAGTTGTGCCATTGGGTGATGGAGGTGTCCTGGAATTCATCAATGAAAATGTGCTGGTACCGATTGCCCAAGCGTTCAAAGATGTAGGGGGCCGGATTGTTTCGAACCAATTCAGCAATCTCGCGATTCAGTGAGGACAGCAACCGCACATTGGACTCCACCTGCACCTCCTCCAAAGCGTCTCGAATCAAAGCCAACGTACCAATGAGACTGACTCGCTCTTGCAGGTGGTCTAGCAGCTTGTTCTTTTGCCCTTCCTCTCCATCATAAACGCCTTCCCAAGCCTCGCGAACCTTGAGGAACACGGGGGCTAGACCTTCCAATGTCTGCAACGTGGCGGCCGACGTCTTGGCCTTTCCAAAGCCATCGGACTCAAACTGCCTGGTCAAACGGTCACCAAGGGTGGCTTTTCTTCCCTGACCTGCAAGGATTTTTTCAAACCATTTCGGCAAAGCGCCGTAGGAAAAATCAGAATCACTGAGGCCCGCATCCTGAATGGCTTTCTGGGCTTTCATGGCGGCTTCAACAGGTCCAGCATACAACCTTTTCAAGTGCGCTGCAATTTCCGTCCGATACGCACCAAATCGCTTGGTGGGCCATTCGTCCGGCGGCAAAGCGCGCAACACCGGCTGCATGTGTTCCCGCGTGACTTGCTTGCCGAATTTGATCAATTGCGCGCGCAACATGGTGTTGCGTTCCTCCTCCACCTGTTGGCGCACAAACCCTTCCATCATGGATGTTAGCGCTTCTTCCCCCGGCAATCCGACCCGATTCAATACACGACCTACAGCCTGGTCAATGAGTTCATCTTCATCCAACTGGATTTGAAAGGCATCGTCCCATTCCAAATCGCGGGCAAAACTGCGCACCAACCGGTTCACAAAACTGTCAATGGTCATGACGCCAAAATCCTCATACCGGAAAAGCATGCTTTGTCCAAGCTGTTCAGCACGGCGTTGCATCTCCTCAGGAGCGACTTCCAGCACTTCTTGGAGTTTTTCGAACATCACCCCCTCGCCTTCGGCAACCGCCTGCACCTCTCGCAACACCCGATCCTTCATTTCCTGCGCAGCCTTGTTGGTGAACGTGATGGCCAGAATTTTCCTGAAATAGGTCGGATCATCCGTTCGCAAACAGCACCGCAAATATTCTTGGACCAGCCGGAAGGTTTTCCCAGAACCCGCCGATGCTCGAACGATCAAGAATTCGGGTGTAGATTGGCTTGTTCTCACTTTTTATTCAGAAATTGAAAGGGTTGTGCAACATCTTGCCAAATTAGGTGTCTTAAATGAAGTAGCCAACCTCTCTGATATGAATTGCAAATCATCCAAACGAAAGAACACGCCCCTGCATGCAGTCACTTGGGTCGCATTCACTTTTTTACTGATCCAAGGGTGCACGCAGGTTTGGTGGTGGAGCAACGAATCCATCCCGGGAACGCTTCGTTTTGATGCGCAATTGGAGTGGAATGCGGAAAGCACTGTGCTGGGGGACGTCACGATTGATCACCTTGGGCATTCCATTCGATTGGATAACGTGCAGATGTACATCTCCGAGATGGAACTGCGCTCTGAATCGGGGGATTGGGCGCCCATTGGAGACGTCGCCTTGATCGACTTCAGCGTGCTCAACCCCCGCATTTTAGCTCCTGTTCCCGCTGGGGTATACGATGCCGTTCGTTTCGGGATGGGCCTTCCACCGGAAATCAATTCCGACATGGATCCCGCCTCATACGCCAATGATCACCCGCTCAGTGTCGCTGGTTCCGCGGGCATGTTTTGGACGTGGTCATCCGGGTATGTTTTTGTCAAATACGAGGGGAAATTCGCGGGAGAGGCGGGAGACCCACTCCTCGAGCCGTTATCGTATCACTGTGGAACGGACAGCAGTTACCGAACAGTCACCCTCGAATTCGCTGAACCAGTTTATATTCAATCGCGACAACTCACGGTCTACGAGCTCGTCTTTGATGCGGCCAAGGCATTGGTTGGAGAGACCGACAGCATTGACGTCGTGACGGATCCGGTAACGCACAATGGTTCAGGAACAACCCTAGGAGGCCGCCTCATGAATCTCATGGACGATGCCTGGACCCTTCGCCAATGATCGCTTCAAGACCACAATTCCGACCAATCCCCCAGCTGACCGGGTTCCTCTGGGCGCTGGCATTGATCTGCCTTACGAGCTGTGATCGTTGTCAAGACCCGGGGTGCGTCGGGGCCGACTGCAATCCTGAAGCCACTCCGTATTTGCTGGAAATCCCGCCGTTTTTTCCGCCCATGGACATCCCGGCTGACAACCTGCTAACGGTAGAAGGTGTCCACCTCGGACACCTGCTTTTTTGGGAAAAGTCCCTTTCGGAGGACGGCAGCATAAGTTGTGGAAGTTGCCATTTGCCCGAGCATGGGTTCTCAGACCCCAGTCCATACAGCACAGGCATTACCGGAGCTCAGGGCATCCGAAACGCCATGGCCATCATCAACATCGGTTGGGCTTCCAGCTATTTTTGGGATGGGCGAGCGGCCACTTTGGAAGAACAGATTCTTGAACCGGTTGCGCATCCCGATGAAATGGCCTTGCCATGGCCCCAAGCCGTCGCCCGGCTACAAGCCAACTCGGAAGCCCCAGGCTACCCCCAATTGTTCCTCGAAGCATTTGGCACAACAACCATCACGGCCGAACTGACTTCGAAAGCCATTGCGCAATTTCTACGGACCCTGATCTCCGCCGATTCAAAGTTTGATCAGTGGAGAAGAGGGGAAACCTCGTTGAGTGATGACGAGTTTGCCGGGTATGAGATTTTCCTGCGTGAAGGTGGCGATCCAGAAACCACCCCAGGCGGTCAGTTTGGCGGGGACTGCTTTCATTGCCACGGCGAAGCCGGCCTCCAATTCAGCGATTACCTCTTTCGCAACAACGGCTTGGATGGCTCATTTGGAGCGGATGCCGGTCGTGCTGGAGTCACAGGCATGCCCCTGGATTCTGGCCGTTTTAAAACACCGACCTTGCGGAACATAACACTTACTGCGCCTTACATGCATGATGGGCGTTTCATTACACTGGAAGAAGTTTTGGATCATTACAATTCGGGAGGGGTGCCTTCGACCACCATTGATCCCTTCATGAAATACACGACGGGCGGCCTTGCGCTGAACCCCGTTCAAAAAACGCAACTTCTGGCTTTTCTTGAAACGTTGACGGACACGTCATTCATTGCGGCTAGTCAATTCCAAGATCCCCATTGAAAGTAGAATTAGAGGAGCAGCTCGCTTGGTCGAAAAAATACCGCAAGAAGGTCCATGCCTTATTCCAACGTTGGAGTCGCAAGCCTCCGCGTGATTTGGACGCCACATTCCATCAGCGACACGAAGAAGTATTCGCTGAGGTGGATTGCCTGGATTGTGCCCATTGCTGCAAAACAACCAGCCCCATCTTCAAAGCCCGCGACATCGACCGGATTTCGAAGTCTTTGCGCATGAAAATCGGTGCGTTCAGTGCGAAGTATTTGAAAATGGATGACGAAGGTGATTGGGTCTTGCAGCAAGCGCCTTGCCCCTTCTTGCATGAAGACAACTCTTGTAACATCTATGATGTCCGCCCACAAGCGTGCAGCGAGTATCCGCACACGGATCGAAAACAGATGTCGGGCATTTTAGCGCTGACAGAGGAAAACGCCCACGTTTGCCCAGCGGTATCGAGCATGGTTCAAAAAATTCTAGAGGCCGGAGTGGGCAAAAAATAACCCCGCTTTTCTGTAACCCCGTCGGTTGTTCTGCGTAAAACGCGGTATGATCCGCTCAATTTTCATCTCATTCATGCTCATGGCGTGCTTCACGGCACCCCAATTGGCATTGGCCCAATGCCCTCAGGTAATGGGTTCTGCTGGGGAAATCACCAGCAATCCGGTTTGGTACAATTGCACCGATGGCTTGGACATCTTGGCGATTGAAACCGCCTCTTCATGGAGCAACTTGGTAGTCGACTGGGGAGACGACAGCCCGTTGCAAACATTTGGAGCGTTTGAACCTGGGGACCCCGCGGTCACCCATCCGTATGTAGCAGGCAACCCTCATTACGAGGTAACGCTTTCTGAAGCGGACGGTTCTTGTACCCTTACGGGATTGTATTATGCCGGCGCTCCTGTGAGCGATTTCTGGAGCAGCTCAAATGTCATTTGTCAGGGAACGGCTGTTCAGTTTCATCAAGAAACGAGTGGACCGGGCATTCAATACAAGTGGAATTTTGGTGTGAATCCTGTGTTTCTTCCAACGGCAACGGGCCATGTGAGCTTTACATTCCAGAACGCTGGAATCTATGAGGTTCAGAGCGTGGTTCTTTACAATGGAACAGAGGCCGCGTGTTCGGATACGTCTAGCGTAACCATATTCGTACTCGATCGACCGGACGCGGAAATGATCCTTTCACAATCATCAGCATGCGGGGCTGCTCAGTTGAGCGGAGAAGCCGTTTCAGTGGATGCCTTTCAATACGTTTGGTCCTTTGGTGTATCCCCGTACTTCAATGCTGGGAGCACATTGGATACCATCGAATTGAACGGAGCAGGCACGTATCCGATCTCCTTGGAGGTCACAGGAATCAACGGTTGCCGCACATCCATGCAAGAAATGGTGATCATTCATCCTGAACCCGTCGCTGGCTTTGAAGTAGAAGCCGTTTGCATTGGTGAGCCATCGAATTTCGTTGATACATCGACGATTCAATGGGGAACGGACATCATTGGGTGGTACTGGCAATTCGGTGATGGCCAAACCAGCTATGTTTCCAACCCTAGCATCGATTATGCTTTCGCAGGAGACTACCCGGTCTCATTGACTGTCAACACCCCTTTATGCACCTCTACGTTTACGGACACCTTATCTGCACATGCCATTCCAACGGTCGCCGTTTCGGCGGACCTGCTGGAAGGATGTTCACCCTTGTCCGTGAACTTGGAAGCTACGGGGACATTGAACGCTTCCTATTCATGGGACTTTGGAAATGGCGACACAGGGTCTGGTGATCAGGTGACTCACGATTTCATCACGACCATCGGGAATGACTCCACGCACGACCTTTCGGTCACAGCCACTTCTGAGCACGGATGCTCATCTACACAAAACTTGAGCGTCATCGCACATGCTCAAGCCGTAGCCGCATTTTCCATTAGCGATCAATCCGCTTGCGCACCTTTCCAACCCACAATCAACAACCAGTCAGAAGGCGCCTCTGCATACGAGTGGTTGATTGATGGGATGGCCGCGGGCAACGCGACCAACCTCAATCATACTTTTGAGAACACCTCGACTTTATTGCAAGCAAGTTCTTTGGAATTGATCGCCAATGCTAGCAATGGCTGTCATGATACCACATCGGTTATCATGGAAGTTTTTCCAGAAGCGAACTTTTCCTTTAACCTCTCTACGGACTCAGTTTGCAGTCCGCTCGAATTGACCATGCCCGCTATTTTCAGCGCTTCTACATTCAACTGGGACTTCGGGAACGGAGAGACTTCGATCGAAGCACAGCCTTACTTGTATCTCGCGAATGCAACGGGCGAATTGCTGACTTCTGTCGTTACTTTTTCTGGGACGTCTGCTTTTGGTTGCAGTGATACACACCAGCAAACGGTCCACGTCAAGCCTCAACCGGTTGCTGAGATCGCTTTGGCTTCTGCCAACGGTGGATGTGCGCCTTTTGATGCCCTGTTCAACAACAACAGCACCAACGGTGATGTTTACACGTGGAACTTCGGTGACGGGTCAGACGATGCACAGGCCAATGGCGATGTCAACCACGCCTTCCAAACAGGAAGCGAGACCGCCAACTACACCGTGACGTTGACGGCGACGGATGCCTTGGGTTGTGCCGATACTGCAACGGAAATCGTAACGGTATTCCCTGCCTCGGACTTCAATTTGCAACTCGCTACGGATTCGGTATGTTCTCCACTCGTAATCACCATGCCCACCATCGCAGGTGCGCAAAACGTGACGTGGAGCTTTGGTGACGGGACGTCTTCCAACGAAATCAACCCCACTCACACCTGGGCCAACAATTCCGACGAGCTCCTTTCTGCTTTGGTTTCTTTCGAGGGACAAACGGCAGACGGATGTTTCGGAACGGCTTCGGCCATGGTCCACGTCAAGCCTCAACCGGTTGCTGCTTTTGATATGAGCGTCGACAGCGGATGTGAGCCTTTGAACACCACTTTCAGCAATGCTAGTGAAGGTGCTGATAGCTACGTTTGGAGTTTCGGAAATGGTCAAGCTCCTGAGAGCATGGCCAGTGCTTCAGATGTTGAATGGACGTATGAAACCAGTGGTGAACCCACCACTTTTACGGTCACCTTGATTGCTATTGACGCATTGGGCTGCACGGATGAGCGCACTGCGGAAATCAATGTCCTGCCTACGCCGGTCTATGCTTTGGATTTGGAGTTCGCTGAAGCCTGCTCGCCGTTTGTAGCGATCATGCCCATTATGGAGGATGCGGTAACGACTTTTTGGTCTTTCGGTGATGGCACCATGTCCAATGAGGCGACACCTTCGCACAGTTGGTTCAACAATTCCGATGTTTTGGAAAGCCACAACATCCAGTTCCAAGGAGCCAACGAGTACGGTTGTTTCAACGAAACGAGCACAACCATCGCAGTGAAGCCACAACCCATTGCCAATTTCTCCAAGAATTCGGATGCTGGATGTGCTCCATTCGATGTCGTATTTTCCAATGAAAGCGTTCGCGCGGACATCTATGACTGGGATTATGGCAATGGCAATGAGAACGCATTCAGCAACACGTCGGATCACGATTACACGTATGAGGGTGAATCTGCACTGATGACTTACACGGTCGCTTTGACCGCAACGCATGCCTTGGGATGCAGTGATTTGAAATTGGATTCTGTGACTGTTTTCCCGGAAGTCTTTGCCACTTGGGTGGGTTCTGTTGAAGGATGTGCTCCATTTGAAACAAACCTGGAATACATCGGTGCTGCCGTTGAGACCATTCAATGGGATTTGGGCAATGAAAGCGAATCAACGGAAGCTATGACGGCGACCTCCTATGCTGGAGCGATGGGGGCCGATGCCAACTACACGGTTTCATTGGCCATCATGAGCGAAAACGGCTGTGCAGATCAATCCACTTTTGATGTCACCGTTCACCCCACTCCATTGACCGGACTGTCCATAGAAACGGCTGCTTCTTGCGCCGAAACGGAAGTGTTGATTTCCAATGCGTCTGCCTTTGCCGACAGCGTGGTCTTGAACTTGGGCAATGGTACAACGTTGATCAATTCCGATTTGACGAGCATTCCGGTCACATACTCCAATGATAGCGCAAGCGATCTGACCTTCACATTGACGCAAGAAGTCTTCACCGATTTTGGTTGCGCTGCAGCAACAACGGTAGCCCATACGGTCCACCCGAAAGTGACAGCGGCCATCGAAACTCCAGAAGCCGCTTGTGCGCCAGCCCTTGTTCAATTGGGCAACAACTCCATCAATGCTACTGGCACGGCCATGTGGTTGTTTGGCGATGGCAGCATGTCGAATGCCTCTGCACCGGAACATCTCTTCAGCAGCGAAAGCACTTTGGACACAACTTACGTCGTGACCCTGGTCGCTCAGAACGCAGCGGGTTGCTCAGACACAACAACTGTGGACCTGATCGTTTGGGGAACTCCTCAGGCTCAATTGAGCCTGAACAACTTGGATGGCTGCTACCCGGTAGAAGTCACTTTTGAAAACCTGAGTGAAGGCCAGACCTCCAACATGTGGGCTTATGGAAATGGTCAGACATCCGCTACCAACGATAGCCTGCACAGCAAGGTGTTCTTCAATCCAACGTCAGAATTGATCGTGTACGAAACCGTATTGACCACGATAAACGATCACGGGTGTGCTTCCGAAGCGACCGTATCCTTTGAAGTTGCTCCGCATTTGAACGCAGCATTCAGTGCCGTAACGGCGGGTTGCTCTCCTGTGAATGCCCAGTTGATCAATCAATCTGAAGGCGCTGTTGCCTTTAGCTGGAACTTCAACGATGGCTCCATCCCTTCTAACGAGGTGCAGCCGGATCACGCTTTTGTGAACAATACCGATGAAGATTTGGTGTATGAGGTGCAGTTGATTGCACAATCAGCTTATGGCTGTGTGGACACCGTATCCGTTGGGGTACATGTTTATCCTATGCCAATCGCTTCCTTCTCGGTGACTCCGGTTAGCCAGACGTACCCGAATGCAACCGTGGGAATCAACAACATGAGCTTGTCGTCTAATGCTGCAGTTCAATACTGGAGCTTTGGTGACGGTGCTGAATTGGCTGGAGAGCAGCCTATTTTCCACACCTACAACACGTGGGGAACTTACAACATCACCTTGCTCGTGGACAACGGCTACTGCGCCGACGCCCAAACTGAGCAGATTCAAATCCTCTCTCCAAATCCGGTTGCCGACTTCGTGGGTAGCGGTGCTGGATGCGCTCCATTGCTGGTCGCTTTTGATAACCTCTCCAACCATGGAGCAGGCTATGTGTGGGACTTTGGTGATGATTACATGACGTCTGAAGAATCTCCGGTGCACGTTTACACGCGTCCGGGAGTCTACAACGTCTCCTTGACAGCCATCGGATACGAAGGGCAAGAACATGAAGCCGTGCATTATGCCACAGTAGAAGTCTTCCCATCTGCAACGGCAGCTTTTGTCTTCAGTCCTTCTGAAGTCGTGGCTCCAGACCAGCCGGTTGAGTTCATCAACCTGTCTGATCAAGGTGCCACTGAATTCCTCTGGACGTTTGGCGACGGCATGGTCAGCACGGAAGAGAACCCAATTTACACGTACAGCGAAGCGGGGATCTACGATGTTTCTCTGACAGCAAACAACGCCTTCAACTGCCCGAGCACCTTCATCATAGAAGAAGCCATTGAAGCGACCAACGGTGGTTTCATGGAATTCCCGACGGCTTTCACGCCCAACAACGGGGGATCCAATGGCGGCGGATACGACCCAGCAAGTTTGGACAATGACGTATTCCACCCCCATCACTTGGGCATCGTAGAATTCGAAATGGTGGTGTTCAACAAGTGGGGCGAATTGCTCTTCCGAACGACCGA
>JAQCJQ010000101.1 GCA_027593035.1 Bacteroidota bacterium | reverse complement strand
AACCATATCCAACGAGACCTACGTCTTTGACCTGGCCAAGATGCCACACTTGCTCATGGCCGGCGCCACTGGACAGGGAAAATCTGTTGGTCTGAATGCCATGTTGGTAAGCTTGCTTTACCGCAAACATCCATCGCAACTGAAATTCGTCCTGGTTGATCCAAAGAAGGTGGAATTGACCCTGTTCAATCACATCGAACGGCATTACTTGGCCAAGCTACCCGACAGTGAAGAGGCGATCATCACAGACACTTCAAAGGTGGTGGCTACCCTCAACTCGTTGTGTGTTGAAATGGACCAACGCTATGACCTCTTAAAAGAGGCGCAGTGCCGAAATCTCGCCGAGTACAACGCCAAGTTCATTCGACGTAAACTCAATCCTGAAGAAGGCCACAAATACCTTCCCTACATCGTTTTGGTCGTGGACGAGTTTGCCGATTTGATCATGACCGCTGGCAAGGAGGTCGAAACACCCATCGCTCGTTTGGCGCAATTGGCCCGTGCGATCGGCATCCACTTGATCATCGCGACGCAACGACCATCGGTGAACATCATCACCGGAACCATCAAGGCGAATTTCCCCGCGCGCATCGCCTTCCGCGTGACCTCCAAAATTGACTCCAGAACCATCTTGGACGCCGGCGGAGCGGATCAATTGATCGGACGGGGTGACATGCTGATGAGCACAGGAAAGGACCTGATTCGAATCCAGTGTGGGTTTGTCGACACCCCAGAAGTCGAAGCCATTTGCGAATTTGTCGGCACCCAGCAAGGATACCCCGAAGCCTTTTTACTCCCGGAATACACCCCCGAAGGCGGAACCTCTGAATCCGGTCATCTGGCTGATGACGAACGTGACTCCATGTTTGAAGACGCAGCGCGCATGATCGTATTGCACCAACAAGGGTCCACTTCGTTGCTACAACGGAAACTCAAATTGGGATACAACCGAGCGGGCCGTATCATCGATCAATTGGAAATCGCCGGCATCATCGGACCCTTTGAAGGATCAAAGGCCAGAAAGGTCTTGGTACCCGATGAAGCAAGTTTGGAACAGATGTTGCAGAAGGGAAACACATGAAGCATCTTCGTATTATGAAATGGACCGCTTTTTTTAAGGGATTTACACTGGCTGCTCTTCTTGTAACGACTGCCCATGTTTCGCTGGCTCAAGATGCCGACGCACTGCTCAGTCGTCTAAGCGAAGAGGCGAAGGGCTATGGCTCAATTGAAGCCACGTACACGTCAAAGCTGATCGACCGCGCCTCGGATTTTGAATCGGTTCAACAGGGCTCCATCCAAATAGATGGCGATCAATTTCATTTGGACTTGGGTGATTACCAAATCTTCTCCGATGGCGTGACCATTTGGACGTACGAAGTGGCTGTCAACGACTGCTACATTGAAGATGCCGAAACGATGGCCGAAGAAGGCATGGACCCTTCGAAGCTGTTCACCATTTGGGAAGATGATTTCAAAAATGAGTGGAAGGGAGAGTTGAAGGTCAATGGTCAATTGGTGACCCACATCAACCTGTATCCTTCAGGCGAAAAGGAAAAGGCCTTCCATACGATTCAACTCTACATCGACGAGACCAACTTGCGACTCGTGCGAGCGGTTGTAAAAGGACGCGAAGGAACCGACGTTACCTATGACGTGGAGACCTTTCAGTCCAAGGCCATTCTCAAATCGGGCTTATTCAAGTTCGATGCGACGCAATTCCCGGGGGTCAACTTGATTGACAACCGGATCTAGGATTCCCCAATCCAGTCCTTTCCTTTCTTCAGCTGGGATTGAGTGAAGGCTTCCTCTGAGCCCTCAACCGGGCTGTGACTGTAAGCCCAATTGGCCTGTGGAGGCATGCTCATCAAGATGCTTTCCGCGCGGCCATTGGACACCAAACCAAATCGGGTGCCCCGGTCGTGGACCAAATTGAACTCCACATAACGGCCACGCCGCATGTTCTGCCAATCCCGGTGATGCGGTGAAACAAAATGGTCCATTTTGCGCACGACCAAAGGCAGATAGGTCGATAGAAAACCACTTCCCACGGCTTGGACAAACGCAAAGGCTTGCTCCAAATTCGCTCCGGGCAAGGCGCCCAATTCGTCAAAAAAGATGCCTCCTATTCCCCTCGTTTCTTCGCGATGGGGCAAGTAAAAATAATCATCTGCTAAACCCTTATACGCCGCATACCAATCGCCATCGAATTGATCGCAAATCGTTTTCAATGCTGCATGAAATCGGGCCGCCTCCTCTTCTTCGACATAATGCGGTGTCAAGTCCATCCCTCCGCCAAACCACTCTTGGCCGTTGTCCAATCGGAAATGCCGCACATTCATGTGCACAATGGGCACGTGCGGGTTTTTCGGATGCAGCACAAGGGACACCCCGGTGGCTTGAAATGAGCTGGCCTCCGTTTTCAATTGTGCGCGCAGGGCCGTATTCAAATCGCCATGGACATCGCTGAAATTCACACCGCCCTTTTCCCATACCCCACCCGATTTACCGGCTCTAGACCTTCCACCACCTCCGCCCGGGCGATCCCATTGATCTTCTTGCCACATCATTAGGGGGTCGAAGGCTTTGAGTCCTTCATAAATCTCGTCTTGCAAGGCCTTGAACCGGCCTAAAATGTCCAAACGATTCATCGACTTTCCGTTCCTTTTGTCGCTTTGACGTGCACTTCATTCCAGCTGCCCTCCGAAAACTCAATGAGCTTCCAAGCAGCATTGCGCAGCTTGCCCGAAACCGAATCTACTTCCCAAATGAACCGAGTCCGCATGGCACTCGGCACGGGAATCAGTCTTGGATGCATCCATTGAGCCGTTTCAATGACGGCATCACATCCTCTCAGCGCATAATCCGAAGGTTCAGTAGCAAACTCCTTCAAGTACCAGGACGTTTTCTTTTGGTGCACCGAATCATCGCGCTGCATCCAATTGTCCGTAGGCAACGTCCACTGCACGCGGTCAACAAAGTCCCAATCCAAGAACTCATAGGACAAGGACTGCGGGTTGGTATACAATTTCACGGGGAACGAATCAGCCAATTGCAATTCCGTTTGGACGTACGCCATCATGGATCGAGCTGATGCCCCTGCAGGAATGGCCACTACATTCAGTTTGGACGTATCCATCAATGCGGTCAACCCTTCTGCAAAACGAGATGTCGCTGGCCAAACAATCAACCCTTCCTCTCCATCCCGTTCCGTGCGAAAGCCTTTCAAAAAGGCTTGCTCCAAGGCAGCGTCCTTCCCTTTCGTTTCCAACATGATGACCGTGTCGTTGGGATGGTTTTGAGCGGCCAATTTACCCAGTTCAGCCATGCCTGCCTCCCGAGAAGCATCAATCAACAAGGTGTGGGGGTATTGCTCCCAATGATGTGGCGTTTCCGTCAAAATCCATTGAGGTGTTCCCGCAGGCGCAAGCAATGACGCCACCGTATCCATTGCGCTTCTCCGCAGAGGACCCAGCACCACATCGGCCCATTCCAAATCAGCCATCTCCCAATCCAACGCACCCAGCGAGTCCGCTTCCGTATCGACGAGCTTCAATATGACATGAAAACCCGCTTCTTTGAGCAGGTGCGCACCCCATTGGATTCCGTGCGTGAATTCAAGAGCAATTTCTCGCAATCGTTTGGTTTTCGCATCAAAATCGCCCCCTTCCACCGTATCCACAGGCAATAAGTAGGGCAACATGGCCAACAGGTGCAACGTATCGGATTCAATGACCGCAGGGCGCTTCAATGGAGCGGCCTTTCGATGCGATCGCCCTAGGAGTTTGGCCCGTTTTTCCTCCCACCCCGATTGGGGAGATGAAGCCAAGGTGCCTGGAATGCGAATGAAAGTCCCAAGCTGCAAGGACGCATCCCGACCGGGGTTAGCCTCCCGCAGGTCACCCACACTAACATCGTATTGCTTGGACAGAGCGTACCAGGTGTCTCCGGATTGAATTTCGTGATTCAGCAAGGAGTCCATGGACTCCCATGCGGTGGACTTGGACAAATCGGGGAACGCCACCAATTCAGGCACCTGGATCAGATCTCCAGGTTGCAACGATTCCGCCTGATCCGGGTTGGCTTCGCGCAACGCCGTTAACGACATGCCTTGGGCTCGGGCTATCCGGGCAAAGGTGTCTCCTGGCAAAACCATATAGGTTTCTTGAGCACCGGCGCATAAGAACAAACCAATGAACACATTGGAAATGAACAATTGATATGCATTCCGGAAGGTCATTCCCATTCGATGGTTGCGGGTGGTTTCGAACTGATATCATAGACAACGCGATTCACACCGCGAACCTTGTTGATGATCTCATTGGAAATCTTCGCTAGGAAATCATAAGGGAGGTGACACCAATCAGCCGTCATCCCATCGGTTGAGGAAACAGCCCTCAACGCGACGGCTTGTTCATATGTTCGCTCATCCCCCATGACCCCGACACTTTGAACCGGCAATAAGATGGCTCCCGCCTGCCACACCTCATCATACAGTCCCGCGTCGCGCATGCCTTGAATCCAGATGTGGTCCACTTCCTGCAAAATCCGGACTTTCTCCTCCGTGATGTCGCCGAGAATGCGAATGGCCAATCCGGGTCCAGGGAATGGGTGACGGCCTAAAATTTCGGGTTTGATCCCGAGCTCTTTGCCCACTCGGCGGACTTCATCTTTGAAGATTTGACGGAGCGGCTCGACCACTTTCAGCTTCATGTAATCTGGAAGTCCGCCCACATTGTGGTGACTTTTGATCGTGGCCGATGGGCCCCCTGTTGCGCTCAAACTTTCAATGACATCCGGATAAATGGTCCCTTGCCCCAACCACGCTGCGCCTTCCACTTCCTTCGATGCGTCATCAAATACCTCAACAAAGACGCGACCGATCGCCTTGCGCTTCGTTTCGGGGTCCGATTCTCCTTTCAGTGCTTCGAGGAAGCGATCACCGGCTTGGACGCCCTTCACATTCAAACCCATGTGCTCGTAATCCTTGAGCACCTGTTCGAATTCGTTTTTACGAAGCAAGCCGTTGTCGACGAAAATGCAATGCAGCTGATCGCCAATCGCCCGATGCAGCAACTCGGCTGCAACGGTAGAGTCCACCCCACCGCTCAATCCCAAAATCACCTTGTCCTTTCCAATCTTCTCGCGCAAACCCCGGATGGACTCGTCTGCAAAACTCGCTGGAGACCAGTCCCCTGTGCATCCACAAATGCCTTGAATGAAATTACCGAGCAGGATGGGACCTTCTTGGCTGTGCCAAACCTCCGGATGAAATTGAATGCCAAAGATGGAGCGATCGGTATCCCAGAATCCGGCGAACTCGACGTCATGGGTGCTGCATATGGTTTCGAACTGATCACCGATCGAAAGAATGGTATCCCCGTGGCTCATCCAAACCTGCGATTCAGGATTCATCCCATGTAGCAAGGGATTCTCCGCGTTGAGGGACTTCAAGTGCGCCCGCCCGTATTCACGTGAATCGGAAGCCTCGACCACCCCTCCATGGATCTGCGCCAAATACTGCGCCCCATAACAGACTCCGAGCACCGGAACCTTTCCCAACATGCTCGACAAATCTGGTCGAGGCGCTTTTTCATCCCGGACACTGAAAGGTGAACCACTGAGAATGACTCCGCTGATGTCCGATGCCAAGCCATCATAAGCATGCCATGGGATGATCTCCGAATAAACATTGAGCTCACGCACTCGTCGCGCTATGAGCTGGGTGTATTGCGAGCCAAAGTCGAGAATCAGAATGCGCTGGTGCTGCATGGAAATCTATTGAAGATGCGAAGTTAGTATGGCCTTACCGGGAAGTCTTGGCTTCATAGCCGGTATTTTTGCACCATGCTACTAAAGAATCTCCACGGAAAGCGCATCATTCTTGCGAGTCAATCCCCTCGCCGGCAGGAATTGGTCAAAGGCCTTGAGTTGGAACCTGTGATTGTCAGTCGAGAAGTGGACGAATCGTATCCGGCAAACATCCAAGGCGCGGACGTAGCCGCCTACGTTACCCGAAAAAAGGCAGAGGCTTATTGGCCTGAATTGGAGCCCAATGACGTGCTCATCACAGGGGATACTGTGGTTCTTTTGGGCAGTCGCGTCATGGAAAAACCACGTGATGTCAACGAAGCCAAAGAGATGTTGCGAGCACTCAGCGGAAAGACCCATACGGTTGCATCCGGCATCGCGGTGACCACATTAACCCAAGGTGTCCGTGTGAAAGTTGACACGTGTGAAGTCACCTTCACAGACCTATCCGACGCACTCATTGATCACTACATCGCCTCCTATGCGCCGTTTGATAAAGCGGGTAGTTATGGGGTACAGGATTTAATGGGATTTGCCGGCGTGGAGAAAATAAACGGCTCTTTCTTCACCGTAATGGGCTTGCCGACCCTCCCGCTCTTTCATCTTTTGGAGTCCATAGACGATGATATCGAAGGATGAAACAGCGCGTTTCAAGCGGGTGATTGCTTGATGGAGGATGGCCTGAAAAAAAATCCAAACACTTCGAACATTTCTTAAATCACTTTGTTGCTAAGGTGTTCAAAATACATGTTTAACATAAATTTAATTTTAATACTTAACTATTTTCTCGCCACAATCAAAGCAATGCCCGTCGACGACTATGTCGGGTTCACATTCTTTGTAGGCACCATGGCCATGATGGCCGCTTCTGTGTTTTTCTTCTTCTCAATGAGTTTGGTTGAGGGCAAATGGAAGACGTCCTTGTTGATCAGCGGCTTGATCACATTCATCGCTGCAATTCATTATTACTACATGCGTGACTACTGGGCTGAACTTGGTGAGTCACCAACGTTCTTTCGGTATGTAGACTGGACTCTCACAGTGCCTTTGATGTGTGTTGAGTTTTATTTGATTCTGAAAGCTGCAGGTGCGAAAACATCGCTGCTTTGGAAACTCATTGGAGCTTCTGTTGTGATGTTGGTAACCGGCTACTTTGGTGAAGCGGTATACACCACGGGCTCATCTCCAGCACTTTGGGGATTGGTTTCAGGCATCGCTTACTTCTACATTGTCTATTTGATCATGGCCGGTGAAGCCAAGCAGCTCGCTGCAAAGTCATCTCCAGCAGTCCAGAAAGCGCATGGCATTCTGTGCAAATTTGTACTGATAGGATGGGGCATTTACCCATTGGGGTACATGATCGGAACCGATGGATGGTATGACTTT
>JAQCJQ010000100.1 GCA_027593035.1 Bacteroidota bacterium | reverse complement strand
AATCGCCGAGATGGTTGCGGGCAATTCGCGCATGGCGAGTTCAACCTGACGCTGTTGCAAGCGATCGCGGTATTGCTGCATCGCCTCTTGAATGTGCGCTTCGCATCCGGATACCGCAGATTTGCGAACGGCCAGGTTGGCATCGATTTGATGATGCAACACGGTTAAATCAACGACGGTTGTTTCAGGACGCATGCGAAATGCTGCGCTGGTGTCAGCAGGGAGGCCTAGATCAAGGACATGCAGAGGACCCGCGGGCACAATCCGGGCCTCCTCCCCATTGAGAAGAGGCTCCGTACTGCCCGTGCAAATCACAATGGCTTGAGGACCTTTTTCCAAATGACGGGGCAAGGCATCGAGTGGATCCCAATCCCATTGAAATTCCGAGGCCAATTGCTGCGCTGCCAAATCCGTTCGGTTGAGCACGGTGACCTGGTGGTAACCGGATTCTTGCATGAAACGGGCGACGTTCCGGTTGGTTTGACCGGCACCAATCATCAAAATGCGAGCGTCTTTTGCGAGCTTCCATTCTTCCATGCAATGCCAACCCAATGAGTTGACGGACACGGGTTTTGACCCAATGGCCGTCTCCGTGAAAATGCGTTTAGCGGTCTCGACCAATAAGCGTCCGGTGATCCGAAGGTGGTCTCCTGCGATGCGCATTTCCGTGCTGCAATCGAAGGCCTCACGCAGTTGGGTGATGATTTCGCGTTCGCCCAACACCATGGACTCCAATCCACAGGCTACCCGAAGGAGGTGAACCATGGCGTCTTCTCCTCGATAGCTTTTGATGGCAGCGGAGACTTGGCCCAATTGTTTGCCGTCTAAATGGAAAGCCTGCAGCAAGCGGTGCATGCGGCCTGTACAGAAATAAGTTTTGTCCGAGAAGATGAATTCCACCCGATTGCAGGTGGATAGATAGACGAGCCCATCCAATTCCAAGGTGTCCTTCCAATCAGCCAGTTGTGCCGGCTTTGTATCGGAGTCCAAATGCAAGGCCCCGATCAATTCCAATGGAGCGGATCGGAAGTCCAAAGAGAGCACCTGAAGTGAGGATGGCTTCATGGCGTAAAGGTGCGTTGAAATGCTTCAATAATGTGTCACTTCTGCGTCAGTGTTGATGCTATTAGGCACAAAAAAGGCCCACAAGGGGCCTCTTTCATGGCGATGTGCAGGAATCAACCACTGCACATTTCACAATCTTCACCGTTCTCGATTGAACACGCCATGGCGGCTTGTTCTTCATCGGTCATTTCGAGTATCGATTTTTTTGGCGCCTCTGGGGCAGCCGTTACTTCGGCAGGGACTTCCTTCCATTTCTTATCAACGGTGAACTTGATTGCGTCCGTCGCTGCTTTGGTTCGGAGGTAGTACATGCCTGTTTTCAATCCTTTTTTCCAAGAATAGAAGTGCATGGATGTCAGCTTCGCTGTATTCACATTTTCCATGAACACGTTGAGCGATTGCGATTGGCAAATGAAGGCTCCTCGGTCCGCGGACATGTCGACAATGGCGCGCTGGGAGATTTCCCAAGCTGTGCGATACAGTGCCTTGAGGTTCTCAGGGATTTCCTTGATGTTTTGAATCGATCCGTTGGCTGAAATGATCCGGTTCTTCATGTCATCATTCCACAATCCCAATTTGGTCAAATCGCGCAAAAGGTGCTTGTTGACGATGATGAACTCACCCGAAAGTACTCGACGCGTGTAGATGTTGGAGGTGTATGGTTCGAAACACTCGTTGTTACCAAGGATCTGTGCAGTGGAGGCCGTTGGCATTGGAGCGATGAGAAGCGAGTTGCGCAATCCGTGTTCTTTGATTTCCTCTTTGAGGACATCCCATTCCCACCGGTCGGTTGGTTTGACATCCCACATGTCGAACTGGAGTCGACCTTCTGATGCGGGGGATCCTTGGAAGGTTTCGTAGGCACCTTCTGCTTTAGCCAAATCCTTTGATGCCGTACAAGCGGCATAATAGATGGTCTCGAAAATCTCCCGATTCAATGTCCGTGCTTCTTCTGAATCGAATGGGAATCGCATCAAGATGAAGGCATCGGCGAGTCCTTGAACACCAATTCCGATTGGACGGTGGCGCATGTTGGAATTCCGCGCTTCTGGAATCGGATAATAGTTCCGATCGATGATGCGGTTGAGGTTTTTCGTGACCTGGTAAGTGACTTCAAACAACTTGTCATGATCGAAGGTGCCGTTGTTGACATACTTCGGCAACGCAACAGAGGCCAAGTTGCATACTGCGACCTCATCTGGAGAGGTGTACTCTATGATCTCAGTGCACAAATTGGAAGACTGGATCGTCCCAAGATTTTGCTGATTGGACTTGCTGTTGGCTGCGTCCTTGTAGAGCATGTAAGGCGTACCTGTTTCAATCTGAGATTCAAGAATTTTGAACCAGAGATCTTGCGCCTTGATGGTCTTTCGGCCTTTTCCTGCAGCCTCATAGGAGGTGTAAAGCTTCTCGAATGCTGCGCTGTGCGTATCGGCTAAGCCTGGACATTCGTTGGGGCACATCAACGTCCACGTGCCATTTTCCTCTACGCGCTTCATGAACAAATCCGGGATCCACATGGCGTAGAACAAGTCCCGCGCACGGGACTCCTCTTTTCCATGATTTTTCTTCAGGTCCAAGAAATCGAAGACGTCTGCGTGCCATGGCTCCATGTAAATGGCGAAGGATCCTTTTCGCTTTCCTCCACCTTGGTCAACATAGCGTGCGGTATCGTTGAAGACACGCAACATCGGGACGATGCCGTTGGACGTGCCGTTGGTCCCTTTGATGTACGAGCCTGTAGCGCGGATGTTGTGAATGGCCAAGCCAATACCACCGGCGTTCTGAGAAATTTTAGCACACTGCTGCAGGGTGTCGTAAATGCCGCTGATGCTGTCCTCTTTCATGGTCAACAGAAAGCAGCTGGACATCTGAGGCTTGGGTGTTCCAGCATTGAACAAGGTCGGTGTGGCGTGGGTAAACCAGCCTTCACTCATCATGTTGTACGTGGCGACGGCCGCTTCCAAATCTTCTTTGTGAATGCCAATGGAGACCCGCATCAACATGTGCTGTGGGCGCTCAACAATCTCACCTTTGATCTTCAAGAGGTAGCTGCGCTCGAGCGTCTTGAATCCAAAGTAATCGTAATTGAAATCGCGATCGTAAATGATCTGAGAGTCTAAGTACTCGGCATTTTCACGGATAATCTCAATGACATCCGTGGCCACCAATGAAGCCACAGCTCCAGTAATCGGATCCAGATAAGTGTGCAGCTGCTCCATGGTCTCTGCGAACGACTTTTTGGTGGCTTTGTGCAAATTGGACACTGCGATGCGGCTCGCGAGGCTGGCGTAGTCAGGGTGGGTAACCGCATTGGTAGCGGCAACCTCAGCGGCGAGGTTGTCCAACTCGGTCGTGGTCACACCGTCATAAACACCTTCAATAACACGCATGGCCACCTTGACGGGATCCACGGCATCATGAAGTTCATAACACAGTTTTTTAATGCGGGCAGTAATCTTGTCGAACTGAACAAGCTCTTTTCGGCCGTCTCTTTTTATGACATACATGGGCTAGAGAATCGTGTGAATCGTGTGGGGAAAAATAAAGAGGGTCGCATTAGAAATCTGCGTCCAAGCTGAAAGATTTTGATCCTTCGTCAGAATTGTTGAGCACGCCGGCTTTTTGATATTCGCCAACGCGCTTTTCAAAAAAGTTGGTTTTACCCTGAAGTGAAATCATCTCCATGAAATCAAACGGGTTGGTCACGTTGAATTCTTTTTCAGTGCCCAACTCGACCAAAAGACGGTCTGCCACGAATTCGATGTATTGTGACATGAGGTCGGAGTTCATTCCGATCAATCGCACAGGAAGGGACTCGCAGATGAACTCCTTTTCAATATCGACAGCGTCAATGATGATTTTACGCAAAGTCTTGACGGGTAGCTTGTTGACGATGTGCTCATTGTAAAGTAAGCAGGCGAAGTCGCAGTGCATGCCTTCGTCTCGTGAGATCAGTTCGTTGGAAAAGCTAAGTCCAGGCATAAGGCCACGCTTCTTCAACCAGAAGATGGAGCAAAAGCTGCCACTAAAGAAAATGCCCTCCACGGCCGCGAAGGCCACGATGCGTTCCGCAAACGATCCATTGTCAATCCAGTCGAGAGCCCATTCCGCCTTTTTTTTCACGCAATCCATGGTGTCGATGGCGTTGAACAACTGTCCTTTCTCATCATCGTCCTTGATGTATGTGTCGATGAGCAGTGAGTACGTTTCAGAATGGATGTTTTCCATCATGATTTGAAAGCCGTAGAAAAACTTGGCCTCCGTGTACTGCACTTCAGAAAGGAAGTTCTCAGCGAGATTCTCATTCACAATGCCGTCAGAGGCTGCGAAAAAAGCGAGGATGTGCTTCACGAAATAGCGCTCATCATCGTTGAGCTTGTCGTTCCAATCAACAAGATCAGCGGCGAGGTCAATCTCCTCAGCGGTCCAGAAACTGGCTTCAGACTTTTTGTAAAAGCTCCAGATGTCATTGTGTTGAATAGGGAACAACACAAACCGGTTGGGGTTGTCCTCCAGAATGGGTTCCGTGACAACGGTATTTTGAGGCAACACCTCTTCAATGGTGGTTTGCGCTGAAGCTTTTGTAGACGAATCGCTCATTGTAGCGTTTAGGTAGGTGCGCCGGATGACGCGTGTGAATCAAAAGTGTCGAAACAGATTCCTTGAATTCAACCAGTGGTGGTTGACACGTTAGCCCCTAAACGGTCGCTGCGAATTTCTTAGAGGGTCAAAGGGCTGTTCCTTGGAGGCCAAGGAAGACCATAATCGCCTCTTTCAAAGAAGCAGCACGTTCGTTTTTGTTAGGGGACAAAGTGAGCTTCACGAAGCGGAGTTGTCCAACAGTTCCCCAAAGAAAAACGAAGGAAGGGGGGACGCCAAAACAAAAGAATTCACAATGGAGGTGAGTTGTTAACAGAGGGTCTTTTGATGGGAGTTTAACTAATTGCAAACCATCGTTTAAGGTGTTTTTTTTGATGGGTTGGGGATAACTGATTGCCCCAAAGTTGTCGATTTTCTGGCATGATTTTGTATAGGCGAAATTTGTCAAAATTGGAATTCTGTGACTCCTCCTAGTCTTCAGAGGATTCGGAGACAAATTGTACGCTGTTAGACTGCTTGGAGTCCGTACTTTTGTGCCATGCTGAAACAGCTTTTGAAGAAATTAATTGGCGATAAGGCCGAGGGTGATATGAAGGACATTCGTCCTGTAGTCAGTGCGGTGCATGCCGCAGAAACGGAAATACGCACGTTGTCTGACGATGCATTGAGGGGCAAGACAGCCACATTGAAAACCCGCATAGCCGAGCACACGTTGGCGCAAACACAAGAAGCGGAAGCTTTGCGTGAAAAGGCCGCGGCCATGGGCGAAGTGGATTTGGAGGCGAAAGAAGCCGTCTATGAAGCCTTGGATGCTTTGGACAAGGAAATCAATGTCTCCATTGAGGAGGTACTCGAAGAGATCATGCCGGAGGCCTTTGCGGTTGTGAAGGAAACGGCCCGCCGACTTTCTGAAAACCACCAGCTCAATGTGGAGGCCACGGATTGGGACCGCGACATTGCTGCGCGGAGGGGCGGGGTTCAAATTGAAGGAGATCGAGCAATTTGGAGCAACAAATGGATGGCTGCTGGCTCAGAGGTGGAATGGAACATGATCCATTACGATGTGCAGCTCGTTGGTGGTGCCGCATTGCATCGAGGCAAGGTGGCTGAGATGCAAACGGGAGAGGGTAAAACGCTGGTGGCAACGCTTCCTATGTTCCTCAACGCTCTTCCCGGAAAAGGCGTTCACTTGGTCACAGTCAACGATTACTTGGCGCGCCGTGACTCGGAATGGATGGCTCCGATTTTTGAGTTCCACGGCATGCGCGTTGATTGCATCGATAAGCACCAGCCCAATAGTGAACAGAGAAGGGAAGCGTATCGCGCGGACATCACATACGGCACCAACAATGAGTTCGGTTTTGACTATCTCCGCGATAACATGGCGCAGCGACCAGAGCAATTGGTTCAGCGCAAGCACCATTACGGGATCGTCGATGAAGTGGATTCTGTCTTAATTGATGAGGCGCGGACCCCATTGATCATCAGTGGCCCGACGCCCAAGGGGGACCAACAGGAATTTGATGCCTTGAAGCCCAAGGTGGTTCAATTGGTGGGAGTTCAACAAAAAGCAGCTCAAGGGTTTTTGGCGGATGCCAAGCGCTTGCTCGGAAAGGACGGTGCGACCAAGGATGAGACTGCTGAAGGGGGATTGGCCTTGTTTCGGGCGTACCGCGCCTTGCCCAAATCCAAGCCCTTGATCAAAATGCTCAGCGGGGAAGGGATGAAGCAGCAGCTGCTGAAAACAGAAGGGATTTATCTTCAGGACAACAAACGGGAGATGCCCAAAGCGGACGAGGAATTGTATTTCGTCATCGACGAAAAGCAAAACCAAGTGGAGCTCACAGAACGCGGAATTGAGTACCTCACGGCCAACATGGAGGACGACCAATTCTTCACGATGCCAGATTTGGCGACGGAGTTGGTAGCCATTGACAACGGTCCTGGCGATGACGAGGTCAAACTCGAGATGAAGAGCCAGTTGATGTCAAACTATGACATCAAAAGTGCTCGAGTGCACACCATGAACCAGTTGCTCAAGGCGTACGCTTTGTTTGAAAAGGATGTGGATTACGTCCTGATGGACAACAAAGTGAAGATTGTCGACGAGCAAACAGGCCGGATCATGGACGGGCGCCGGTATTCTGATGGGCTTCACCAAGCGATTGAAGCGAAGGAGAGTGTGAAGATTGAGGCGGCTACGCAGACCTATGCGACGGTTACTTTGCAGAATTATTTCCGCATGTACCACAAGCTTTCGGGCATGACGGGCACGGCGGAAACGGAAGCAGGAGAATTGTGGGACATCTATGCATTGGATGTGATGGCGATCCCGACCAATCGTCCGATCTCACGGGATGACCGGGAGGATTTGGTGTACAAAACGAAGCGCGAAAAGTACAATGCCATCATCGATGATGTGGTGGTTTTGCGTGATGCGGGCCGGCCAATTCTGGTAGGAACGACGACTGTTGAAGTCAGCGAATTGCTTTCACGCATGCTGGACATCCGACAGATCAAGCACCAAGTTTTGAATGCCAAACTGCACCAAC
>JAQCJQ010000099.1 GCA_027593035.1 Bacteroidota bacterium | reverse complement strand
TTGAACACGACGCACAAAATGCCTGCTGTACGGTGGAGCAAACAGACAAGGGCGTTCGCTTGCTTGAGAAGGCCCCCTCCCTGGAGCAGTTGTTTCGCGCTTAGTGGCGGTTGCGCTTGAGCAAGGCTCGATTGATGCTTTTGACCAATCCGGGACCCGCATAAATCAACCCGGAGTACACTTGAATCAGCGATGCTCCTGCGTCTAGCTTTTCCTGAGCATCTTCCGCACTGCAGATTCCCCCTACACCAATGATAGGAAATGCGCCATTGGACGCATTGTGCAAGTAGCGGATGACCTCAGTGGAGCGTTTTCGCACGGGCGCGCCGCTCAAGCCTCCGGCCCCCATGCTTTCAACCTGATCGGCATCCGTGAGCAAACCGCTTCGTTCGATCGTGGTGTTCGTCGCAATGATGCCGTCAATCCCTGACTCTTGCACCAATGCAATCATATCGTCCAACTGACCGTCCGTTAAGTCAGGAGCAATTTTCAAGAAAACCGGTCGCGGAGGTGACGCTGCAACATTGCGAGCAATCACCGCTTCGAGCAATTTGAGCAACGGCCCCTTGTCTTGCAATGCTCTTAGACCGGGTGTGTTGGGTGAGCTGACATTCACTGCGAAATAATCCACATGAGGATGCAAGGCGTCAAAACAGGTGACATAATCATGGAGCGCTTCTTCGTTGGGCGTCACTTTGTTCTTCCCGATGTTTCCACCGACGATCAGATTGCTCGGACGCTGCTTCAATCGTCCAACGGCATCGGCAACTCCGCCATTGTTGAATCCCATGCGGTTGATCACACCCTGGTCTTTCGGGAGCCTGAAAAGTCGTGGTTTGGGATTGCCTTCTTGCCCTACCGGGGTCAGTGTGCCGATCTCAACAAAACCAAAACCCAACGTTTTCATCTCATGCAGCCACTGAGCGTCTTTATCAAACCCCGCTGCCAAGCCCACTCGATTGGGAAATCGCAAGCCTGCGACCTCAACCTCCAACGACGCATCGACCACCTGATAATACCGTGTTAAAAAACTCTTTACCAGAGGTATACGACACACGAATGACATCAAACCCATGGTCAGGTAATGTGCTTTTTCCGGTTGAATTCGAAAAATAAGTGGTTTTAAAAACGCGTACATGACCGCAAAAGTAAACCCTTGAATGCAGACAGGCTGTGGAAAAGACTGTGGATAGCCCCATGTTTTCAACCACATGCAGCATCCAAGGGAATTCTAAATTTGGAAGCAACGATGAAAAACCTGGGTCTAATCAGTTGGCTAGCCAAACGCAAACTTTCGGAAGAACAGGTAGCGCACGTTTTCGTGGAGACAACTTTCGAGACTGTTGAACAAGGTTGGCCTGAGCTCGCGGCGTTTTTAAATGAATCGGATGGATTCATTCAATGTCCGAAACTTGACCCTGAAGACTACGGACGGTTTTTGATGATCATCGTATCGGCCAACATCCAACTGATCCCTCAGCATTTTGACAGCGGTGTAGACCGGCAAATTATCCAAAGGATATTCAGCAAATTCGCCCGTTCACTCGATATTGCTCCTGACGTATTTGCGAGCAAGGTTAAGCACTACCGCTCCTTCATGAAGCAAATCAACAACCCCTCGAAGAATTTGGTGACCGCCATGACCCGAGCTGTCTTTTACAAATACAACTTGAACCAGTGTCAAGATGCATTTTTCCGGGACATGAATGCACCCAATCCCAATACTCAGCGAGAATTGCGGGATTTGATGCAGCATTCCCTGTGGGACTGGGAGGCGTTCAAGACGACCTACCGCGTCGTGAGTACCAAAAACTGAAGCTCACTCCATCCGATCCAGATCCCTTGCCTGGTCTTTTTCCTTCAGCGAATCACGCTTATCGTGCAGCTTCTTCCCTTTTGCCACGGAAATATTGAGTTTGGCATAGCCGCTTCCTGAAACAAAGAGGAGCACCGGAACCACGGTCACCCCAGAATCTTTGAGCTTTTTCTCGAGCTTCTTCAATTCGGTTTTCTGCAGAAGGAGTTTACGAGGCCGGGTCGGCTCATGCCCCACATACCCCGCATTGGAATACTCTGCGATGTACATGTTGAATACGAAAAACTCGCCGTCCATGAAGCGGCAATAGGCCTCCATGATGCTCGCCTTCCCGTGCCGAATGGATTTGATTTCTGAACCCACCAGCTGGATTCCCGCCGTAAAATCATCCGTCAAGAAATACGTGTACGCTGCTTTCTTGTTTTTGATTTCAACCGCCATGGGCCAAAAGTACAGCAGCAATGGCATTGCCTCGCATACCTTTGACGCATGAAGCTTCCCTCCCCTACCACCGAGGCCTTGCAACGCATGCAAAAAGTCGAATTGCATTGCCATCTTGAGCTGGCCTTGCGGATGAGCACCTTGCGCGAATTGGCTGCGAACCAAGGCCATGACGTGCAAAAAGAGGGCGTGTTTGAATCTGAGTTCCTCATTCAAAAGCCCATGGGGGAATTGCGTGATGTTTTGCATAAATTTTTGAATACCCGAGATGTCATTGTTTCGGAAGCCTGGATGGAACGCATTGCCTTCGAAGTATGCGAAGACATGTATTTGGAATCGAACGTCCGAATCTTGGAGCTCCGCTATGCGCCGAGCTTTCTTTTGGACCACCATACCACCATGCGCGCAGACAGACTCCAGGAATCCATACAACGCGGTGTAGCTAAAGCGGAGGCCATGTACCCCATTGCTGTTGGACTGATCTGCATCCTTCAGCGAACCAATTCCATTGAAGAAAATGCCCGATGGGTGGATTTCGCTCTGAATCATCGGAATGGCTTCGTCGCATTGGACTTGGCGGACAACGAAGTGGATTTTGATCCCGAACCGTTCATCCCTTTGTTTATGCGAGCCAAAAAAGGCGGGCTGGGCATTACAGTCCATGCAGGAGAACCGCTCATTCCGGGCATTTCCAAAAACATCATCACCGCCATTGATGGCATGGGAGCTGACCGCATCGGACATGGGCTTCAAGCCATTGAAAATCCTGAATTGGTCGAGATGTTAGCACATAAAGGCATTCCGCTTGAGCTTTGTCCCACGAGCAATTGGCTCACAGGAGCCACGCCATCCATTGAAACCCATCCATTCAGGCAACTCCATGCCGCGGGTGTGCAGGTCACAATCAATACAGACGACCCTGGAATCATGTGCACGAACCTGTTGCGTGAATACCACTTGCTCGCATTCCACCAGAACATTCCTGTTTCTGTTTTTGAGCAATGCAATGCCTGGGCGTTCGAAGCGTCATTCATCAATGAAGCCAAAAGGCGTTCAGTTTGGCAAACGAACACGCAATGTCAGCAAAGCTAAACCGACCACTTCTAAGCATGGGCTGTTGCGCGCTCACTCGAGATACCGCACTTTTGCCTTGCACCTGCAATGGGATAGCTCACAACGTCAACGAATAGCATCGTAAACATGAAAAGTCAATTGATTACTCTCGGCTTGATCGCATGGTTCCAAACCTGCGCTTTCTCGCAAACGGCGAACACGGTCGGAACCATTGCTCTCAATCCTGAACTCGCCCAGACTGGCCTGACTTTGCTCTACCCGCACAACCAGCCGAACGCGATGTTGATCAACCTCTGTGGAAATGTTGTTCACCAATGGACCAACGATGAATCCCGCAGACCTGGAAACGTGGCCCACCTGCTTCCCAATGGCGATCTCATTTGGGCGTATCGCAGCACAGATGTCGCGCAAGATGTGATTTGGGCTGGTGGCGGTGGAGCAACCATTGAGCGCATAAGCTGGGACAACGAGCCCATTTGGAGCTATACGCTGAATGATTCTATGGGAAGGTTTCATCATGATTTTGTACCGCTCAACAACGGGCATGTGATCGCCATCGCCTGGGAAAAAATGGACTCACTGGCTTGCATCGCTGCCGGCAGACTTCCGGAAAACTTGACCAGCGAAGGCCTGTGGAGTGAACGTCTCATTGAGCTGGAGCCGGACAGCATGGGGGGAGCCGAGATCGTCTGGGAATGGCGGGCATGGGATCACCTCATCCAAGACCACGATTCCACGTTGAATAATTTCGGCGCCATCGAGGACGCCCCCAACCGCATCAACATCAACTTCGGGATGCCCAGCAGCATCGATGCCGACTGGCTGCACATGAATAGCCTTGACATTCAACCCAGTACAGGTCACATCCTGATGAGCGTACCCACCTTTGATGAACTGTGGATCATTGACCGGAATGACACCGAAGCGGGATTGAAGTGGCGCTGGGGAAATCCAGAAGCCCACGGGCTAGGTGATTCTGAATCGCAACAATTGCATTACCAGCACAGCGCTCAATGGCTCGATGCCCCGTACCTGCAAAACTCTCCCGACTTTGGGAAAATCGCTGTATTCAACAACCGCAACCCAGGCGCTACAGGGCCCTATTCGAGCGCACACATTATCAACCCACAATGGGATGACTCCACCGGTGCATTTGTCGATGTCGATGGCTTCTATGCGCCTTTAAACTTTGATTGGACTTGGACCGCTACGACTCCAACGGACTTTTTCAGCAGTGGCCTTTCGAATTTTGACCGCTTGCCCAACGGCAACAATTTGATTCTAAGCGGCCGAACGGGTGAGATTTTTGAATTCACTGCCACAGGAGATACGGCCTGGTATTACCGTTTACCTTTGCAAGCCGGAATCCCCATCGCCCAAGGTACCGCCATGGGCATCAATGACAATTTACTCTTTCGGGCCAAGCGTTATCCCGCTGGCTACCCTGCCTTTTCGGCATTTTTGGACGAGCTGAACCTGCTGGGCGAGCCTTTGGAATTGGATCCGACTCCGGTCGCTGCCTGTCAACCCTGTCAGATGACAGCCCAAGTCGTTGAAACGGGCTATGGGCTCACGCTGGACATTGAAAATGCAACGGGGATGATATCGGTTGTTTGGAGCGATGATCAGGGCACGGTCTTGTGTGAAAACCTCGCATTTGAACTGGATGGAGACTGCAGTACCGAGGGGGTTTACGAAGGCCAAACGGTCATTGCCACAGTGAGTGACGAAAACGGCTGTGAGGTTGTCATTGAAGCCATTTGGCTCGTTTTTTCCATTCCACTGGAGCAGGGCGAATTCTCTTTTTACCCCAATCCAGCGCGCGGTCACATCATCCTAAAAGGACTGACGCCTTATACCGAAGTCCAACTGATTGACCTCAATGGACGATCGTTGTTCCAAGCCCCTACGCATGGTGATCAGCAAACAATGGAATGGACCCTACCAGAGGTCCATCCCGGACTCTATTTTATTCGAACAGAACACCACCAGCGTCCAATTGTGGTGTTGCCTCGGTAAATTCGCATCTTGACCCTCCTGCCATGTCCAATTCCATCTTGATATCCAATCGCGAAGCTGTTCGCACGATCACGCTCAACCGTCCTGAAGTCTTCAACAGCTTCAATCGGGCGATGGGCCAGGCCTTCCAAGAAGCCTTGGATGACGCAGGGTCGGACCCGAGCGTTCGTTGCGTGATCATCACGGGAGCCGGGAGGGCCTTTTGCGCTGGGCAGGACCTCAAAGAAGTCACGGCACCCGACGCTCCGGATTTCACGGTCATCGTTGAAGAAACCTACAATGCGAGCATTCGCCGCATTCGCGCCATGGAGAAGCCGGTCATTGGAGCCGTGAACGGTGTGGCAGCGGGTGCTGGCGCCAACATCGCGTTGGCTTGTGACTTGGTGGTTGCTAAGGAGTCGTCCTCTTTCATTCAAGCATTTTCACGCATTGGACTGATTCCTGATAGCGGTGGCACTTGGTTCTTGCCCCGCTTGGTAGGAATGCAAAGAGCCGCTGCACTGGCCTTTTTAGGAGACAAGCTGACCGCTCTCGATGCCGTTCAAATGGGACTGATCTATCGAGCCATTGCAGACGATGCCTTCGAATATGGGCTGGAGCAACTCAGCGATCGTCTCGCGGCGCTCCCAACACGCGGAATCGGTCTGACCAAGAAAGCATTCAATGCAGGCTGGAATCAACCACTGACGACGCACCTCACATTGGAGCGCGATTTGCAGATGGAAGCGTCTCAAACAGACGACTACAGCGAAGGTGTCGCTGCATTTCTTGAAAAACGGCCTGCCAACTTCACAGGTCAATGAGACAAGATCGTTGGACCCCCATCTCGGAGGCTTTACCCGAGGATGATCAAAGGGTTCTCGCGTTCGTTCCTGGAAACAAAGTGTTTTTACCTGGAATGGACCTGCAATTTGAAATTCGAGAAGTCATCGTATTGCGCTTTTGCAAGGACTTCTATGCGATGAATAAAGCGAAAAAAAACCAGCACGGTTTGCACTTTTGGTCCGGTGAAGGCTGCAGCAATCACTTCTTCCATGATGTAACCCATTGGCAACCGATACCGGAAGTCCCAAAAATGGACTAGCGCAACTGAGCGAGGTGGAATGCTTGAATGGCCGCGAGACCTGCGGTCTCCGTTCTAAGCCGATGGTCGCCCAAGGAAACAGCAGCGGCTCCCTGGCTCAATGCCAATTCTATTTCGGAAGGCGTAAAATCTCCTTCAGGACCAATAGCAATCCAGGCATCTTGTCCCGGGACGACAGATTGAAAAAGGTGGCGCTTTTCTCCCGGTTCGCAGTGGGCGATGAAGCCGTTGCCAGGTGCATCCGTAACCCAAGATTCCCAAGTGCATGCCGGCCGCAAGTCAACGAGCCACGCTTGCTGACTTTGCTTCAAGGCGGAAATCAGAACACGCTTCCAGCGGTCGGCCTTTTCAAGTCTGCGCTCACTTCTTTCTGTCCACACGGGCTGGATGGTATGCACCCCCATTTCCATGGCTTTCTCCAACAACCATTCGAAGCGATCCGTACTCTTGGGTGGCGCTATGACGAGGGTCAAACCAGGAGCTGGAGCTGGAACGGTCTGGATCAGGTGCGTTTTGAGCACACAATTGCGTTTGTCTAAACTGACAATAACGCCTTCATAAAGCCGACCCAACCCATCAGTCAATACCACCGTATCACCTTTGCTGGCGCGCAAAACGCGAGCGACATGCTTCGTTTCATCGGCATCTAGAATATGCGGATCATGGATTACAGTTGCATAGAAAAAGCGCATGCTTCGAAGTTACATCGCCACTCGGAAAAAATCACTCAACCCCGATCGGAGCGCCGGCCAAGATCGCAGGACTCGATTCATTTTCAAACGGCGCGAAATTCCGGGCAAACAAGTCTGCCAAATTTTTGGCGGCCCCTTGAAACGCATTTTGATCAGCCCAAGTCAGCGACG
>JAQCJQ010000098.1 GCA_027593035.1 Bacteroidota bacterium | reverse complement strand
ACATGGCCCGTTTCAAATCGTCTCGACGGCGCCACACTTCCGCGTACAAAGCATCCAATCGTTTGATGCGCTCTCTTGGTGAAAGCTTCCGATGAACGCGCGCATGCGTTTTCAACCCATGAAAAAGCTGGTGAATGGATTCCACTGGAGGCGTGACCGGAAGCAATTGATGACTCATGAACAGAGGATTGTAGCAATCTAACAATAGAATGGTGCAGATTCCTCTTGAAAACTTTAGAACTTCGTCCAATGAATTCACCATGGGACGCGCGCTATGCGAATCAAGAGGCTTTGTATGGCAAGGAGCCCAATGCCTTTTTTGCTCAGGCCCTCTCGCAATTCGAAGGCGGGTCCATTCTGCTCCCATGTGATGGTGAAGGACGCAATGGCTTATTCGCTGCTCGACAGGGCTGGGACGTGCATGCATTTGACAGCAGCCAAGTCGGTGTTGACACCGCGCAGCGCTGGGCTGATGAAGCGGGGGTCTCCATGCATTGCACGGTGTGCGACGCGTTCGAATACGCTCCGCCGCAACCATGCGATGTTGTGGGGCTTTTCTATGCCCACATGCCTTCGGACCGCCGAATGGAATTTCACCAGCGTGCCATCGATTGGCTGAAACCTGGAGGAACTCTGATTCTGGAAGGTTTTCATCGTGATCAGCTTCAATTCCAATCTGGGGGGCCTCGCGATGAGGCCATGCTGTTTACGCCTGAAATGCTGGCCTTGGACTTCTGCGAATTGGCGATTACTCAGAATGAGTTCTTGGAAGTGACCTTGGACGAAGGTCCCCTGCATCAGGGCAAAGCGTGTGTTACTCGATTTGTCGGAACCAAAAGATAATACACCCATGCGTTATCCCGTTGTTCTTCTCATTCCCGCCCTGGTCATCGGGATCAGCCTGTACTCTTCGACCAAAGCGGAGGTCGCTCAACCAGATCCATCGGGCGAGGCGCTCTACACACAGTGGTGCCAAGATTGCCACGGCCTGGCTGGTCGTGATTTCATCGATCGAACATGGAAATTGGGCAGTCGCGACGAGGACATCGCGCGCGTAATCCGAGAAGGACATGAACTGTTGGGCATGCCCGCGTATGGGGAAACTCTGAATGACGAGGAAGTCGAATCCCTCACGCAATTTGTTTTGGATAAAGCCTCCAACGAAACACGATTCTACCCCGCTGGCCCTCGAGTTGAGTCCACTTCCGATTTGGAAATTCGAGCCGACATCGTAGTCGATGGACTGGAAACACCTTGGGGAATGGACTTCACGGATGACGATGCCTTGCTGATCACTGAGCGGGAAGGTCGGCTTTGGCATCTCAAAGCAGGAAAGCTCTCCGCCGTGTCTGGCCTTCCGAGCGACATCGTGGTCAAAGGCCAAGGGGGTCTGCTTGACGTCGCCTTTTGGACGGATCCCACCACCGATTCTTCTTGGGTCTATTTGACGTACAGTCGATTGCATCCATTGGATAAGGATCTATCCGCAACCGGCTTGGTGCGCGGTGTTTGGCATGAAACAGAGGACTCGGTCCGTTTAGGAACGTTGGAAACACTGTTCATCGCCACGCCCTATGAGAAAACACACCACCATTATGGCAGTCGCATTGCCTTTGGTCAAGATGGGATGTTGTACCTCACCTGCGGAGAACGGGGGAAACGGGACATCCACCCTCAAACGCTGACCACACGGCCAGGAAAAGTGCACCGCATGCATCCCGATGGCTCGATTCCAGTTGACAATCCATTTGCCAACCAAACGGATGCCGAAGCGTCCATCTGGACGTGGGGACATCGGAATCCGCAGGGCCTCTTTGTGCATCCAGAGACCGGTGAAATTTGGACACATGAGCACGGCCCCAAAGGCGGAGACGAAATCAATGTCCTGAGAAAAGGCGCAAACTATGGATGGCCCACCATCACCTTTGGTCGCAATTATAGCGGAACCATCATCACGCGTGACACGGCCAAAGCAGGGCTCGAACAGCCTCTCTACTATTGGCTCCCTTCCATCGGAGCATGCGGGCTGGACCTGATTCACAAAGGCCCCTGGCCGGCTTCTTGGCAAGGCGATTTACTCGCTGGATCCTTGAGCTTTGAATACCTGGAAAGGCTCTCCTTGGACAACGCCAATCAGGTGGTTCATCGTGAACGTTTGCTTGAGGACGTAGGCCGTGTTCGCGACATTGCTCGAAATGATTCTGGCGATATTTTTGTAGCCATCGAAGGAGCGGGCGTGGTCTACCACCTGGTCCCGCTTAAACCCTGATTGCCTTTTGAGATTACGTTGCATAACAAATAGATACCGACTTCTCTTCATGCTTGGAGCGATGGTTTGGGGCGTAACCATGTCCGCACAATCGATCACCAAGCCGCTCACTCCAACAGAAGAAAAAGCCCTGCGCATGGAATCATCCCCTGTACCCGTGCAAGACACGTTGATGTGGGCGCACAAGGGACAGTTCGGTGTACAATTCAGCCAAGTTTACCTCCGCAATTGGGCAGCCGGGGGACAAAGCAATCTCTCCTTATTGACCAAACTCGATCACAGCTGGAATTACGTCCATGAAAGCTATGGTTGGGACACGGAGTTGCATTTGGCATTTGGCCTATTGCATCGTCCTGAAGATCGCGTTTTCATCAAAACAGATGACCGGATTGAGTGGTCCACAAAGTGGGGATATCGTGCAACCGAGACGGGTTTCATGACGGTGATGGCCAATTTTCGCTCGCAGTTTGCCCCAGGATACGGCCTGGAAAATGGCCTCCCCAATCGCGACAATTTGCAATCGAGTTGGATGGCTCCGGGATACGGCGTGATCGCCGCCGGAATTGACTACAAAAACACGGGAGGAAATTTCAACTTGTTCTTTGCGCCGTTCACCTACAAGGCCACTTGGGTACTGGACGACAGTTTGTCTCAAGCCGGAGCATTTGGCGTTGAACCAGGGGAAGCATTTCGATATGAAGTCGGGGGGTATCTCAAGTTGGGCTGGACAACACCCATCGCGGAGGGCATTGCTTACGCCATTCGGTTGGACTTGTTTACCAATTTCATTGAGCGACCCGAAAACATTGACATCTTCAGCGACCACGTCTTGACGCTCAAGGTCAACGACTGGCTTTCAACGACCATCAGTGCTGCGTTGATCTACGACGATGATGTCATGCTGAACAAAGAGCCCATTGAAATCGAAGGACAGCTCGTTCCTCAACAAGGACCAGGTCTCCAACTGAAGGAAGTTCTGGCGGTGGGTGTATCCATCAAATTCTAGAGCGACCGCGAAGCGCAACAAACTGCATTTGACATAATTTTACAGCATGAAAGCATACGTTTTTCCGGGCCAAGGGGCCCAATTCTCAGGAATGGGACGCGATTTATTTGAAGCTTCATTGACAGCCCAAGAGAGATTCTCACTAGCCGATGAAATCTTAGGCTTTTCCATCTCGAAGATCATGTTCGAAGGAAGTGACGAGGATCTCAAACAAACTTCTGTCACGCAACCTGCTATTTTCTTGCACTCCGTGATTCTCGCTGAATTGTTGGGAGAGCAGTTTCAACCCGACATGGTGGCGGGTCACAGCCTGGGAGAATTCTCTGCCCTCGTTGCTGCAGGAGCCATTCAATTTGAAGACGGTTTGCGCTTGGTATCAGAACGTGCTCAGGCGATGCAAGCGGCTTGCGACACAACGCCCTCTACCATGGCCGCTGTTTTGGGCTTGGAGGACGATGTGGTCGAGAAAATCTGTTCGGATACCGACGGAATCGTTGTCGCTGCGAATTACAATTGTCCAGGTCAACTGGTCATCTCCGGCGAGTTCAAGGCGGTCGAGGAAGCCTGCGCTGCCCTGACCGAAGCTGGCGCTCGTCGCGCATTGATGCTACCCGTCGGCGGAGCTTTTCACTCACCGCTGATGGAACCGGCACGAGAACAATTGGCCCAAGCCATCGCCGCAACGGCCCTTCGCGCTCCGAAATGTCCCATCGTTCAAAACGTCAGCGCAATGCCAGAGTCCGATCCGGAACGCATCAAAGCCAACCTCATTGCGCAATTAACCGCACCGGTCCGTTGGACGCAGTCCATGCACCGCATGATCCAAATGGGTGCAACGGAAGCGATTGAAGTGGGTCCTGGCAAGGTGCTTCAGGGACTCTTTAAAAAAGTGGACCGTGGATTTGTCGTTTCAGGAGCCCAACTGGCCACCGAAGCGTAATCATCTCGAAAAGATTCACTTCCGTTTTTGGGACATAAAAAAGGGCAGAGACTTGAAGTCTCTGCCCTTTTTAGCTTCCAACACGTGGAAAGCAATACCGGCATTGCTATGCAATTTCGCCGGCGTAGGCGTGCAAGGTCTGAAGCTCCGTCTCGCTCACCAACAAAGCCTGTTTTAAACTCCCGTTTTCAGCACGCAATTCATCGCATCGACGCTGCGTACGCGCCAATTCGTTTTTCAATCGCATGAATTCTTTGAGGGTTGACACCCGCTCGTTTCGAGCTGTTTCCAGTTGGAGCATGAGATCTTGCATGTTACAAAGAACGAACCCGACAGCATGCCTTTTAAAAGGAGGGGCAGGCATTTATCCACCTTTTATGGTTCATTTCAACAACGTCGAAATGACGGGTGGGGTCAGGCCCATTTCTTGCGAAAAATCCAAAGCAAAACGGAACTCACCAATCCCAACACTCCACAGAAGGAGTACAGTTTAGGAATGGCTTCAAGGTTTCCGGAGAATCGGTACCCCGATGAAACCGCGCCAAACCCAATGCCCAACTCCAGTGCCATGAGCATGGTTCCCAAGGCCAACGCAATTTTACCTGGCTTCGCTAGATCAGCCGTCCAGGCAAAAATGGTTGGCATGTTGATACCAACAGATGCTCCATAAATCAAGCCGGCTATCGTGGCTGAAAGCTTGGAATCAGCATAAGCCAACCCCAGCATACCGACAGCAAGGAGGACCCCACCGATGACGAGCAGCGGCACCCTCCCATAATTGTCTGATGCCCTTCCCGCAACGAACCGCATGGTAATGGAAGCCGCAACGATGATGGAGTTGAATGAGCCTTTGTAGACATAGCCCAATGAATCCACGAAGTCTGGCGTGATGGTTAGAAACGTGCCAAAGGCAAAAGCAACCGGCAGCAAGGCGACAGACGCAGGCCAAGAAGACCAGTCCAAGACCGGTCCGCGAAACACATTCATGTCCTTCCACTCCACTTTTCGCGCTCCCGGCAAGGATTCAGGCAACCGGTAGGTCAAGATCAAAGCGATGACCCCCAAGACCGTCGACCCCATGAACATCGCATCGAATCCATATTCCACGGTCAGCCAACTTCCCAGCGCAGGACCTCCTGCCATGCCCGCATTTCCAGCCACGCCCAAATACCCAAGCGCTTCACCTCGACGTTTCAAGGGGGTGATGTCGGTCAAAAATGCAGTGGTACCAGTGGGACGAAATCCGGTGCTCAGTCCATGAAAGAGTCTGAGCAAGAGAAAGCACCAGACAGCAATGGGAAGCGAACTACTCCAAGCCGGAAAAGATGCAGCGTGCACCCAACCCACACCGATGTATCCCAATCCCGCAATGGCTGTTATCCAGGTTCCGAACAACATCACCGGACGCCTTCCTGCGTGATCGGCAATCCGGCCACTGAGAAACCGTGAAAAAAAAGCTCCCACCGTGAACAAGCCGACAATCCAACCGATCAAATCCGGTCGACCCAGTTCGGCCAAGTAACCGGGCAATTCGGGCATGACCATACCGAAGCTCGCCATGAACAACACCGTGCTACTGCACAGCATCCAAAACTTTTTAGAAAACATGGGCCTTTCAGCGGAGGAGGATGCGGCGTTCACTTGGCCGCAAAAATAACACCCCCTATCTTGGTTCCATGCAATATCCGGCCAAAGTCTTGCTTGCATGGGGTGAAGCCATCAGCGGAAACCGCCAACTGCTTGATTGGCTGATGAAAAACGGCTACGAAGAGCTGGGCATGACCTGCCATGCCATCCGTTTGGTCGACACGGCTCGTGCGTGGTTGATGAGCAACGGCCAACCACATCTCATGGCCCTGGTCAATGGAGCTGAAGGCAATAAGAATGCCGTTGTTTGGCTGCGTCAATACGGATATACGTATTTGGCCGACATGGCTTTAGGTGCGGACAACGATGATGACGCAATCCAACGGCTCATTGCAGCAGAGCAAAGGGAATGGGCGGGCGTTGCCTTGAAAATTCGTTCTGTTAAAAATCAAATCGAAGAGCGCCACAACGATGTGCACAGCCTTTCTCCCGATTGAATGGCCCGGGTCGTCTCAGCGATCCAAGTAAACCAAATGGCTCAATCCTTCTGGGGCGAGCACTTCATTGGCTAGACGCAAAACGTCTTCAGCAGCAATCGCCTCTACGGAGGCGAAAACAGATTCCAATGACTCGACACGGTCATAGAGCATGAAACTCTTTCCCAAACCCGTCATCATGCTGCTTCCTGAATCTTGAGAAAGCGCGATGTGACCCAAGACCTGTTGCTTGATGTCGTGGAGTTGGCGGACACCCAGTTTTTTCTCACGGAGCTCACGCAATTCCTTCAAGACCAATTTCTCAGCTCGGCCGTGCAAGCGCCTGTCGGTACCAAAATAAACGCTGAACGTGCCGACATCGCTGTATGGCGTGTATGCGCATTCAATGTTGTAGGCCATTCCGTGCTTTTCTCGAACGTTCAAACTGAGTCGATTGTTCATGGTCGGACCGCCCAAATGGTTGGCCAACAAGGCCAATCCGAGACGATCTGGATGGTCGCTTCCGTGCGTCACCGTTCCCATCATGTGATGCACTTGGTGGATGTCCTTGGCGGTGCGCAAATCAAAGGTCTGGTAGTTTTTGAACGGGATCCGTTCCAACGTCGCTTGTCCGCTTGGGATGGCCGCGAAATGCTTCTCACAGATTCTAAGCACTGTTTTCCAAGGCGTCGCGCCAACCGCACTGAACACCATTTGATCGGTTTGATAATGGCGATCAACGAACCCCTTGAGCACCGTGCGGTTCATTTTCGCCACGGAATCTTTGGTTCCGAGAATATTGCCTCCTAGCTGATGACCAGCAAAGAGCCGTTCTTCAAACTCATCGAAAATGGCCTCTGCGGGACTGTCCAAATACGCATTCAGTTCATCGAGAATCACATCGCGTTCTTTGAGAATCTCCTTTTCAGGAAACGTCGCTTGAAACGTAATGTCCGCGAGCAACTCCACCGCCCGTTCCAAATGTTGCTCCGAAAAGGCTGCATAAATCCAGGTATCCTCTTTGGATGTGTACGCATTGAACTCTCCCCCGACCGAATC
>JAQCJQ010000097.1 GCA_027593035.1 Bacteroidota bacterium | reverse complement strand
TCAAGGGCTGAGCAACGACCATTTGGTCCAGTTGCCGGCCATCAATTTTGCCGATTTGGGAGATCTCATCAAAGTGCCAGACTTTGCGGCCATCGGCAATAAATCCGTTTGGATTCTGGGCGTTACCATCGCCATTGTTGCGAGCCTTGAAACGCTATTGTGTGTAGAAGCCACGGACAAACTCGACCCGCACAAGCGCATGACGCCGACCAATCGAGAATTGGTTGCTCAAGGGGTGGGCAATGCGGTGAGTGGTCTCATCGGTGGGCTTCCGATTACACAAGTGATTGTGCGCTCATCGGCCAATATCCAATCTGGAGGGAGAACAAAAGCAAGTGCCATTCTTCACGGAGTATGGTTGTTGGGCTTCTTCTTGTTGGCTCCAAACGTGCTAAACCTGATTCCCCTATCCAGCCTTGCGGCGATTTTATTGGTTGTGGGATACAAGTTGGCCAAACCTCAAACGTTTGTGAAGTTGTTCAAGGATGGGGGGCGTCAGTTTGTCCCATTCGTTGTGACCGTATTGGCCATTGTGTTTACGGACCTGTTGATTGGAATTGGAATTGGCTTGGCCGTGAGCATCGGGAGCATTTTGTTGGATCATTACCAGCGGCCATTCGTGGATTTTCATCAAGAGGATGGTGTGGATGGTCAACCGGGTACGTGGAAACTGCAGTTGAGTGAAGATGTCACGTTTCTTCACAAAGCAGGATTGCGGCAGGCGCTTTCGCGGGTGAAGCCTGGTGGTCATGTTGTTTTGGACGCTTCGCGAACACTTCGCATGGATGTTGATGTCCGCGATGTCATTGAAGATTTTAAAAACCGCGCGATAGAAGAGGATATCAGCTTGGATTTACTGTCACCAGAAGACGCGAATGAAACGTGGATTTTATCCTTGTTCTATAAGAAAGCGAGTTGAATTCCATCCAAGATGATGTGAGGAAATTGAACGTTTAAAAACCCTCGTTGCCTTTGGTAGCGAGGGTTTTGACTTGTTAATAGTCGGCCTATCCGCCAATCTCGGCTCTAAACCCCGGGCAGGTTTGATGGCGTATCCGGTAGGTCCGCCCAGGCCCAGCTCTTTGGTTTGGAATTCGAAGCCAAGAAGAACCTGGGGTTTTTGAGCGAAAAACTCAGTGCCCTCAATTTGGCCTTCAACGCCACGTTCATTCAAAGCGCTACGAGCATTGCGGAAGACGAACTGATGGAGATTCGCGCCACCGACCCGGACCACGACGAAACGTGCCCTATGTACGGTCAGTCTCCCTACATCATCAATAGCATTCTGAATTACACCCATGCCGACAGAGGTTTGAGCATGAATGCCGCCTTCAATATTAGCGGTCCCAAGCTCGTTTTGATCACTCCAGGTGGCACACCCGATGTGTACGATCAGCCTCGAGCAGCGCTTGATGTGAGTCTAAACAAATCGTTTGGTGCTCGCCTGGTGGTCAATGTGAAGGGCAGAAACTTGATGGATTCCGACTTCCGAAGGGTGTACTCCTACAAAGGGGAGGAATACAATTTTCAGCGTTTCAATTTGGGGAGAACATTCTCGCTCGGATTGTCTTACAACGTCACAAAAGAAATTCAGGAAGCAATTCTCAGAGCGCAATGATTCCCGCTGGGGTGTGTTGCATGGTGAGAACTCCGCTTCAAAGAACGCTGTAGAGGCCGACACCCAGCAGGGCTCCTGCAATGGGTCCAAGGACAGGGATCCAACTGTAGGACCAATCACTGTCGCGTTTGCCCGATATTGGCAATACAGAATGGGCGATGCGTGGCCCTAAGTCTCGCGCCGGATTCATGGCATAACCGGTGGGGCCGCCCAACCCCATGCCTATACCGGTGACAAGCAGTGCTACGGGCAGTGCGTCAAGGGCGCCGAGCGAATTGGCCGGAGCTGAGGCAGTCAATGCGCCAAAGGCAAGCACAAATGTGCCAATGAGCTCGGTCAAGAAATTGGAAGAGGCATGGCGGATGGCAGGTGATGTACTGAAGACCCCCAGCTTGCTGTCGGCATTTTCAGTGGCCTCGAAGTGCATTCGAAATGCCACCCACGTACCCACTGCACCACAAAATGCACCGGCCATCTGGGCGAATACATAGCCCAAGAGTAGCGTGCTGTCCAACTTTCCAAATGCGGCCATTCCGATGGAAATAGCAGGATTCAGATGCCCGCTTCCCCCCAATTCAATGGCGGTGTAAACGCCGAGGAAAACGGACAAGCCCCAGCCCCAGGACATCAGCATCCAACCAGCACCTGATCCCTTTGTCCGCGCCAAATCCAGATTGGCATTCACACATCCGCCCATCAACATGAGCAAAAAGGTTCCGAAAAATTCACCGAGGTAAGGAGTCATTTTAGGTGCGGTAATGGGATGGCTTTGAGAGGTAAAGATACATTTTGGAATGCAGACGGGACTTGATTTGGCGGCTGGTCATCGTCCCGAAGCGCTCGTCGTGGCTAGGTTCGGTACAGACGGCTTGAATGTTAACAATTGGTTAATATCGAACATTGCATGAATCTGAATTTAGTTGAACGTTTGCCGCACCAAAGATTTCGGATGCTTCGTCTCTCAGACGCAGAATCGAAACCAGAACTACACAGATGTTAGAACGCTTTACAGTCGTGGGATTTTGCTTGGCAGGATTCTCCGTAATCGCCAATGATAGTGTCCAGACCCTTGGGACTTGGATTGCATCGAACCGAGATAAATTCAAGTGGACCACGCTCTGGGCAGCAGCTTCTGCTGTATTGGTGTTTACCCTGGTATATGGTTGGGTTACATCAGGAAATGGAGACATTTCATTCGGCCGATTGACCAAGAAGGGCAATTTGAAATCTATTTTCCCCATTGTGGCCAAGGATTTCTTAAAGTTAATCGTCGGCCTCCTAGTAAGTGTATCCATTGTCTTGGCCATTCATTATGGTGAAGACGCAGCGAACGCCGAAAAAGCTGCTCCAGTGAGTACCCAAGAGGCAGATGCGCCTGCCGAGGCAGAGACATCCGCTGAGGTTCAGGCGATTCCAGCGGACTCGATTGCCAACTGAAAACAAACGGCCTGATCTGTCGGTCACATTGGACGTCCATGCTCGTGATAGGCAGTAAAGGGTGAGCCAACCGCAGTTACAAGGTTCAAAAGTTCGTGACCTGCAGCGGGAGCAGTGCAGCATACGCCCAATTGTTGATACGGGCCATCCGAATCCAAGTAAGCCGGTTCTTGCCGAATAGCCTGTTAAACTTTGGCTTTAGCGAAGTTAACATTGCCTTAACCTTAAGGTAATTCAAGGGTCAACTCATCCTCCAAGCGAGGGTTCATATTTGCAACGCCAAAACACTCAAAAAATAAAGGCAATATGAAACATTTTCTACTTTCTGCAGCAGCGATGATAGGCCTCCTGGCATCGCCTTTTGAAATCCAAAGCCAAGTGACTATTACCGACGATGGTTCGGGCACTGGTACCACAACCTGGACCAGTGACAACACCTATATTTTGGATGGATTTGTGTTTGTCAATGAGGGTGATGTACTCACCATTGAGGCGGGTACGGTGATCAAAGGAAGTACGGGTTCTGGAGCAGATGCTTCAGCTCTGGTCGTAGCACGTGGAGGTCAGATTGAAGCGAACGGCACAGCAGACGCGCCGATCATTTTCACTTTTGAGTCAGACGCTCTGGACGGTTCGACACCCTTCAATGTGCGTGGCCAGTGGGGTGGCGTCATCCTCTTGGGCAATGCGCAACTCAATTCATCGCCAGGAGAAACACAAATTGAAGGCATTCCAGATACCGAGCCGCGAGGTCGCTATGGGGGAGACAACGATGAGGACAGCAGTGGCACAATGACTTATGTGTCCATCCGACATGGAGGAACGGACATCGGTGCGGGCAACGAAATCAACGGCTTGACCTTGGGTGGTGTAGGAGCTGGAACCACATTGGATTATATCGAAGTCATTTCCAATGCAGATGACGGAGTGGAATTCTTCGGCGGAACAGCATCCATCAAGCACGTCGTCACGGCTTTTTGTGGAGACGATTCATTTGATTATGATGAGGGATGGAGAGGATACGGACAATTTTGGTGCACGGTGCAAGAAGAAGGCGAGGGAGATCGCGGAGGCGAACACGATGGTGGCACCGATCCAGAAGATGGCTTGCCATACGCGCATCCAGTGATTTACAATGCGACATACATGGGCCGAGGAGTGGATGCTGGGCGACGAGCCTTGACGCTTCGAGACAATGCAGGAGGAGAATACCACAATTCAATTTTCTACAACTGGGGCAAAGGTGTTGACATTGAAAATCTCGCATCAGGAGAAGATTCTTATGCGCGTTTTGAAAACAATGAAATTGCCTTTGCGGGCAACATCTTTGATGGATGCACGGGACTCGGATTGGATGCTACGGCAGCCGACCTGTTTAAAATCACGATGGGATCAGGCTGGGCGAGTTCAGAGGATTCCACCGCTGCTGCGACCGCTTCGGCCGCTGCAATCCAAGCGTCTTTTGCCGCCAACGGCAATGCTGTGGCAGCGTCTGGTTTGAATTACGCAGTCGAAGAAGGATCGGGCCTATTGCAATTGATTCCCAACAGCAATGTTCCGGCGGGCGCCAACCCGACAATGGAATGGTTCGATGACGTGACGTACGCGGGTGCTTTTGACCCTTCCAATGATTGCCCTTGGCTGGTCGGTTGGTCAATGTTGTGGGAGCGTGGATTCTTTGCGTGTCCGACCAATGGCTTGGCTGCGGCAGGGGAGGCGACTGCGTTGAACATTTATCCAAACCCATCGAATGGAAACTTCAGCATTCAATTTGAGACCAGTGTGAACAATGCTGCCATCAGCATTGTCGACCTCAGCGGAAAAAGCATCTACGAGAACCAGTTGAGCATGGTGGCTGGAGAATTGTTGAATGTGAACATGTTGGGCACCTCGCCTGGGCTGTATGTGATCACCATCTCACACGGCGATCGCCAGCAACGCCACAAGCTCATTGTTGAGTAAACCAGGTTTTTTATCACGTCGAAAAGGAGGCATCATATGGTGCCTCCTTTTATGTTGATAGATGCCTCGAATGGATTGAAAAGAATCACGCATTCCTTATATGATTTGCCTTCTTTGAACCCCTACTTTTGTCGCATGAAAAATTGGATTTTTCTTTTTCTTGTGGGCGCGCTTTTCGCAAAAGCAAATGCACAAGGCACCATCGCCGGTACGGTCAAAGACAAGGCCAACGGTTATATTTTGCTTGGAGCTACCGTCATTCTGGAGTCGAATAGCACGGGTACGATGAGCGATTTCGATGGCCATTATTCCATTTCAGGATTGGCGCCAGGCACGTACAAGGTGGTTTGTCGTTTCATTGCATATGGTGCGTCCGAACGGGAGGTTGTCGTCAAAGACAATGAAACAACCGAGGTCAACTTTGAACTGGAGTCTACCGTTATCGCCATTGAAAATGAGGCCGTGGTCGCAGTGAGGCAAAACCGATCCAATGCCGTTTACATGGAGAATGTCAAGAAGAAAGAGACTTCCATGATTGATTACGTCTCGTCTCAAGAAATCAAAAAGAATGGTGATTCAGACGTCAGCAGCGCAATCAAACGAGTGAGTGGCGTGTATACGATTGGCAACTTTGTGGTGGTTCGGGGGCTGAGTGATCGGTACATTCGAACGGCCTTGAACGGAGCGGAGATTCCCTCGTTGGACCCCAAAAGGAGTTCGGTCTCCATGGACATCTTTCCGACCAATCTCGTCGATAATTTAGTGGTCGTCAAGACATTGAATGCGAACCTGCCATCCAATTACTCTGGGGCATACATCAATGTAATCACGAAAGATTTTCCAGATAGTTTTACGTTGAATTATTCCACGTCAGTGGGGTTCAATACGAATGCTTCGTTCAACGAGAACTTCATCACAAGCACAGCAGGCAACACGGAAATTTTTGGGTGGGACAATGGCATGCTTGATATTCCAGGCCTTGTAGATTCGAATCCGATCGCATCGCCGCAGTATTCAAACTATTACGATGCGCTCGTTTTGGCAGGCTTTGGAGACGAACTGAATGAATTGGGTGTCAATTCAACCGAAGACATAGGAACGGGGAGCAACCAGACGTCCATTACGAACATTGTCAATTCGATTGAAGGCATCGATAATTTGAGCCAAGTCAATGAGGAATTCTTGCCCGCGATTCGTGAGCAGCAGAACCAACTGCTTTCTCAGCAGACCCAGGCATTTGCCAATTCGTGGCAACCCGCTGAGCGAGCTCCGTTGCTCAATCTTTCAAAGAGCATCTCGTTTGGAAATGTGACCACGCTGTTTGGGCGCCCATTTGGTTACAACTTTGGTTTGCAGTACAAGGTCAATAGTCGATTTTACGAATCTGGAATTACAGGGAGGTATCTATTGACAGGATTGGAATCAGAAAAGAATGAGTTGGATGTTCAGCGGCAGTTTTCGGATGTGAGGGGCACGCGTTCAGTTTATACATCAGCTCTTTTCAATTTGGGCTACGACCTGAGCCCCACCAGTAAGATTGGCTTCACGTACATGCCCAATATTTCAGGTGTCAACGATGCTCGCTATCAAAACGGAATCAATCCAAGTGATGCGGTAGGCCTTGACCAGGAGCAGCGACAGCAACGCTATTTGGAGCGTGGAATGAATATTTTTCAATTGCGTGGGGAGCACAAATTGAGCGAAAATGCGAATCACAAAATCACATGGAGCTCCTCCTACACCATCGGAAAGCAGACCACGCCGGATTTGAGGCTTTTCATCAACAGCTTTGAGGATGTGGCTCCAGGATTGTTGTACCTCGATGCTGGTGGCAATGACGTGACTGAAGATGCATTGGCATTGCTTGCGGATGGAGAAAACCTGAATGATTATTTCCCCGGTTATACGGTGGATCAAATTGAATCGGATGAGCTTTCTTACAGCATTCAAGACAATTTGTATCCTTCTCCAACGCGGTTTTACAGGAAGATGTATAACACGACATTGGATCTGAAATTCAACTATGAAAAACCAATTGCACGTGACTTAGGCGATGACAACAAAGTCGCATTTGGACTCTCGATGGTCAGGCGCACCCGTGATTATTCGGAGAATCGGTACAGCTTTGTTTCGCAAGGGGTGTCCTACAATGGCAATCCTACCGACTATTTCAGTTCTGATAACATGTCAATCATTCCTGGCACATCATCAGGTGCCACGAATTATATCTATTTGCGTGACGACACGGATATGCAAAACAGCTACGAAGCGAGTCAGTCGGTTCTCGGTGGGTATGCAATGATGAATATTTCCCCCACGGAGAACTTGAAATTGAATGGTGGTATTCGAGTGGAGGCAACCGATATGCTGTTGGAAAGCGACAAATTGAATGATGAAAACCTGCTTCCAGAGCTTGAGCAAAATTTC
>JAQCJQ010000096.1 GCA_027593035.1 Bacteroidota bacterium | reverse complement strand
GACTCGTATACCATTGGCGAGTCGGTTGCTCCCAACCTGCGGTGGCCGGAACAATTGGTTGACCGCTTGGCAACCTGGATGCCCAACGACACGCTACTTGATCCCGTTATTTTGGCGACAACCGGTTGGACGACTAGCAATCTGAGTCAAGCACTTGCGGCATCGGGCTATGAAGACACGACATGGGATTACGTGAGTCTCTTGATTGGGGTCAACAACCAATACCAAGGGCTTGCTATGGAGAGTTATGCTGTAGAATTCACTCAATTGTTGGATCGGGCAATTGCCTGTGCGGGCGGAAGGGCAGATCGCGTCTTTGTCGTTTCCATTCCCGATTATGGCTACACCCCATTTGGCCAAGGAAATCAAGTCCAAATCAGCGAACAATTGCAGGCATTCAATGCCACATGCCGCTCGTTGACGCTAGACGCCGGCGTCGCCCATTTCAACATTACACCCATCTCACAGCAATGGCCAATAATGGAAGGACTTGTCGCTGCGGATGGATTGCATCCGTCTGGATGGCAGTATGGCCTTTGGGTGGACTCCTTCGCCTCCGACGTGAAGGCGCTATTGCGTCCTTGAGGTCATTGCTCGACCAATTCTCCTGTTGAGGTTGTTACCAAGGTGAGTTGGTTAGGCCATCCTCCGTGGATGATGGCATCTCCAGGGGAATGAATCCCCACATACGCATATTCGATTGCTGAAAATTGCAGCGGAATGACGCCCGATTGGTTGATGAAGGCCTTGTGCACTTGACAAGCTGATGCATCCAGCGCTCCTAAGCCCGAAGAATAAGCTTCCAGCACATCGACTTGCCCCAACACCTGTGCTGCCGTGGGGCCTGCGTGCAACTTTACGGTCAACGTATCGGCATCGACACGCAATTCCGCAACACTTGAACTGGCGAAGGCATCTACAGCCAATCGCCCTCCTCGCCAGACCGAGTCCATAACGAATGTTCCTTGTCCCCTGAGTGCGAGCATCTCCCAAGTGCCACTCACTATTTCAGCTTTGACCACCAAGTCAAGTCGCCTAGCCCATTCGCAGCGATCCGAGTGGCCGATCATGAGATGTTGCCCGTCCCATTCGGCCGAAGCAAAGTCCAAAAGATGTTCGGGCCCGGTCCAGGTCACCGAAACATCTTGAGTCGAATCCCATCGCCACGTCACATCAACTTGATCATAAAGCGTTAAGGCTGTCAAATCCACTTCGCTCCAAGTTTGAGTTCGGGTGACTTCATCGCCGGGGCGCATCCAACAGGAAGCTTCGCCGGCATCGCGGCAACAGCAGCATGCTAGCAATCCCACAGCTATGGCCCAAACTCGATTCATTCTTGGATTATTGGCCTTGTTTTGAATGCTGCCCCAACGCTTTTTTAGCCGCCTCCCAATAGGTGTCCATTTCTTTCAACTCCATTTCGCTCATGGTCTTGCCATCTTTCATCACTTCCTTCTCCATGTGCTGGAATCGAGCCTTGAAACGGCGATTGGTGCGCTCGAGGGCTTCATCCGGGTTGATTCCTTTGAACCGCGCATAATTGATGAGTGCGAACAGGACGTCGCCGAATTCATCCGACGCTCGATCACTTCCTGCAGCCACTTCGTCCTGAAATTCCTGAATCTCCTCTTCCACCTTGGCCCAGACTTGGTCTTCGTGATCCCAGTCAAAGCCAACGCCCCGAACTTTATCTTGAATCCTATAAGCCTTCACAAGAGAAGGCAAGCTTGTCGGCACGCCCTCCAAAACGGAGGAATTGCCCTCCTTTAGCTTCAGCTGCTCCCAGTTGGCCTTCACCGTTTCCTCATCGTCGGCCACGACATCTCCATAAATGTGAGGATGCCGAGAGATCAATTTTTCACAAATGCCGTGCAAACTATCGGCAATGTCCCATCCACCATTCTCTTGGGGTTGTTCGCTCGCGATGCGTGCATAAAACACCATGTGCAGCATCAAATCCCCGGTCTCCTTCCTGATTTCTTGCAAGTCACGATCCAAAATGGCGTCTCCCAGCTCATACGTTTCCTCGATGGTCAAATGCCGCAAACTCTCCATCGTTTGTTTCTGATCCCATGGACATTGCTCCCGCAACTCATCCATAATCACAAGCAATCGCTCGAACGCCTTCAATTTCTCTTCCATGGTATGCATGCGGCAAAGTTACGTCGTGCTACCTTCGAAGTCGAGATGCAACCAGGTCTGAATCATCGACTCCTCCTTCCGCTCCTTGCCTTTTTTATGCAAGGACCGCTGATGCATTCGCAAGATCATGATGTCTCCATCATCCATTGGGCTCCCAGTGAATACCGAATATCTAGCGGATACGCACTTCCTCACCGGGATGAAATGCACGCTTTGGTCACCGGACATGCTTGGAGCGGTGCGCTCATTTGGGGAAAGCAGGTCGATGGTGGCTGGGCCAGTCATGGAAATCGATCCGGCACCTGGCAAGGACTCGAGATGGCTGGAACGTGGGCCGGTAGCGAAGAATTGGGCTGGATTGCTCACGCCATTTGGTTGAACAGATGGCCGATCTTCGACCAGGTCTTCGCTGAATTCGGTCTGGGACTTGCATGGGCGACCTCTCCCTTTGACCCACTGGAAGCACCCCGTTCGTTTGCCTTGGGGTCACACGCCAATGCTGCTCTGCGTTTCAACGTGGGCTACGCGTGGCCAATTCGCCAAGTCGGAAGCCTACAATTGGCTGCCGGCCTCACCCACTTTAGCAACGGCTCAGTGGCTCTACCCAATTTGGGGATCAACCTCATTGGTGTCCACTGCACTTATACCCCGCTAGAAATTAGGAAGAAACCACAAACCAAAACGCTCCTGGCGCTCGATGAGGCCGAACACCGAAGAGGCTGGCAATTCGAAACCACTTTGCGCGTGGGCATCCGCGATACGGGACTTCCAGGAGGCGTGGTCCACCCGACAACTTCTTGGATGACCAGCGTGCATTATCGACACCGCAAAAAACACAACTGGAGTGGGTCTGCCGCCCTGGATTTGGGATTCAACCAAAGCTTGCGAATCACGGGATCACCGGATGCCAGCACCGATCCCTCCAAGCGGTTGCAAACAGCTTTATTGATTGGAGCGCGATGTCACTATGGCCGCACAGCTCTGACGCTGATGGAAGGCTGGATGCTCACAGAACAAGACACCGAATTGGGGAAGCGTCACTTGCATACCGCTTTGCAACACGCCGTGACTTCAGCTTGGCGCATTGAATTGGGCTTGCGTTCGTTTCGATTGCGCGCTGACTCCCCCTTTCTAGGCCTAGTTTGGAGTCCCCAACCCAGGCTATAAGCGGACCTTGCCCAGGCATTTCGACGGATGACCTACTAACCTTTACGGACAGACCATCCCAAAAGCTGAAAGGAACATCAGCAAATCGGTTGTGGTCACCTGACCATCTTGGTTGATGTCTTCTGGACAATCGTTGATGTCCTGCAAAATGCACGAACCATCATCCCAAAGGGCATTCTCATCATAGTTCAAGGCGTCTGGCCACATGCAACCTGAGCAGGACTCCACTTCACAAGACCCGTCATCCACCGTCGCGTCCGGGTTGAAGTTACAGGCAAAGGCGTACGTGCAGCCTCCTGTCACTCCTTCAGGAGTGTCCCATTCCCCAAACAATCCCAGCTGCTCCATGTAGGTCCAGCAGGTCAGCCAATTGGTTTGATCCGGCGCAAAGGCACCGATGTAGTTCACCGGTAGAAACCAATCATCAGCAGGCAAATAGCTTGAATCAACAGCGAAGGCCTCCGTGGTCGGAGTCAAGTCAATGGGGTCCGTGATGAATCCCGATGCTGAAGCAAACAGAAAATCACAACCTGGGTCCATTGCGCTGTTGTTGTTCGCCAAGAAATGCGCCTCCACTTCATCTTGCCCATTCCAGACAAAGCCTTCATTGTAAAGGATCATTTCGGAAATGGCCGAACTGTCGCCGATGTCCCAAAACCGATTGTTTTCTATGAGCGTCTCTCCGAACAGCAGCAATTCCCAAGCATCGCAGGGGTCCTCATCTTCAAAATCAATGCCGAGTCCAAAATTGAGGAACGCGCTGTTGTGGAGCCGAACACCCGCGCCATTGTGCAGACGGATGGCGGTGGCATCGCCTCGTCCTACATAGGTTTGATTGTAGAGCAACGGATTCGAATACGGCATGAAGGTCATGTCCACATCGAACTCCTCATAATCATCGCCTTCGTAGTCGCCTGCGGTTTCTCCTACGCCATTGATTTCATCTGTTATGGCAAAAATAAATTGACCATTGCCTTGCCATCCTTGATCATATTCAAGGCCATCTTCCTGGTTGAAAGCGAGGCCCAAATGGCGCACATTCACAGTGCCCCCAAAAATTTGAATGCCATCGTCTCCGCTGGCAACGGCTTCTATGTACTCAATGGCCGTAAGGCTACCCACACCGCACAAGGTCAGGGCATTGGTCTCCAATCCATTGCCGAATTGGCTGATGCCACGCGAGGTGGATGCGTGTCGAATGCTGATGAATTTGAGCACTCCGCTCGAGCCATCAGGATTGCTACCTCCACCATAGACATTCCGGTCTTGTCCTGATTCATCCTCAATCCCCTCTACAGTATCGTCGCCATCGTAGGTATTCAATGCACCGTGCCCGCAAACGATCAAACCTCCCCACATCCCACGGACGTCATATCCAGAACTGCCATCCAAAGGATCGCCTTCGTAGGTGAATACTATGGGGCAATTCGAGGATCCTTCTGCGAGAATGGAAGCGCCTGCTGAGATGACGAGACTTCCTGCTTCCTGGCTAAAAATGTAATCTTCACGCAATGATGGATTGCCGTTTGGCAAGGTGTAAGTCAAGGTGTCGATGACCAGGCCTTGCCGTCCCATGATGACCGTGCCGGGATCAATGGTCAAGGCATCGCCTGGATTCACGAAAACGGTCTCTGTCAAAACGTAGAGGGTATCGCACGTCCAATGCACCGTTCCTGTGCCCAGCCCGTCCGCGTCATCGATCAATGAAATGGGGCGGCTTTCCATGGAAGGACATGCACAGGGCTCAAATTGAGCCCGCACGGAAGCCGGCCTACTCAAGCCTGCAATGCACAGCAATAGAATGACTTCACACCTCATAATCCACGGTTAAGTCAACATAAAATACGAAATATTCACCGCATTTCCTTGCGATCAGGCATTCAGTCTTGATTCGATGGAGTAAATTTGCCTCCATGGAATGGAATGTCGTCTTACTCGCTATTGGTCTGATTGCTTTAGGCTTTGCTGGGATATCCATCAAACTTCTGGTCAAAAAGGACGGTGAGTTTGCAGGAACATGCTCCAGTTCCAAACCTCTGTTAAAAGACGAATCGGGTTCCTGTTCCGTTTGTGGAGCTCGGCCTCAGGATGTCTGTTTGGCTGAATCGCCAACAGACACATCAGCTCAAGGCTGATCTTCAGGCCGCAGCGCTTGATTCCATCCGACGGTCTCCCAGTAAATGTGCACGTTGTTTTCTCCCGATGAAATGAAGTAAGCCTCTATGCTTTCCTCTGGATTGAGCGTCCTGTATTCTGAAATGAACGCCCGTCCCAATTCAGGGCCCCAAACCATGCAAGCTGTGGCCAAAGCATCCGCTGTGGAAGCATTGACGGCTTTGATGGTTACACTTAACAATCCATGCTCAACGGGATAACCGGTAAATGGACTGATCGTATGGGACCGTCGCACCCCATCCACTTCATGGAATTTTCGATAATTGCCGCTTGTGCAAACAGCCGCATCCTCCACATGGATCACAACTTGCAGCGGGCGTTCCCCAAAGGCTGCATCCACCGGACGATCAATGGCAATCCGCCAGGGCTGGCCATCACTGCGAACTCCCTTGCATTTGACTTCGCCCCCCACCTCCACCATGTAATGGGCAACGCCTTGTTCCTCCAACGCTTCGCAGAGTAGATCCACGGTCAATCCTTGGGCAATGGCATTGAAATCCAAGGATGTCTCGCTGTCCCCTTTACGGACGTGCGTGTTCTGATAAATCCTCCCAATCTCTTGTTCATCCAAATCAATTCGATCCGTCGTCATTCCAACATGGGGAAGAATCGATGCAACATCTTCTTCGGTCACGCTTGTGCTGTTTTTCAACCCAAATCCCCACAGTTCTACCAACGGATGCACGGTGGGGTCAAACGCCCCCTGGGAAGCTTCATACAGGTCCAAGCACTGGTCCCACAAAACAGACCACAAGCGTGTGGAATCGACGAACGCATACACCACTTGCTCATTGTCATAGGCGTTGATCGCGTTGATTCGGGATTCCGGACGCCACAAGTTGAATTCGATGTCCACCTGCTCAAGAACTTCATCGATGACATCTTGTCCCACGGAATCAGCGCCGTGGTACTTGATCATGTAGGTTGTTCCTTGTGTGTCGCCTTGGTACAACCGATAATCACTTTCAGGGCTGCGCTCTACTGAAGCGCCACACCCCCAAACAACAAAGGCCCACCCCAGAAGGAAGGCCTTGTTGATTTGAGCGATTGGTCGCGTCTTACCCTCCAAAATCGTCAAAGCTGACATTCTCTTCGGGTACTCCCCAATCGTCACACATTTTCAGTACCGCTTGGTTCATCAAAGGCGGTCCACAGAAATAGAATTCAACGTCCTCCGGAGAATCGTGATGATTCAATTGGTGCTCGATGACGGCGTTGTGCACGAAGCCCAAGAAGCCATCTCCTTCATCTGAAACGTCCTTCTTTACTTTCCAATCGTCCTCTTCTGAAGGCTCTGACAACACGACATGGAAATCAAAGTTGGGAAATTCCGATGCGATCTTATTGAAATCATCCAAGTAGAACAACTCACGCTTGGAGCGACCTCCATACCAAAACGTCACCTTACGATCCGTCTTTACGGTATGGAAGAGGTGAAACAAATGCGAACGCATTGGCGCCATGCCGGCACCGCCTCCGATGTAAATCATTTCGGATCCTGTCTCCTTGATGAAGAATTCACCGTACGGTCCCGAAATGGTCACTTTGTCGCCCTCTTTTTGTCCAAACACGAAGGATGAACACACCCCTGGGTTGACTTGCATCCAGGCATTGCGGGCGCGATCCCAGGGAGGGGTGGCAATCCGAATGTTCAACATCACGATGTTGCCTTCGGCCGGGTGATTCGCCATCGAATACGCCCGAACAATGGGTTCATTGTTGGTCATCTTCAAATCCCACAATCCAAACTTGTCCCACTCGTTTTGGAATGTCTTGGGATCTTTGTGGTGATCTGGATGCGCCGTTACGTCCATGGTTTTAAAATCAACCACGGTCTCCGGCACATCGATTTGAATGTACCCTCCTGCTTCAAACTCCAAGTGTTCTCCATCAGGAAGTCGAACGACATATTCCTTGATAAAAGAAGCCACGTTGTAGTTGGAAACCACCTCGCACTCCCACTTCTTGA
>JAQCJQ010000095.1 GCA_027593035.1 Bacteroidota bacterium | reverse complement strand
AAGCCGGTGAATGGGAAACGCTGACGTTTGATTTGTCACAGCAAGTCGTCGGTACACAGCCGTTGAACATCAACAACACCTATGACTTGATCACCATTTTCTTTGATTTCGGCACTGCAGGTGGCGATGTGGGTGATCAGATTTTCTACTTCGATGATGTCGCGTTTGGCGATTGGTCGTCTGACATTGCAGGAGCGACTGCATCCGAGATGCGCCTCTATCCAAGCTTATTGGCTCAAGGGCAATCCTTGACGCTGGAGGCTGGACTGGATCAATCCTTCACCTTCACTTTGACGGATGCCGTGGGACGTCAGGTCTTTGAAAAGCAATGCATCGGGTTAACACGTGTCGAGTTGCCCCGATTTGCGACTGGCCGGTATTATGGTGCACTACAATCGGCTACTGAGCGCCTCGTTCAGCCTGTGTTGATTCACTGATTCATGCGCAATGAAGGGCAGCAAAAGCCGGCTGCTTTTTATTTGGAGGTGAGATGTTAATTTTTTTTCTAGGTTTGTGCGATAAAAAAAACCAGAAATGAAAAACAGTTTATTCGCTTTGGCCATGGTTTCGCTGCTGTTTGGCGGGTGTCAGCCTGCCGCGCTCACGGAGTCGGAAGTGCTCTCTTTTGTGGAATCCTTTGATGCGCAAAAGAATCAAGGAGAAGCCAGTGTTCAGCCCTTTATCGAAGGGCTAGCACCGGATTTCTCTTTTTTCAACACGCGCAATGATTCAGCTAAAATGTTTGATCCGGCGTGGGTCGAGGCCGCTTGGTTCGATGCTGATACCGCCTATTCTGAGATCCAAATGGTCCAGATCGATGGGCAAACGGCCCAGGTCTACGGTATTTCAATCGATGTCTATGGCTCATTGGAAATGCGGGCCAAGTTTTCAGGCACGGTAGCGCGAGAGAATGGGAGAATCGTTTGGAAACGTTGGATGCACGTCGATGAAAATCGAATGGCCACAACCATGTTGGACCCCACAACGGAGAATGAAGCCGCTGAGGATGCTTATTGGGAAATGTACCGCTCGCTCATGCGCAATGATTTCGCAGCAGCAGGAGCATATGCCGACACGGTTTTACAAGAAGATGCCGGAGTGGCTCTGGCGTATGTCGGGAAGATGATGAAGGCCGGTTGGTTGGATGGGGATGCCGATGCATTTGAGGCGGCCCGAACAGCGGGTTTGGCAGCTCTTGACAACGAAAGTCTCATCGAACGCTTGTTCATGACGGCATTCACTTCAAAGGAGGACGAACGAGTTGCAGGAGCCATGAAAGTTTTGGCTTTGGCTCCGCAAGACCCATTGACCATCGTTTTCACAGCGTTCTGGATGGGCAGCGGCGAAGAGTCTGTTGCGCTTTTGGAGCGTGGATTGCAGCCTTGGTCGATGATGGGAGCCTTTCACAATTTGATGGGATACCGCATGATGGATGCGGGGAACATGGAGGCGGCTGAAGAGCACCTTGTTTTGCAAACTCGATTCTTAGGGGATGCGGCCAACCCATGGGATTCACTGGGAGATTACTATGTAGCCGTTGACAACAAAGAAGAGGCGGTCAAGTGCTTTGAGAAAGCGTTGGAGATTGACCCTTCGTTCATTGCATCTCAAGAGAAGTTGGACGAATTGCAGGCTGGTGAGTCTGCTGAATGATAAAGGAATTGAATCGTTGAGAAAACGAGAACCCTCAGCACTTGTGCTGGGGGTTTTTTGATGCACTTTTGAGCGATGATTGAAGAATTTGAAAATCGCGTTTTGCAAACAGAGCAATTGCCACATGTCCTCGAGGAGGAATTTGAAAAATTGCCTCGCCGATACCGCAATATCCGATGGGCAACATGCGCACTGGTGGCTCTCGGATCGCTCATGCTATTCGCTGGTCTCATGATGGCGTGGAGCATTTTCCAGCCAGAAGCATTTGAATTGAATTTTGCGACAGGGCCTGCGATCCTTTGGTTGGTGTTTTTCGGGACGTGGGGGCTCAGTGAGTGGTTTGGGTTTGATCGACGGGGCTACCTATTGCGCGATCGGGATTTGAGCTACCGCTCGGGGTGGTTGTTCCATTCGCTGACCGTCGTTCCTTTCAATCGCATTCAGCACAGCGAAGTGGCCCAAGGTCCCGTAGCCAAGCGATTCCGGATTTGCACGTTGAAACTATACACGGCCGGCAGTTCTGGAGCCAATTTGCAGATCACAGGCCTGGACGAGGAGACCGCCAATCAAATGCGTCAAATCATTGATGAACGGAATGAGCGCTGATCCATTCGAAGCGCCAAGACGCCAGCACCCGATGGGGTTGGTGAGCGTTTTCATCAAGAATCTTTACGTTTTGGCGCGAAGCTTTTGGCCTTTGGCAGCCGGTCTGGCATTGAGCTCAGATGTCTTCCAGTATGCCAGTTGGATCGGCATGGGTGTGTTGGGGCTCAATGGTGTGGCGGCTTTCATCGAGTACCGATTTTTTAAATTCCACGTCACCCACGATGCGTTGGTGGTGGACAGTGGTTGGATTCAAAAGGAGCGTCTGGTCATTCCTTTCGAGCGCATTCAAGCGGTGCACTTGCACCAGAGCGCTTGGCAGCAAATGATCGGTTTGTATGGCCTCAAAGTGGATACAGCAGGCAGTGGTGGGAGTGAGTTGGAATTTTCGGCGTTGAAAGAGGAAGATGCCCTCGGCTTGCGGGCCTTGCTATCGGGCAGGGCCGAGGTGATCGCATCTGCAAATGACGCGGTGGGTAGCGATGAGTCGCTGGACGAAATCAAGCCGCTGATCGAATTGAATGCCCGGAAGTTGTTCAAAGTAGGGCTCACCCAAAATCACCTGCGCAACGGCCTGATTGCCATTGGAGCCTTCTTCACGGTCATGGAACCCTTGGAACGATGGTGGGGAACTTGGTTGGATTCACTTCCTGAATGGATGGTTCTGTTGCTGGCCTTTGCATGGGTTTTGCTCATCGTTCCGGCTGTGATCTTGTTTGTGCTCCTCGCCGTGTTGGTGTCGGTCGTCTCCGCGTGGATTCAGTACTTCCGTCTTCGGGTGGACATACAAGGGCAAGAGCTGTCGCTGCAGTCTGGGCTTTTTCGTCGAAATGAATTTCGCATTCCCTTATCCAAAGTCCAGCTGTTGGAATGGAAAAGCACGTGGCTCCGAAGAAAGTTGAGCTTGGAGACGCTGCAGATTCATCAGGCCAAGGCCCAGGCGGAGGGAGGTTCCAAGGCGTTGGGTTTGACGATTCCTGGACTGGAAAAGGAGCAGAGCGAACGCATCGTAGCGGCCATTTTTCCGAAATGGAACCCCACGAGAATGGAGGCGTTTCAACCCGATGTCTACCTGCGCTATCGCTTGTTTGCAATCGCTTTGATCCCGTTGATTCCGCTAGCGATCGCATTCGGGCTCACGGCCTTCTATTGGATCTTGGCGCTGACTTGGGTGACGTTTCGCTGGTTCACAACCCAGCGCAAGTTCAACGGCTACCGCGCTTCCACCGATGGCCATGGCGTGCTCATCGAAAGTGGTTGGTGGTTCAAGCGACGCACGTTGTTGCAATGGCACCAACTGCAGCGTGTTAGTTTTCACCAGAACAGAGTCCATGAGCCAAGAGGATTGGCGCACGTCACGTTGCACTCAGCAGCCGGGAGCCGCAGCATCCGGTTTATCCAGGTGGAGGACGCCAAGCGGTTGGTGGATTATGCCGCCTACCGGATGGAGTCGCACCAAGGAGGCTGGATGTAACAATGGTGTTTACAAACGCGATGGCGTTTGCGTAGCTGCCGGATAAGGTCTTAATTTGTTTTCTTTTTCAATATGGAATCATGACCAAAATCTACTTTCTCGTCTTTTTGTTGTCAAATGGGGTGATTTTCGCCCAAAACACACTCATTTCCGAGAATTTTGAGTCCAATTCACTTCCGGATGGTTGGTCGCAGCAAACGGCCGCTTCCGATGGGGGATGGAATCTCGGAACTGCGGGGAGTCTAGAAAGTGATTATTGGAGCATCGCACCTCACGGCAACATCATCGGAACCAATGACGACGACTGTGATTGTGATAAAAGCCAAGACTATCTGATCCTGCCTCCTTTGGATTTGAGTGCTACGGACAATGCCATTCTTGAATTCCAGGCCTATTACGATGGGGGTACGTTTGAAGGAGATACGGAAGTGGCGACCATCGAGTATTCCTTGGACGGTGGCAATTCGTGGACTGTTTATGAAACCATCGAAGGTTCGGACGACGGATCTTGGAGTGCACACGCGGTAGGATTGGGTGACTTGGTCGGCAATTCAGATGTGCTCCTTGCCTTTCGTTACAATGACGATGGCGGCTGGATGTTTGGCTGGGCGCTGGATGATGTTGTGGTGTATGAACCAACAGGTTTGGATGCTGCGATGACTTCGTTGGACCTGCCTTCTACGGTCAATGTGCCATCAGACATCACGATTTCAGGAACGGTTAGCAACCTGGGGGCGGAGATGATCGAGGCCATGGACATTTCCTGGTCAGATGGCGAGGTCAATCATGTGGAAACGTTCTCAGGCCTTACGTTCATGTCCGGAACGTCGTTTCCTTTCACGCACGAGGAGGTCTTCACGATGAGCCAGCCAGGAAGTGTTCAATTGGAGGTGACCGTTTCCAATGTCAACGGCATGGAGGATGACCTCTCGTCCAACAACACCTTGACGCAAACCATTTCGGCACTCGAATATGGAACCCTTCAGGACGGCGGAATCAACCGGGATTACATCTATTACCATCCTGGGAATGCACCGGCCAATTGCCCTCTGGTATTTGTCTGTCATGGCTATACAGGCAGTGCGCAGGGCATCATGAATTACTCCGAATTCAATGCCTTGGCAGATGAGTTTGGTTTTGCTGTGTGCTATCCGCAAGGCATTGATGATTCCTATGGCAACGCTTTCTGGAATGTGGGCTATGACTTTCAAAACAATGAGACGGTCGACGACGTCGCTTTTTTGATTCACCTCACGGAGTATTTAGAGGCCAACCATTCGCTGGATACTGAAAAGGTGTTTTGTACGGGAATGTCCAATGGAGGGGATTTCTGTTACTTGCTGGCCTGCGAAGCGGCGGATCATTTTCGTGCAGTAGCGCCCATAGCGGGCATGATCATGCAGGAAATCATGGACGCTTGCAATCCATCGGAGGCCGTGTCCATATTGGAAATTCATGGCACGCAGGATAACGTGACCTATTTCAACGGCGATCCCAACAATGCCGACGGTTGGGGAGCGTATCCGAGCATTCCGGCGACCATGAATTTCTTTGTCAATCTCTTTGGCCTGCAATTGGAAGAGTCGTTTGATTTTGAAAATCTAGCGCCAGGCGACGGGAGTACGGTTTCTGCGGACCAATACGGAGCGGAGGGCAGTTGCACGCAAGTGCGTCTCTATACAGTGGATGGAGGAGGGCATGATTGGCCCGGTGCTTATGGCAACATGGACATCGACGCGAGTCGTGAGGCCTGGTTGTTCTTCCAAGAAATTTGCGACGCTTCCACCGGATTGGCAGCGACTCCGACTCCGATGGCTGCCGATCGCAACTTGATCGCAGTGTTGGATTTACTCGGTCGAAAAGCGTCTCCGGAGGCGGGTGAAGTGCGGTTGCATGTGTTTTCCGATGGAAGTGTCGAAAAGCGCATAGGTCTGGAACGTTGAGTGCGGTCATTTCCATTCTTGGCGTGTGGCGGGTATATTCGGCCATGAGAAATTTTCACTGGTCGTTCGTCGTGATTGCGACGCTCTTTTTGGCTGGATGTGAACGGGCCGAAGAGGTGCCTCAAGAGTCATTGACTTGGCATCCTCAAGTGGAGGCAGGGAAAGTATTGGAAGGCTTTGTAGCGTTGGACGCCATGCTGGATAGCGCGGTCAATGCCGGAGGCATTCCGGGAGCGGAGGTGTTGGTGGTCCGTCAGGGTGAAGTGGTTCACCACCAAGTGCACGGATGGAGCCATCCCGTGGATTCAGTCAAGTTGCAAAAACATTCCATTTTCCGAATTTGTTCTCAAACCAAGGCGTTGACGTCTACGGCAGCCTTGATCTTATGGGAACGCGGGTTGCTCGATTTGGATGATCCCGTGGAACAATACATCCCGTCATTTGCCCAACTGGAATTGCTGGATAGCCTGTCCGATGACACCACGTTCACGACCATTCCCCACGATCGTACCATGACCATTCGCCATCTCCTGACACACCAATCAGGCTTGTCATATGGAGCGATTGGGGACCCCCGATTTGATCGGATTTATGCCAAAGCTGGGGTGGTGGATTTGTTTACGACTGAGCCTCTCACGGCCGAGGAGAATTGCGAGCGCTTGGCACAAACGGCCTTGATCCACGCTCCAGGCGAACGTTGGAATTACAGTTTGGGATTGGAGGTGGTCGTCCGGGTGGTGGAAGTGGTTTCTGGTCAACCTTTCGATGAGTTTTTAAAGACGGAATTGCTGGACCCACTGGGCATGACCGACACCCATTTTTATTTACCGGATTCATTGGCTGACCGCTTGGTGCCTGTTTTTGAGCCGGCTGAGCAAGGTTGGAAACTCCATGAGCACCGACAGTACACTACGGATTATCCCGTTGCTGGCGCGCGAACCTTCTTTGGAGGGGGTGCCGGCCTTTCGAGCACAGCCTTGGATTACGCCAAGTTCTTGCAGATGTACCTCAATCGAGGGGAGTTCAATGGCCATCGCATCCTGCAGGAGGCCACGGTCGATTCCATCATGTCCAATCAGCAGGGTGAACTCCTAGAAGGTCAGGGCTGGTATCAAGGGTTGGCATTCGGAGTGCAGCACGAAGTGGGAGAGGCCGCTGGAGGCAGTCCGGCAGGGACGTTCTTCTGGAGCGGTTATTTCAACACGGCCTACGCCGCGGATCCATCCACGGGAACCATCGGTGTCCTGATGAAGCAGACGTATGGAGCTCAGGACCCCACTTCGGGGCTCTTTAGCTCACTGGTATTCCCTAGTAGCAACGATTCGGCTCACTGACGGCGAGGAGCGGCTTCTTCCGAAGCAAATCGGGCGGCCACTTTTTGGAGGTCCTGAATTTGCAATTCGGTGACGCCCCACGTTTCCATGAAAAAGGCTTGCATGCGGTCGTCCATGACGATAGCTCCCTTGGTTTCACGGGCTTGCGACATCACGCGTAAATATGGCATCAGGGCTTCCTGTGCTTGATCCGCCAATTCTGTAACGCGCATGATCAGATCATGGATCATTTCAGATTCCAGACCAAAAGCGGTGTAAGCTTCGGTTATAACTTGGCTCATGTCGGGTGCGGCAGGAGGGGTGCTGGATTGGCTGAAAGCAAATGCAGGCAGGCAAATCAATGCGGTTAGAAGAGCGTTTTTCATGGTAGCAATTGGAATGGGTTGATCAGTCTCTAAAAATGGAAAGTGTCCCGGCACACCATTCGGTCAGGCCTGGGGTTTCAAGGCAAGGATAATTTTGAATTTCCAACGTGTAGTAATAGACCCCGCTAGGCACCTCCGTTCC
>JAQCJQ010000094.1 GCA_027593035.1 Bacteroidota bacterium | reverse complement strand
CCAGCGGAGTGGGTCCTTCCATCCGCTGATGCGGGGAACGCTCACTTTGGGGATGTTGAGTTGAGACAGGCTCTTCGAGGTGGTTTCGATGTCGATTTGTTTGCCGCGGACATCAAAACTGTAGACCGCATCGCGATACCGCGCACGCAGTGCAGGCCACTGGTCCAGCCACGCCATCAACTTCGGATCGAGCTCCATCTGCACTTCCTCGGCTTTTTGGATCAACACCTGCTGATCAGCCGGGTCGAGCAGGAGGGTGGCTTCGCGCAACGCTTGAAGGTTGCCCGCCACTTCGGCTTGCTCTTCACACCACGTATTGTAAGCGCGGTTGGATTCAGCAATTTCGCTCAAGTAACGCACGCGTCCCGGAGGAATGACAAAGAGCTTTTCGCTTTCGTCTTGGCTCACGTCCCAAGTGGATTTCAAGTTGTTGCCGGTGCGCTTGGCCAAGTGATCCATTAAGAGCTTGTACAACCGATTGGTTCCGGGATCATTGAATTGTGAGGCAATGGTGCCGATGACCGGCAAGTCTTCGTCGGTAGCTTCCCATAGATCGTGGTTGCGCTTGAATTGCTTCCGCACATCGCGAATGGCATCCAACGCGCCGCGTTTGTCAAATTTGTTGATGGCAATGACATCCGCAAAATCCAACATGTCAATTTTTTCCAGTTGCGTTGCGGCACCAAATTCAGGCGTCATGAGGTACAAGGCCACGTCGCTGTGGTCCATGATCTCGGTATCGCTCTGGCCAATGCCGCTCGTCTCCAATACGATGAGATCGAACTGGCTCGCCTTGAGCACTTCCACCGCTTCGGCGACGTGCTTGGACAGGGCCAAATTGGATTGTCGGGTCGCCAAGGATCGCATATATACGCGCTCGTTGTGGATGGCGTTCATGCGAATGCGATCGCCCAACAAGGCGCCACCGGTCTTTCTCTTGGACGGGTCCACACTGATCAGGCCAATGCGCTTGTCCGGAAAATCCATCAAAAAGCGACGAACCAATTCGTCGACCATCGACGATTTGCCCGATCCTCCCGTTCCGGTAATGCCCAAAACAGGCACGGCAGGCACATCGGATTGGGCGGCTTTGAACGCATCGGAAAACCCCTCGGGGTCATTTTCAGCGGCGGTAATGCAACGCGCAATCCCGCGGTGTCCCGTGTGATTAAGTTGCTTCAACTCTTCGGCAACATCCGCGACGGAATGCACCGTTTCAAAGTCTGCTCGCTGAACAAGGTCATTGATCATGCCTTGAAGACCCATCGCACGGCCATCATCGGGATGGTAGATGCGCTCAACGCCATAGGCATGCAATTCCGCAATCTCTTCGGGCAGAATGGTGCCGCCGCCGCCGCCAAAAATGCGAATGTGGCCAGCGCCTTTCTCCTCCAGCAAGTCCTTCATGTACTTGAAGTACTCCATGTGTCCCCCTTGGTAAGAGGTCATGGCAATGGCTTGGGCATCTTCTTGAATCGCGCAATTGACGACTTCATCGACACTGCGGTCATGACCCAAGTGAATGACTTCGCAGCCAGATCGTTGCATGATGCGCCGCATGATGTTGATGGCGGCATCGTGCCCGTCAAAGAGGCTCGCTGCGGTGACGATTCGGACCTTGTTTTGGGGGTGGTAAGGAGTGGCTTGTTCCATGGAAAATTAAACCATTGCATTGATGGTGAACATGAGATTCCTTTTGAATCTGATTGCAAAGGTAGGAAGTCAAGGATGGATGCTTTGGCTCCATACCTTTGCGCCATGGAGGAATCTCAGCCAAGCGGCAAACGCATCAACAAGTACCTCAGCGAAATTGGATATTGCTCTCGCCGGGCAGCCGATAAGCTGATTGATCTGGGTCAAGTGACCATCAATGGAGTGGTCCCAGAAATGGGCACGCGGTTGCAGCCGGGAGATGTGGTCGCGGTGAAAGGCGAGGAGGTGGGACAATTGGAAGGAGCGAAGTTGATTTACATCGCGTTGCACAAGCCGGTGGGCATTGTTTGCACCACAGACCAGGTCCGCGAAAAGGACAACATCATCGACTTCATCAATTATCCCACGCGGATTTTCCCAATCGGACGATTGGATAAGATGAGTGAAGGCCTCATTTTCTTGACCAATGATGGCGACATCGTCAATAAAATTTTGCGCGCTCGCCACCAACACGAAAAGGAATACCACGTCATGGTCAATCGTCCGTTTGAGGATGAATTTCTGGCCAAGATGGCTTCGGGCGTGAAAATTCTCGAAAGTGTGACCTTGCCCTGTGCCGTAGAACGCACGAGTGCCACGACATTTAGCATTGTGTTGACCCAAGGTTTGAACCGCCAAATTCGGCGCATGTGCGAAGCGTTGGGACATCGGGTGATCCGGTTGCAGCGCTCGCGGATCATGAATGTGGAGTTGGACATGCCGATGGGCGAATGGCGCTACCTGTCAGACGCGGAATTGAAGGAAATCCATGCGCGGATCGCGTTGGCCGGCGAAGGTCAAGAGCCTGATTGGGCCGAATCCTCCGAGCCAAATCGCGAGAACCAATCTGACCAGCCGAGCTGATCCAGCGTGTCCTTCCAATGCCGAGGCAATGGAGCCTGAACGGTGATTGATTCGTACGTCATCGGGTGTTGCACGGTGAGTTCTCCTGAGTGAAGCAATAGAAAAGGCTGGGAAAGATTTTGAGCAAACCACCGGTTGTGTGGTTTGTCTCCGTGGGCGGTGTCCCCAATGATGGGATGTTTCAGGTGCTTGAGGTGCATCCGAATCTGATGGAATCGTCCCGTCGTCGGCTCGCACTCGACCAGACTAAAACGACTGGTCTCATATCGGGTAATCGCAAAAGGAAGCTCAGCACGTGCCAAGGTTCTAAAGGCCGTGAAGGCTTCTTTCGGTGTGTTGTTGTGACTTGTCGGTAACGGCTTTTCAATGACGCCTTCATCCTCCATCCAGCCTCTGACAACAGCCAAATAGGTCTTGCTCACGGTGTGGTTAGCAAACTGTGCCGAAACCAATTTCAGCGCATCCACGTCCCTTGCCACGAGCACCAATCCGCTTGTCGGTCGGTCCAGTCGATTGATGGGTTGGGCAAACGCCCAGCTGGTGGACTCCACGATCCAGTCCTTTAGGTTGAGCAGGTCGTACCGCGCCATGTCGGTCCGATGGACCAAAAGATGGTTGGGTTTCCAAACCCAAGCCAACTGGTCGTCGCTTTGCAGAATGCGTGGCAATTCATGGGGCACAGGCGCTTCCTGAACGATAGTCTCGGTTGTCATGCGGTCATTGTGTGGTGTTTCCAAGGAATGAAGGTAGCTATATGATGGAAATCCGCTAATTTGCGCGCTCAAGCTTCATCGATGCAACGTTTGCACCCTACAACTTGTTTTGTATCCAAGCCATTGAATTCTTTTTCATGAAAGCAATAGATCAGCGTACCACGGCCTTCAGGTCTTCTTCCATTCATTCACATGCTCAAGCAATTGGCACTGCTGCCAGCTTGTTTTTGATGTTGTTTGCAGGACAGGCCGTTTCACATGCCCAAATCATCGGCATCGAGATCGAGGTTGACACCGCCTTTTATGCGCCCATTGGGGATGGATTTGATGAAGAAGGGCTGCTCAATGGGTATGTGTCCTACGATGTGTATGCTGTGTTTCAGAATGAAACGGACGAGTTGAGCGCCATTTATTCGGATGCACTCGCTTTGGGAACGGAACCGTTTTATGTGAATGCGCCTTGTGGATGTTTCAACCCATTGCTGGGGGATGTGTTGTTAGGCGCGTCTCAAAATCCAGGCTTGTTATCGTTTTTTCCGGAGATTGCTTATGATACCTATTGGACGCTAGGCTTTGCGCCTGGAGAGCAGATTGTCAATACCAATCCGGATTATTCGAGTACGACGATGTGCTCTGAGCAAGAGTCTGGCGGTTCAATTTTTACCATCGCTCCCATCGCCGCAGGACCTGATTTGCGGATTCAGATTGCACAAGTGACCACGTGTGGGCCTTTTTCGATCCATGCCTGTTTCCAAGTCTTCATTGAGGGGAATCAAGGCGACTTCCAATCGTGGTGCATGGACGGTGATGGCAATGGGGCCATGACCATGCCCAATCCTTGCGGAGAATTCGCAGCGGCCAATTCAGAAGTCAGCGTTACCACGCCCATCAATTGCTTTGGGGAAACGGCTACTGTGGAGGTGACCGCTGGTGGAGCCAGCGCGACACCCGTTACGTATGAATTGTACAACGCCTTGGATTCAACCTTGATCCTGAGCCAAGAAGACAACTCGGAGTTCACGGGCATCGCAGAAGGGTCGTATTTCGTGTCCATTCTTGATGGAAACACGTGCCGCGACACCACCGATCAGTTTGTGTTTGTTGAGCCCGATCAACTCAATGCGAACTGGGAATTGCTTCAAGACAACCAATGTCCTGGCGACCAAAACAGCGCCGTACAAGTGACCTACCAAGGCGGTACGAACTCGTTAGATTTTGCGGCCTATTCGGCGTCGGCTCCAGGCAATGTTCAGTTGCCCGTGGCGGATCAGTGGGTGGGCCTCCCGTGCGTTGGAGGTGATGGGACATGGAATTTTGAAATCACGGACGAAAATGGCTGCCAAGTTGATACGGTCATCGAACTGAGTTGCATTGAACCCTTTGAATTGATCCTCAACACTACGGACATTTCATGCTTCGATTATGGCGATGGTCAAATTGATGGTAGCATGTCTGGTGGAACAGGGACGTTGACCTTGACGGCTTCCCCGGCCTTTCCAGAAACGGTTTCGGGTGAAGGCGACGTGACCATTGATTTGGACAACGTCCTGCCTGGTCAATACAATGTGACGCTGACGGATGCCAATGGATGTTTCCAAACGACCCTGTTGACTTTGGACGAACCGACTCCGGTGCTCATCGCATACACCACAACAGATTTGTTGTGTGCCGATGCGTGCAATGGCACCGTCGATATTGAGGCAACGGGCGGAACGGGCAATTTTGATTATTCAGTCACGGACGCTTTGGGTGCATTGTTCAATGCATCGGCGCTCTGTCCAGGAGATTTCATTGCCAATGCCATTGATGACAACGGTTGTGTCATTCAAGGAGACTTTATGATCAATTCCCCGGACTCCATCCAATTCGACTTGGTGCTTTCGGATGTTTCATGTGCTGGAGAAGCGGATGGTGAAATATGCATCGTCAACGCACAAGGAGGAACTGGGGTGCTTTCGTTCCAAGTGGATCCTCCAGCGGATGGATTTGGCTTTGACCCGTGCTTTGATTTGACTGTAGGAACCTACACGCTGAGCGTCATGGACGAAGCGGGCTGTGTGGTCAACTCAGCTCCTCAAACACTCATTGAGCCCGAACCCATTCAATTGATCCTGTCGTCAACTTCGATTTCTTGCACCGCCTATGGTGACGGAACCATATTCATCGATGCCGTCGGAGGCACGGGAGTATTGACACTGCAGTCTCCTGAATTGGGAGCTTTGCCTTATACCGTTGAGGGTTTGGGTGAAGGCGATTTGGAAGTCACCGTTGAAGATGAGAATGGTTGCTTGGTATCCGGAATCGAATCGGTATTCGAGCCAGATTCGCTGGTGGTGGAGTTGCTGCTGAGTGAGAATGTGGTGTGCGGTGGAGATTGCGATGGATCGGCTGTCGTGGATTTTGCCGGAGGAACAGGCAATGTGTTGCTCACATTGAATGCGAGTGAAACGTTCAACTTCAACGCCTTGTGTGCCGGCAACTACGCCGCCACGGTGATCGACGAAAACGGCTGCATGGATTCGACTTTGTTTGAAATATTGGAGCCGGATCCCATTGAAGTATTGATCAACGTGACGGATGTGACCTGCACAGGTATGAGCGACGGAGAGGTCAATATTTTTCCTATTGGAGGAACAGGGGATCTCGCTTGGGACATTGCAGAACAAGGAATTGATTTATTCAATTTGTATGAAGGGGTGTACCATGTGACCGCTGTGGATGCAACGGGTTGCATTGAAGACACGCTCTTTGAAGTGGGGGCAGAGGAAGACACGGACATGATTCTCACCATGCTCAGCAGTCCCGTGACGTGCTGGAATGAACAAGATGGCACCGCAACGGCTTCGATTGATGGAGGCCATTTGCCCATTCAGTACTTGTGGAGTGATGCGCTAGCCCAAGAGACCGCAACGGCCACAGGTTTGTACGAAGACACGTATGCGGTGGTCATTACAGATAGTTTGGGATGCACGTTGGCTTCCGCTGTAACCGTGGAACCAACCATCGGCTGTTTTTTCATCGCCGATGCGATCACACCCAATGGGGATGGTTACAACGATGAGTGGATCGTGGGAGGATTGGAGTTTTTCCCCACTGCCAACGTCACGGTCTACAACCGATGGGGGCAAGAGTTATTCAATTCATTGGGCTATGCCAAACGATGGGACGGTCGTTTCAACAACGCGCCATTGCCGGTTGCGGACTATTACTACGTCATCGATTTTAATGGTGATCAAGAGCCGATTACGGGAACAGTCACTTTGAAGTACTAAGCATCATGCGGATATCTATACAATCATTCATTGTTGTTGCTTTAAGTGCGTGGATGCTGGGAGCTTCTGGCACCGTTCAGGCGCAGCAGTTGTTTCGAAGGTCACAATTCATGACCAACCCGTATCTCAGCAATCCAGCCATTGCAGGAACCTTGCCTGAGACGCCTGTTTCCATGTCTTATCGGAATCAATGGACCGGATTCGAGGGTGCTCCTGAAACGATGACGCTGAGCGGCCACACCTCGTTGCCCAATAACATTGGCGTCGGGGGAATTGTCTATTCGGACAACACCGGAGGCGCGATCAAGCAAACAGGATTTGAATTGACCGGCTCATATACGATCGATCTCAACAATTACGATGCGGTGTCATTTGGCTTGAGTTTGATGGCCAATCAATGGTCTTTCGACAATGCCTCGCTGGACGTTTGGGATGTGGAAGATCCTGCGCTGCAATGGGGGATGGAACAGACGACTTCGATGGATGCGCATTTTGGATTGATGGTTTTTAGCGAAGCCTACTCCTTCGGTTTTGCGATTCCGAATTTGTTGCAATCCTCGACAGGCTTGCAGTCAAGCCCTCTATCTGGAGGACAGGAAAACATTGGCGTACGCCATTTCCGGTTCATGGGAACCTACCGCTACCAAGTCAGCGATGTCTTCTTGTTGGAGCCTTCAGGGATTGTGCGATTGACGGAGCGAACGCCCGCCCAAATGGATTTGTATGTTCGCGGATGGTATGCCCAAACGGCATGGTTGTCCTTGGGTTTCCGGACCAACGACGCGCTGATCTTGGGCTTGGGAGGGGAGTACGGACCGTTTGGTTTATCGTATGCTTACGACGTGACCAGCACCGGCGCTCAGTACTTCAGTCCCCACTCACATGAGATGACGTTAACGTACTTTGTTCCTCGTTCAAGTGGATTCAATGCGAAATCCATGGGAAATCGTCGTATTTTGGGTAGGAATCGACTCGTGAAGTAACTTCATGAGCCCATT
>JAQCJQ010000093.1 GCA_027593035.1 Bacteroidota bacterium | reverse complement strand
CCAAAGGCACTCCACTTCCCAGCCAAATCACCCAAACTCATTACGTCTTCTGTTGAGCCATCAATTTGTTGACCATTGCAGTCAATGAAGCTGATGATGTTATCGACTTTCTGATGAGCGGCATACATTGCGGCTTCCCAAATTTGTCCCTCTTGCAACTCCCCATCACCATGTAACGTAAAGACTGTGCGGAGATCACCATTCAATCGCTTGGTTTGAGCGGCACCCAGTGCAACACTCAACCCTTGCCCCAAAGAACCCGAAGCGATGCGAATGCCGGGCAGTCCTTCTTCCGTTGCCGGATGACCCTGCAAACGGGAATTGAGTTTTCTGAAAGTGGCCAATTCCGCTACAGGGAAAAAACCTCGACGAGCAAGAACACTATACCAAACAGGGCTAATGTGGCCATTGGAAAGGAAGAACAAGTCCTCATCCGTTCCGTCCATTTTGAATGACTCGGCATTCAAGTGCATGACTTCGAAATACAGCAGGGACAACAAATCGGCACAGCCCAAACTTCCACCCGGGTGCCCTGATGATGCGCCATTTACCATTCGAACAATGTCCCGGCGAACCTGGGATGCAACAGCCGTTAAATCAGAAGGAACCATGCGTTTCGTTTTTTCATAAGAACTCGGCGTAAAATTACCCCGCGTTGTATCGGAACGGAGGATATTGTGAACAAAGTGTTCGAAAGCAAAATTGTCCTGTGAGGCTTACCTTCGCGCACGTCTCAAAAATAGATTTACATGGCACTCAAATGCGGTATCGTCGGTTTACCCAATGTTGGCAAATCGACTCTTTTCAATTGCCTTTCGAACGCAAAGGCACAAAGTGCCAATTTCCCCTTCTGCACCATTGAACCGAACATTGGTGTGATTACAGTTCCAGACCCTCGATTGGAAGCGCTAACGCGCATTGTCAATCCACAGAATGTCGTGCCCACGACCGTGGAAATTGTGGACATCGCTGGATTGGTCAAAGGAGCGAGTAAAGGAGAGGGCTTGGGCAATAAGTTTCTAGGCAACATCCGGGAAACAGATGCCATACTTCATGTGTTGCGTTGTTTCGATGACGACAACGTCGTGCATGTCGATGGCAGCGTGGATCCGATTCGCGACAAAGAAGTGATCGACATGGAACTTCAATTGAAGGACCTTGAAACGGTCGAAAGTCGCGCCACAAAAATCAAAAAGGCTGCAGCCACAGGAGATAAGGATGCCGCAAAAGCCTTTGCCCTTTACGAAAAGGTGCAAACGGTGTTGTCCGAGGGAAGGTCGGTCCGGTCCATGTCCTTAGAGGAACATGAGGAGCCGATCATGAAGGAGTTGCAACTCTTGACGGCCAAGCCAGTTCTCTACGTTTGCAATGTTGAAGAAACGGCCGTTGTGAATGGGAACGATCACGTTGAACGGGTAAAAGCGGTTGCAGCGGCTGAAGGTGCTGCCGTCATGATCATCGGCGCAGCCATTGAAGCGGACATCGCTGAATTGGAAGACCCGGACGAACGCGCTATGTTTTTGGATGACATCGGATTGAGTGAGCCGGGAGTGGCACAGCTCATCCAAAAGGCCTACCAACTGCTTCAGTTGCAGACATACTTTACTGCAGGGGTCAAAGAAGTCCGTGCCTGGACATTTCCATTGGGAGCTACCGCGCCACAAGCTGCTGGGGTGATCCATACGGACTTTCAAACAATGAAGACCCCGGCAGAAGTCATGGCATACGAGGATTTTGTCACCCTCGGATCCGAAGCGGCTGTCAAGGAGGCGGGGAAACTGTCGATTGAAGGGAAGGAGTACATTGTCCGTGACGGTGATATCATGCACTTCCGTTTCAATGTTTAGGTTGAACCTCTTCGTGGGGTTGTTTTCAGTCATCCTGATTATGAGCAGCTGTGAAAGCGTTGCTCCGCCTAATGAGGCGGAAATCGCTGATTCATCCACGACTTGGCCTCAGGAGATTACGGAGCGGATGGAAAGTCAAGAAAACGCCTGGAACCAAGGTGACGTCAATGCGTTCATGAAAGAGGCGTATTGGCCGAGCGACTCCATGCTATTCATTGGGAAATCAGGCATGACTTGGGGGTATGATGCCACACTCAACAATTACTTGAAAAGCTATCCGAACAAGGCCGCGATGGGGACCTTGGAATTCAAGAACAAGCATTGGATGTCCTTGGGCATTCGGCATGGCTTGCTGGTTGGAGAATGGATGTTGATCCGGAGTGATTCACTCGAGGACTTGGCAGGATCTTACAGTTTGATTTGGGAAAGGAAGGCAGGCCGATGGATGATCATCGCGGACCACTCGAGTTGAAAGCGGCATGAGTCTTTTATTCGGCATTATAGCCCTGACTGTTGGCATATCCTGGTACGTCCAAGATCGCCCACAGCTCAAAGAGAAATTGCTGTTAAGGCCCTACGCTGTTCTGCGCAAAGGGCAGGTGTACAGGATGATCTCACACGGTTTCATCCATGCCGATTTCACGCACTTGGCGTTCAACATGTTTGTGCTGTGGCAATTTGGCTCCATCATTGAATACCAGATGGAGCAAGCCTGGTCGGCAACGCCTTGGATCGAGGCCATTCATCCTTCCTTTTTTGTCCTCTACTTTGGCGGGATGCTGGCGGCAGCGTTGCCTTCGTTGTACAAGGAAGGCAACAATCCTCATTACGCCAGTTTAGGAGCGAGTGGAGGCGTGAGTGCCGTTATGATGGCATACATTCTCTTGTTTCCTACCCACAAATTGCTTCTGTTCTTCGTTATACCGATGCCGGCATTCGTTGCGGGTATTTTATTCTTTGCCTACGAACGTTACATGAACCGGAAGGGGGGGACGGGTATAGCACATGATGCGCATCTTATGGGGGCCATTTTTGGAGTCGTGTACATTTTTTTGCTCGACGATTCCACAATGTCAAGACTCACACAAGCGTTTATGATTCTTTTTTAGAGCGCTTCTGTGTCTTTCGTAGGAACGATGCGAAACACGTCTTCGTCAGGCTTTTTCATGAAGTAACGCTCTCGAGCAAATCGCTCAAGCTTGGCAGGATCAGAGGAAAGGTCATCGAGATCCCTTCGCATCGCCTCTATGCGCACTTCAAAGTGTTCGGCTTCCGTATGATAAGCATTCAACTGACGTTGACTTTTCATCAAGAAAATGAGGTCAATGTCGCTGATAAAACTTACCCACACTAAACCAAATAAACCGGTGATGAAGTAGCGGTTTTGAACGAACAGCCAGAAGGAAGCGTTGAAATCAAGCTTCGGTTTCATCTGTTTGTGCATCTTCAATGTCCACAGACTTGTCAGGAGCAACCTGAACATCCGATTCCAAGGCTTCCTTTGCGCCCGATGGCAATTTCAGAAAACCACCTTTGATCACCTCAATGCTCAATTTGGTATCATCCTTGACATACGTCGCCATGAGCAAATCACCTTCTTCAATGTGAGCATTGATGATCTCTTCAGCGAAAGGATCCTCTAAGTACTTCTGGATAGCACGCTTCAATGGCCGCGCCCCGAACTTCTCATCGTATCCCTGTTCCACTAAGAAATCTTTGGCATCTTCCGTGACTTCAATGCCATACCCTAGATCATGAACGCGTTTGATGAGTGATCCCAATTCCAAATCGATGATTTCGTGAATGTGCTCACGCAATAAGCTCTTGAAGAGAACTACATCGTCAATCCGATTCAAAAATTCGGGACTAAAGGCTCGTTTGAGGGCGGTTTGTATGACTGAATCGCGGTTGGCATGCTCATTCGAAACGCGAGCAGTGGTACCAAAACCAACGCCTGTTCCAAATTCCGCCAATTGCCGTGCGCCTATGTTGGAAGTCATGATTATGACCGTATTTCGGAAATCAATCTTTCTTCCGAGACTATCCGTCATTTGGCCATCGTCGAGCGCTTGCAGTAGCAAGTTGAACACATCGGGGTGAGCCTTTTCAATTTCATCAAGTAAGACAATGGAGTAGGGGTGTCGCCTGACTTTCTCGGTCAATTGCCCGCCTTCCTCGTAACCAACATATCCCGGAGGCGCTCCAACAAGACGAGAAATCGAGAACTTCTCCATGTACTCAGACATGTCAATTCGAATCAACGATTCTTCCGTGTCGAACATGAATTTCGCTAGCACCTTGGCAAGCTGTGTTTTCCCGACTCCCGTCGGGCCAAGGAAAATGAATGAACCAATGGGTTTGTTCGGATCCTTCAGGCCCGCACGATTCCTTTTGATGGCACGAGAAACTCGCATGATCGCATCCTCTTGCCCAACGACCTTGCCATGCAAATCGTCTGTCATGCGAGCAAGACGACCAGATTCCTTTTCAGCTATGCGATGAACAGGAATCCCCGTCATCATACCAACGACATCGCCGACATGATCTACTGTGACGGTCACTCGCTTGTTTTTGCTATCTTCTTCCCACTGTGCTTTTGCCTTTTCAAGGGCATCATTCAAAGTGCGTTCCGTGTCGCGCAAACGCGCGGCCTCTTCATAACGTTGGCTTCGGACCACCCGAACTTTTTCTTCTTTGATGGCCTCGATTTCGGCTTCAATTTTTAGAATCTCCTCGGGAACATGAATGTTGTTCAAATGCACTCGTGAACCCACTTCATCCATGGCGTCTATTGCCTTGTCTGGCAAGTGACGATCCGTAATGTAACGCGCTGTGAGATTGACACATGCCATGATGGCCTCGTCCGTGTAGGTGACGCTGTGGTGTTCTTCGTATTTGTCCTTGATGTTGTTCAGGATTTGAACGGTCTCGTCAATCGTAGTGGGCTCCACGAGCACCTTTTGAAAACGGCGTTCCAACGCACCGTCTTTCTCGATGTGCTGGCGATATTCATCCAACGTGGTGGCTCCGATGCATTGAATTTCACCTCGAGCCAAAGCCGGTTTGAACATATTGGAGGCATCCAAAGACCCACTCGCACCACCGGCACCTACAATGGTGTGGATTTCATCGATGAAAAGGATGACATCCGGAGATTTCTCCAGCTCGTTCATCACCGCCTTCATACGCTCTTCAAACTGACCACGGTATTTCGTGCCCGCCACAAGCGATGCCACATCCAGGGTCACGATGCGCTTGTTGAACAACACGCGGCTGACCTTTTTTTCAATGATCCGCAAGGCCAATCCCTCTGCGATGGCACTTTTGCCGACGCCCGGTTCTCCGATCAGAATGGGGTTGTTTTTCTTGCGACGCGATAAGATCTGAGAGACGCGTTCGATTTCCTTTTGACGGCCAACAATCGCGTCCAAACGTCCATCTTCGGCCATCTTGGTCAAATCCCGACCGAAATTATCCAAGACGGGTGTTTTGCTTTTGGGGTCCGCTTTTCTTAATGAGCCCGCGCCCATACCTTCAGCGCCCATTTCACTGGAGCCTTCATCCGTGAAATCTGAACTTTCCGCTCTTGGTGTCAAAGGCGCACCTCCTTCTTCGTGGATGATGCTTTCGTATTCTTCTTTGGCCACATCATAGTCGATGTTGAACGCACTGAGCGATTTCGTCGCCACATTGTCTTCATCCTTTAAGATGCTCAATAGCAGATGTTCCGTACCGATCAAGCTGGATTTGAAAATCTTAGCCTCCAGGTACGTAATCTTTAGAATCTTTTCCGCTTGTTTGATGAGCGGGATGTTGCCCGCACCAATTGACTTGCCGGCGGTGGGACGAATGCTGCTCTCCACCACTTTTCGCAGCTTCTGCAAGTCAACATTCAATCCTTCCAAAATGCGGACCGCGGTGCCTTCACCTTCTCGGATTATGCCTAGGAGCAAGTGTTCAACACCGATGTAGTTATGTCCTAAACGCAACGCCTCTTCACGGCTGTACGTGATGACATCCTTCACTCTAGGGGAAAATTTCGCGTCCATGTTTTCTGATTCTAGGGTCATTCAAAATCCGAATCCATCGAAATTGAATTCATAAAGTGCCTTCCAGACAACGCTTTCCAAATTCAATCGCGATCGACTCCGATAAAACTACAACCCGACCTACGCAAACATCTTGCCAGCCTGAAGGTTTATCCACATCGCATTGGGGAGATTTGTGAGTAATTGGACCGCGTACTTGAGCACCCTCAAGGGTTAACGACGTATTTTCGTTGACGACTTGAACATCATGTTTTATGGTGTTTGTAACAAGCTGACACGATGGCAGAAGGAGAGAAGATCGTACAGATCAACATAGCTGATGAAATGAAATCAGCCTACATCGATTATTCGATGTCGGTCATTGTATCCCGAGCACTGCCAGATGCTCGTGATGGCTTGAAACCTGTACATAGACGCGTCCTTTATGGAATGCTTGATTTGGGCGTGTTATCCAACAGAGCCTACAAGAAAAGCGCCAGAATCGTTGGGGAAGTGCTGGGTAAATATCACCCGCATGGTGACACCTCAGTCTATGACACCATGGTTCGAATGGCGCAGCATTGGTCGCTGCGGTATCCCATGGTCGACGGTCAAGGAAACTTCGGCTCCATCGACGGAGACAATCCCGCTGCCATGCGTTATACCGAGGCTCGCTTGCGCAAAGTGGCAGAGGAAATGCTGGGGGATTTGGAAAAGGAAACCGTTGACTTCCGTCCAAATTTTGACGAGAGTCTGCAAGAACCTACCGTGCTTCCTGCCAAGCTCCCTAACCTTTTGGTGAATGGAGCATCTGGCATCGCTGTTGGAATGGCAACGAACATGCCTCCACACAATTTGTCCGAAGTGATCGATGGCACCATTGCCTACATCCATGACAATGAGATCACGATTGAGGGGCTCATGGAACACGTCAAAGCTCCAGACTTTCCAACAGGCGGTATCATTCATGGGGTTGAGGGCGTACATGACGCTTTTCATACAGGGCGTGGGCGCATTGTGGTTCGCGGAAAAGCACGCATTGAAGAAACGGAGTCAGGTCGTGAAGTGATCATTGTGGAGGAAATCCCTTACATGGTCAACAAAGCCGAAATGGTGCGCAAGACGGCTGAACTGGTCAATGAAAAGAAAATTGAGGGCATCTCGGAAATTCGGGATGAGTCCGATCGGAAAGGCATGCGTGTGGTCTATGAGATCAAGCGGGACGCCATGGCGACTGTCGTCTTAAACAAACTTTACAAATACACGGCCTTACAAAGCTCATTCTCAGTCAATAACATCTGTTTGGTGCACGGACGACCACAGTTGTTGAATTTGAAAGGGCTGATTTCAAACTTCGTTGAGCACCGGCACGATGTGGTAACACGTCGCACACAATTTGAATTGAGAAAGGCCCAGGAGCGTGCTCACATTCTTCAAGGCCTCATCATTGCCTTGGAAAACTTGGATGAAGTCATCAAGTTGATCCGAGCCAGTGCGAATCCAGAAGAAGCCCGCAACGGACTCATGGAGCGTTTTGAATTGTCTGAACTACAAGCAAGGGCCATTCTGGACATGCGTTTGCAGAAGCTCACTGGATTGGAGCGGGATAAGTTGCGCGCGGAATTTGATGAGTTGATGGCTATCATTACAGATCTCGAAGACATCCTCGCTCGTTTTGAACGTCGAATGGAGATCATT
>JAQCJQ010000092.1 GCA_027593035.1 Bacteroidota bacterium | reverse complement strand
CCTGCGGGTGGCCTTTTTCAATGGAAGTGTCGACCGGCTTAAGCCTTCAATCGCTTGCTGAAGTCCAATACACTTGGAGTGGCAATGAAGATCGAGCTGTAAGTACCGACTACCACACCGATCATCAAGGCGAATACAAAGCCTCGGATGTTGTCGCCGCCCAATGCGAAGATGGTCAGCAATACAACGAATGTCGAAAGTGACGTGTTGATGGTCCGGCTCAACGTGCTGTTCAATGCGTCGTTCATCAACTCGGCATCCTCACGCTTATCGCCATAAAGCCCAACGTATTCACGAATACGGTCAAACACAACCACCGTATCGTTGATTGAATATCCAATGACGGTCAAGATCGCTGCAATGAACGCCTGGTCAATTTCCATGGTGAATGGAAGGATGCCAGCGAAGATGCTGAAGACACTCAAAACGATGACCACATCATGCACCATGGCGATCAAGGCTCCCAAACCGTACTGCCACTTCCTGAATCGGAAGAAGATGTAAAGGAAGATGATGAGCAATGAGAAGATGGTTGCGTTTTTCGCGCCCGCCTTGAAGTCATCTGAAATGGTGGAGTCCACCTTGTTGTATTGGTCCAACGTGTAGGACTGGCCTATGGTCGCTAAACCGGATGCCAAGGCTCCTTGAATCAACTCATCCTGATTCGGATCAGGATTGTTGATCATGTAGTTCGTCTTGATGCGCAACTTGGAATCGCTGCCCTTCGTTTGAACGATGGGGTTTCCAACCGTTCCATCTTCCGTGAAGGCTTTAGCCAAAGCTTCTCGCACCCCCTGAACATCGACAGCCTCTTCAAACGATATATCGAAGGTCGTTCCGCCCGAGAATTCAACGCCCTGCTCCAATCCACGGGTCGCCAAGCTTCCCAATCCAGCGATGACAACAATGCTGCTGAGGATGTAAAATTTCTTGCGGTTGCCGACAAAATTGATGTTGATGCTCGTAAACCAATTCTTTGTGGTCTCTGTGTAGAAACTAATCGGCTTTTTGTTCTCCAATCGGCTAAAGATGATCAATCGTGTCAACACAATCGCAGAGAAAAGCGAAGTGAAAATACCGATGATCAACGTGGTGGCAAAACCGCGAATGGCGCCGCTACCGAAGCTATACAGAACAAATGCCGTCAACAAGGTGGTTAAGTTGGCGTCGATGATTGCGCTGTACGCTTTCGAATAGCCATCCTTTACCGCCATCATCATGCCCTTGCCGCTGCGCATCTCTTCACGAATTCGTTCGTAAATCAAAACGTTGGCGTCGACGGCCATACCGATGGTCAATACAATACCGGCAATTCCAGGAAGGGTCAATGCTGCTCCCAATGAAGCCAACGCTCCAATGAGGAAGAACAAGTTGGCAACCAAGGCCAAATCGGAAATCAGACCAGCCCCCTTGTAGTAGAAGATCATGTACAACAGGATGACCATCAGAGCAATCAAGAACGAGCTCAAGCCCGCTTGGATGTTTTCCTCACCCAATTGCGGACCAACGCTGACTTCATCGACGATGCGAGCAGGAGCAGGAAGAGAACCGGCTTTCAATAGACCTGCGAGGTCATTGGCTTCGAGCATCTTCTGCTCGATGGATTGGTTCGAACCAAAGCTAATTTGAGACCGTCCGCTGGTAATGGCCGATTGAACGCTTGGAGCGCTGAATACCAAACCATCCAATACAACGGCAACGGCACGCTGGTTGTCGTTGGCACAGGCTTCTGTGATCCGACCCCAAACGCCAGCTCCTTCAGAGTCCATGGTCATGCTGACCACTACATCTCCAATTTCGTCATAACTCACACGGGCATCAACGATGCTTTTTCCGGAGAGTTTGGCCTTTCCTTTTCCGCTTTCATCCTTGATGGCATAAAGCGCAGCAATGCTTTGGTTGGGCTTCGCTTCCCACAGCAACCGCAAATCTGATTGCAACGCGCGGCGTGCTTCCGGCATGGAGAGCAAATCATTCACGCGGTTGGTATCCGCAACAGCGGCATAGCCGACTACGGCCGACCTACGCTGCAATTCAGGCTGGAAATAGCTGAACAAGGGATTCTTGGAACGTTGCTGGTCAATGGAGAGCGCACTGTCCGCTGGAGCATCCGCTCCGAACAGTTCTGGGGTCAAGGCCCGGCCCACGGCATTGTTGGCAGCGCTAATTCGCGGGAAGATTTCATCGTTGAAATACGTTTCCCAGAATTCTAAATTGGCGGTACTCTTCAGTTGCTTCCGGGCACGATCACGATCGTCAATGCCAGGCAATTCGACTAAAATTCGGCCGCCGCTGACTTGTTGAACGTTTGGCTGCGCCACTCCGAGTTGGTCAATCCGCTTGCGGATGATGCTTTCGGTGTTGGTGATGGCCGTCTCCGATTCATTTTGCAGAATGATAAAGACCTCCTCATCAGTCGATTGAGCGGGAAAAAGATCTTTGCTTTCCAAGTTGTGGAAAATGCGCCACAGGTCGATAGGCGTCTCAGAGGCCGCGTTTTTCGCCGTCCAAGATTGCTCGAACAGTTCCACATAGGTCAAACCTTGTGTGGTTTTCTGTGCTTCTTTCGCTTCGCTGATCGCCGCACGGAAAGTGGCATTGCTTGAGAAATCGCTCAAAGCGATAATCAAGTCAGGAATGCTGACCTCCAGTGTCACGGACATGCCTCCTTGCAAGTCCAATCCCAGGTTCAATTCCTGTTCAATGACCTCACGGTAGGTGTGCCCAAAAACGGGATAGATTTCGGCATCCGCACTGTCTCGAAGGAATTCGCGAGCGGCCTGAGCGGCAGCAACACTCCAGTCTTTTTCAGTGATTTCGCCAGTAGACTCCAAAGAGTCGGCGATGTAGGCTCCATAGGTGTCTGCCTCCTTTTCATAATTGTTAGCGACCCAGTTGAAACTCAATGTATAAAGAGTTGCAAGGGACAGTAGAATCGTAAAGAGCAGAACGGCGTTCTTATTTTGCATGACGCAACGATGTTTTTCAGGGGCGCAAATATAACTTAAATCCCATCACGTATGGGCTCTGCATTCGTACGAACTACCTTCGCCTTATGTTTCGGTCCTTCAAATTTATTTTTCAGGGTGTTCTAACAGTGTCTCTGATTTTCAGTTTGTTGCCTGTTTCATTGGCCCAAAATGAGTTTTACCAGTTGGCTGTTTTGAAGTATCGAGGAGGAGGAGATTGGTATTCCAACCCCACAGCTGTTCCGAATTTAGTTTCCTTTTGCAACAAAGAGCTGGGGATGCAACTTAACGAGGAGGTGGCATCGGTGGATGTGGGGTCCCCGGAATTGTTTGATTTTCCATGGGTTCACATGACGGGGCATGGGAATGTTGTGCTGTCGACGTCTGAAACGCGAAATCTTCGATTGTATTTAGAGGCCGGAGGTTTTCTGCACATTTCGGATAACTATGGAATGGATCCATACGTCCGCAGAGAAATGAGAAAGGTCTTTACCAGTGCGGATTGGATCGAGCTGCCGTGGTCACATGCCGTTTTTCATAGTGCCTTTGATTTCGAGAAGGGATTGCCCAAGATCCATGAGCACGATGACTTACCACCGAGAGGGTATGGGTTGTTTCATGAGGGACGCCTCGTCGTGTTCTACGATGTGGAATCGGATTTGGGAGACGGGTGGGAAGACTGGCAGGTTCACCGTGACCCGGAGTCCATCCGCCAATTGGCACTGCGCATGGGGGCCAATTTGGTTCAAACGGCCATGAGCGGTAGTTCGCTCTAGTCCACTCAGGCTTCTTTTGGGACGATTTTCACCTGAAGAATTCCTTCGTCATCTTGGGATTGGCTGAGTTGAAGACCTTGCCAATCCATGCTGGTGACCAAGGCATTCCACGTATCATCGCAGCCTTCTGCATGCTTTTCCCTCAGGTCATTCAGGGCCTCTTCTCCGCCAGCAACTTCATTGAGTACGGACCAATAATCGGCAGCGGTCAGTCCAATGCGCTGCATGCCAAATTGTTCCCATAGCAATTGCATGGCCGTTTGCAAGGATGCTTTTCCTTCCGTGAGCTGCATGATGCGCACATCACAAAGGAAGGCGAGGACGGCACCTTCGACGTAAATGGAACCCTTTCTGCCTGAAACCCCGAGCTTGTATCCATCGAGCCATGTGTCATAGCTTGATGCGGCTACGCTCATGTTGAGCCTTCCGGGGTTGTTGATGTGGCGCATCAAAAGCTGCTCCATTCTCCGGCACCATCCATCCAAATCAATGCATCCGCTTTCGAAGAGAAACAAATCGCCCATGTAGGTTGTCACCCCTTCAGCGATGTAACCCAATGAACTGGGGCTGGCTTGACTAAAATCGTAAGGCATCCACTCTGCAGGCCGGATGCGCTTCACATTCCAGGCATGGTAAAGCTCATGGGAGGCAATGCCAATCAATTCATCGTATCCTTTTTGTGTAAGGCACTTCGCGGAGGGCCCGAGTGTGATGACGGTGCTGTCTTCATGCTCCACGCCGTGTCGGGTTTCCCGTTCGGGGAAGAGGTAGATAAAATGATAAAAAGCGGTCGGAAAGGATTTGAAATGAGCGATTTGGCTTTCTGAAAATCGTTGGTGGTCTTCAATGAATTGCTCGCGATTCGGCGTATTTTCACCATAGGCCCAGATGTGAAAATCCACGCCGCCAGCCTCATACTGAGCATGCCAGAGTGATTCAGCAATCATGAAAGGCGAGTCCATCACCTGCTGAACATCTTGAGCGTGCAGCGTCAGTTTGGTGTGCGGTAGTGCGGTAGCCAAGGTCCAATCCTCTGGAATACCAGCCAAGGTGAGATCGTATCCCCAGTCCATGTTGTCCGGCTGGTACAGGATGCAATTCACGGGATTCACATACAACAAGCCGGGTTCGATGCACGTGGAACCGGCGTTGAGGGTGTCCGCTTGGAAACTCCAACGCACGCGGTTCATGCCTGCTTCCAATTGCCAGCGATGCAAGTCGGTTTTTTGGAGCGACTTCCAATGGCCTGCAGCCGTCAAGCCTTCCATGCGCAAGATGTACTGGGCAAATTGTCCGAGTTCATAGCGCCCAGGACGCCAAGTCGGTAACTGCAATTCAAAAGGGCCGCTTTGCGGGAAAACCGCGTCTGCGTGCAATATGGGCGCGCCGCTGTTGTCCCTTATTAAGGTGATGCGAATGCGTGGATCACTCATGGCCCATCACGGCTTGTATTGGTCGTCCTGTGCTGGCATTCGGTAGCGGAGTGTGGATCAATCCAGCTACGGTAGGAGCGATGTCCCGGATGTTGGTGCGGTCGTAAGTGATGCCGGTAGGAATGTGCCAACCGTAAAAAATGCAGGGGACATGCGTGTCATAGGGGAACGGCGAACCGTGGTCCGTTCCAGAAGGTCCGTATTGGATCCAGCCGGGTTCAGGGACGACCAGGACGTCTCCTGAAAAAGCGCTATGGTATCCCATGCGCAAGCGTTCCATGATTTCGTCGGAGGAAGTGCCTGATCGGGCCACTTCGGTGGCTGTTGGCGCCATCAAAACCCCCGGTGTTTCGAGGCAGATGCCCTGAACGAAGGACTGCATAACGGCCAAATCATGCCCCTTTTCACGAATCAAGGGGCGATTCAAGATGAATTGGTTGTTGGCGTATCGCAACATCCATTTCCCTTCTCCATATCGACTAGCGAGCGCGTTTTCAACATCCTCGGTCATGTTGCCGGGTTTCCAATAATCCACAGGCATCCCTTCTGCAGCGGCGAGTGATGGAACAGTCGCTCCACCGTGATCTGCTGTTAGCCAGCACATCCATTGGCCTTCGCCGACCTGGTCATCCAATGATCGGAATAGTCGAGCGAGCTGCATGTCCAAACGGACATAGGTGTCTTGTGTTTCCCAGGCATGCGCACCGAAGCGGTGGCCCACATAATCAGTCGAAGAGAAACTCAGCGCTAGCAAATCGGTGATGGCGTCTTGTCCGAGCTCTTCATGCTCCATGAGGCGAATGGCCAAATCGACCAACAAGGAGTTGCCATGAGGCGTTTCCTTCAGTAAATCAAAGCCGCCATTTTCCGCTTGCAAGGCCTCCAAGTCATAGGGGAATGTCGGCCTTGCCGAACCATTGAAGCTAGATTCATAGGGGTTGTTGTCCGGCCACGCTTGGCTGTATTCTTTTTCGGGCAATGCGGGCAACCAGTCGGATTTGAGATACCGTCGGGCCATGTTTTTATCATTCCAATTGGCCAACCAATTGGGGAGTTCGTCCATGTAATACGTGCTCGTAATGAATTTCCCTTCGTCTTGGCCATAAAACCAAAATGCGCCATCGGCTAAGTGGCCTGCTGGTAAGATGGCACCGCGATCCTTGAGGCTGATGCCATAGACCTTGGCTTGCAAATCCGTGGACAATTTCAGTTCGTCCCCCAAGGTGCTGGCGTGCATGCGATGCGGCGACATGTAACCTGCGTCTATGGTTTCGTCTGCTAATCCAACGGTCCGAACTGTGGAGTCGGAAGCGCAATAGACGGTCTGGCCAGACTTGCGGTCAAACCAGTAATTGCTGATGACTCCATGAAATCGGGGCGTGGTACCGGTGAAGATGGAGGCGTGCCCGGGTCCCGTATACGTCGGTGCATATCCAAAGTGGTGATCGGCACAAACCATCCCATTTTGGATGATGCGTTTGAATCCATCCCGGCCAAAATGCTCCCAATACCGGTAGAGATAATCCATGCGCATTTGATCGACCGTGATGCCAATGATGAGGGGTGGGCGTTCATTGAGGTTCAATTTGATCAAGTCCACATCATCAGCGGGCGGTGGTTCAATCAATTTGCCTTTCAGAGGCGATGCAGCGGGCTTGGCAACCGGGCTCTTTTCTTTGGCCTTTGGAGCGGTTTTTGTTGCGTTCTGCTTGGCTGTCTCGGCTTCCTTGACCAGCGTCGATTGATTCACCGTGGGTTGGGTGATGCTGCCACTGGAGTTGATTTGGCTCCAAGCAGGCGTCATGCAAGTCAAACTCACGAAAAGAAGAATCAAACGAAAATTCATGATGGGATGGGTTCAATCTGGTTGAAAGACGAAAATAAGCCCTCAGGGGCATGGATGGAATTTAAGACGATTGAAAAGTCGTCCAGGACCACCATCCAACGGCAAGGCACAGGAGCAAATTGCAAGCGACATTGCCCGCTGCCCAAGTGAAACCGTGTGATTGTGCCAACTGCAAGGTGTCAGCGCTGAATGCCGAAAACGTGGAAAATCCACCACAAAATCCGGTGGTCAGTAGCAGCATCACCGAACTGCTCCATTTTGAAGACACCTCCCCATTGGATTGGTGTGCGAGCAAGCCCAATAGAATGGCCGTGGCCAAAACATTGGCAAGCAACGTTCCCCATGGACTCATCCAACCCAGTTTGATCACATGAAGACCAAATTGATAGCGCAAAACGCTTCCCAAGCCTCCACCAATGAATACGGCAAGGGCATTCATGGCTCCGCCGCAATGGCGATCATTTTATGGAAAATACGCCAGAGAAGGTATCCGAGGAACCCACCCAGCATCATGCCGCCGGCGATATCCAGCGGAAAGTGTACCCCGAGATACACGCGGCTGTATCCAATCAACAAACTCCAGGCCAGCAATCCCCAAAGCCAGGCGCCTCCGCCGAGCATCAAACCGACCAAAACAGCCACTCCGGAGTAGTTGGCGGCGTGTGAACTGACAAAGCCATAGCGTCCTCCACGGTAGGGGGTGTCCCAGCCACTGGGTGTGACCAC
>JAQCJQ010000091.1 GCA_027593035.1 Bacteroidota bacterium | reverse complement strand
TTCAAAAAAGGAATCTGAAAAGTTGAGCAAATACAGCTTTTCCTGTGATCGTGTGAAGGCTGTGTAGAACCAACGGAGCAATTCTATTTGAATCATGTCGTCCTGCAAATATCCTTGGTCCACAATGACGGCAGGCCATTGTCCCCCTTGTGCTTTGTGGCAGGTAAGGGCCCAAGCAAACTTAACTTGCAGCGCTTGGTAGCAAGGGTCGCGTGTGATGGCTTTGTGGATGGCTTGCTTGGAACCGAGGTGGATGTGGTCTTGTGCGACCGCTTCATAAAGCGCTTGCATTTCTGCTGGAGGAATCGACGGACTGTCGGTATGCAGGGCACTGAGGTGAAGGCAGGCTTCAAACGGCGGGAGATCCGGCGAATCCAGTAGTCTCACTTCCGCTTCGGCAAAGGGTGCTCCAAACCGTTCAAACCGCTTGAGTACTTTTTGCACCACTAGCGTGTCGCCATTGGCTATCAACGTGGTATGGTGGCCCTCTTGTGCCGCCAACCAGAAGTAATTGTTCTTGACCACCATCAAGCGATCACCCGCTTCTAAGGAATCTTCTCTCCAGAGAATGCGGCTTCGAATTTGTTGATTGAATTGATTGGCTCGTTTGTTGGATCGGGTAATGATGACCACTTGGTCTTCTCCGTATTGCGTGTGCAAATCCTCAATCTTTTCTTGCAAATCGAGTCCGCTCAATCGTTGGATATCTGTAAATGAATCCAGACTCATTTGAGGAAAACCTTCGGTCTCCGCATCGATTTGAAGCCGTAACTGGTGTGCATTGAATAGGATTCCGCTGTCCAGTTCCTGCCGCACAACGTCTGTCAAGCGAACGGTGGCCACGGTCAGCCCAAAATCGCCACGTAACCTGTCCTCATTCAGGGCGGGGCTTTCGGGGTGTCCGACAGGGGGGAGCTGGGCATCATCTCCGACAAAGACCAATCGACAATCTTCCCCATTGAAAACATATTCCATGAGGTCATCGAGCAGGCTTCGGTACTGGAAATTTCCTTTGTCCGAAGCTCCCCCCGATTCTCCAATCATGGAGGCCTCGTCGACAATGAATACCGTCCGTTCTTTTAAGTTGGGAGCAAGTCCGTAGGCCGTCGAACCGTCTTTGGCCCGCACGCTGCGATAGATCTCCCGGTGAATGGTGGACGCTGCCCGACCCGCATAGGTCTGCATGACTTTGGCGGCGCGTCCTGTGGGTGCTAGCAATGCGGTGGGCGCTCCCAGCTCACTGAGTGCGCGGACAAAGGCGCCGATACTGGTTGTTTTCCCCGTCCCGGCATACCCGCGCACAATCAAGGTGCATCGCGGTTGAGGACTGAATAAGAACCGGGAAAAAGCGTGAATCAACTGGCCCTGACCTGCCGTTGGCTCGTGGGGAAAATGCCCAGCCAATCTGTCTTCAAATTGTTCAACAGGTGAAGCAGAGGGGGTGTTTGTGGACATCAGTTGGGGCTACTGACGAAGGTACATCGCCAACGGCGAATTTGAAGATATCACCCTCCCGGCAGTCCTTCAGTGACTTGAGGCGTTTGACGTCCTCATTTCGTGTCGTAGATTCGCAGGCGGTAATTCATGCAATTCGAATCTCGAATCGATTCCAATGGAAAAATTCTTCAGTGAAATCAATAAATATGTGATTTCTATCCTGCTCTTTTTTGCAGGAATGGGCTTCTTAATCAAGTACTTGAGTGGTGACGAACTGGAAAGTCAGCCAGGAGCTATGTTGATTGCTTCGCTGGCCTTGATTGTGGTCGCAGGCTTGGTAACACCTTGGGTGCTGGAGAAATTGACTCGCAAGCACTATCGAATCTTGATGGCAGTGGGCACCATCGCCTCATTGTGGTTGGGTTATGAAGTGTTCTACAGCGTGGATGAGGAAATTAAGTTCCGTGAGAAGAAGTCGCTGGTCGATGCGCAAACCATTCAATCGTTGAAAGACATTCGGGATGCGCAAGAAGCGTAACTCAAAATCCATGGCGCCTTCTGCAGCGACTTTGATAGTTTGGAGTTGTTTTTGTTCGAGGCCGTCATTCCTGTAAATTACAACATGGGCTCCTTCCATGACACCCTGTCAGAGGTACAAAGCCAGGAACAGGGGTACATTCTAAAGCGCGCAGATTTAGCGGGTTTCGCGGCGAATATGGAGATTACAGAAGTCGAACTCGTGGATCAAATCTCAGATGATTTGTTGCCGTATAAAGTGCGGGACACGATCTACACGAGCTTCTTTGATGAAAACTTCAAGGCAGAGGTCAGAAAAAGCAAGCGGCTTCCAGTGGTTTCTGTTGATAGCCTTTGGTTCAATCCTCTGAGCGGAGAACGCTTCAAGTTGGCCACCAATACGGTGGAGGTGGGAGGCGTTGTGCAGCCCACCATTCTGGTCAAGGACCCTTCCCCATTTGGTCGTGAAAAAGTGAAGAAGGATACGCTGCGATTCGGCTCCTTGACGGAAGCCCATACGGATGGGAACTGGCGAAACTGATGTGAGCCAGTACAGCGCATTCTTATTGGTGGGTTGGGATGGCCGTTCGTTGCAATGGTCCAATGGTCATGCGGGATCCATTGATGATGTGGGTGAAGAGCCCGCGGATGATTCCGCCTCTTTGAAGGCGGCGTGCTTGAAATTAAAAAACAGCGGATTGGGCCAGGAAGTGGTTTTGTTTCACCACCGCCATGCGTTCTTTACTACGGCGCCGGCCTCAGTCGCAAAAGGACATGAGGAGCGGCTCATGACCCTCCATTTGGGGGCACGTGAAAACACCAAATCGAATCAGTTTTTTCATTCGGATGCCTTTGGCGATGAGTTGGTTGTCATGGAGCGTTGGGAGTCCGATGCGTTGCAGCAGGATATCCAGGGCATTTGGCCTCATGTTCGATTTGAAAGCAGTTCGTTGCGCTGGCTTGAAAAGGTCGGAGCTGATTCGCGCGATGCAGCGGGACCTATGATTGCTGTGGACATCGGTGTTCAACGGGCATTGTTGGCACGATTTGAGTCAGGACGACTGATGTGGGCCATGGTTACCGAAGATTTGGAAGGTGAAGGCTTGTTGTATCACATCGTCAATGCATTGCATCGCGATGGACTGGAGCCTGCGAGCTCTGGAGCCATGATTCTGCTTAGCGGCGATGTGGAGCGAGGAGATGCTTGGACGATCGCATTTGATCGATTTTTCAATCAAGTGGAAATCGTGCAGCCCATGATGGAGATTGCTGGAATCAAAACGCAACGCTGGGCATTGCTTGCAAATTTGGCCTCATGCGCGTAACCGGAGGTGAATTCAAAGGCCGACGGCCTCAGCACGTCAAAGGATTTAAAGGCCGCCCGACCACGGACTTCGGTCGAGAGAGCTTGTTCAATTTGTTGCGCTCACGATTGGACATTGAAGGGGCGGATGTATTGGACCTATTCGCGGGAACAGGCATGGTGGGATTGGAGTTTGCCAGCCGAGGTTGCGCGACACTCACAGCCGTTGAACAGGATGTGCGCGCGGTACGTTCGATCCAGGAGATGTTCCGTGTTTTTGAATTGGAACATTGCCAAGTGATTCGTGGAAATGCTTTGGATTTTGTCAAGCGGGCTTTGACCAGTTATGACGTTGTTTTTGCGGATCCCCCGTTTGGACTCGAAGGTTTGGAAACGATTCCAGCGAAGATCATGACCTCTGGATTATTGGAACCGGGAGGTTGGCTTATCTTGGAGCATGGTGAACGCACCGATGTCTCGGAAGTCCAAGGATTTCAAGAGTGTCGGCATTACGGACATGTTCAGTTCAGTTTATTCAAAAAATGATGGCAAGTCATTCCTTCAAAAGAGCCGTGTTTCCGGGATCGTTCGATCCCATAACGCTAGGACATCTCAACATTTTGCAGCGGTCGATTTCATTGTTTGATGAGATTGTCGTTGCCGTCGGGGTCAATGGAGCCAAGGCGCCGATGTTTCCTCTCGAGCAACGAATCGAATGGCTTCGCGCTGTTTGTGCGCCATTTCCCACCGTTCGTGTGGAGGCGTTTGAGGGCTTGACCAGCTCGTTCTGTCTTGAACAAGGTGCTGGTTGGTTGCTACGTGGTGTGCGCAATGGTGGCGATTTCGAATACGAACGGACCATTGCTCAAATGACCAAGGTGCTTGAACCCAAGTTGGAAACCGTCATCTTATTCACGGACCCCGAGTTTGCGCACATTCATTCCAATGTCGTTCGTGAAGTCGTCCGCAATGGAGGAGATGCCTCTTCTTTCTTGCCTGTGGAGATCGACTTGGCTTGAACATGTTGAGGGTTACCCGCACATTCCGATTGTTGAGTTGGGCTTTGCTCATGGGAAGCTTTCAAGGGCAGCTCGTGTCCCAAGTTCAGACACCGTTGCGCGGTAGCTTGGATGGATTTGATGAGGGCCAGCGACCAAGTGTACTTCATGTCCGACATTTTGATGCCCCTGCGGTGGGACTGGGTGATTGGACTGATGTCGCTTTGGTTCGTTCTGATGGATCGTTTGAGGTGGATTTGGGCGCCTTGAAAGCACCGGTTTTGTATGAGTTTTCGGCTCCGCCATGGTCTTGGATGACCCTGGTCAGACCCGGTGAATCCAGTGTTCTCAGCTTGTCACCAGCTTCAAGGGCGAGCAGCCGGTTGATGCAGGTGCCGGGAGCGAGTCGTTGGATTGGACATCATCCCAGTGCCTCACTGGATTCGCTTGCGCGCATTCAGCAGGGGTTGATGCAGAATTTAGTCGAGCCTATGACAGCGAGGTCATGGGGTGTCCAGCCTTCCAATATTGATTCGTTGGAGCAGGTCTCTCTTGCATTGGATTCCGCCTTTCAAGAGGCGTGGACGTCGCTGGAGCAGGAGATGAACCAGCCCGTGTTTGACGATTTGTGGTGGCAGGCGCAATGGAGGTGGCAGCTGGCTCTTGGGGCTACAGAGACAACGCTCGATTCCTTATGGAGCGAATGGAACGCCGGACGACCCCATCAAGAATTGGCCAATAAATTGTGTTCTCCCGGTTGGATCGAAGCTTGGTATGTCCGGTATGATCAATGGTGGAAACACCGTCAGGTGGACTCCAATGGATTGAGTAAAGCGGTTTATTTGGCCAATTTGGATACACTGCGTGTCTCCATGGGGCAGCAATGGAGCAGGGCATCCACAGAGGACTTGGCAGCGGCTTGGCTTCTAAAAGCGTTGAGTGCGCCGGATGAATTGACATTTAGAATTTGGGAAACCATGGCATTTCCAGAGCCATTCCGGATTCAATACAAGCGATTGATGGCAAGCCGCAATCCACGTTCAGCAGAAGCTGAAAGAGCAGGAATCAGATGGACCATGCCCAATGGTGACTTGCAATCGTATAGCGACGTTTGTCCCAATGCATGGAAGGTCATGTTGGTGGTTCGAAACGGTTCTGGTGCCGCATTGCGTGAACGGGAACTTTTTGCTGAGATTACCGAAAGCGATGTCTTTGCCAACGTGTGCTTTTTTGTTTTGAGCGTGGATGCCACGCAGTCTGACTGGCGGTCATCCCTGTCCAAACGGCGCAGCTTAGAAGAGCAGTTGGTTTGGTTGGGTAACAATCCTCAGAACTATGAAGCTTTGGAGATTTCGACGATTCCACAAATTGTCGCCGTGAGCCCTGGAGGACAAATGAGTCAGAGCATTCGTTCTCTTCCGAGTCAAGGTCTTGCTCGGGAATTGGAGCGGGAATTGCGGTCTTATCGCAGCGGTTACTGACCGGGCTCGATCAGTTTCTGCACCAAGTTGATGAGGCTGGGATAGGCCTTGTCCAAGATGGCTCTTTTGGTAGGTTGTTCATGCCATTCAACCTTGGTGATGCCTTCTTCTGATTGCGGAAGGCCTTTGGTTTTGCCTCGGTCGTGACGCGCATGAAACCAAAAGGTCGTTTTCAAAACGGGCGTCCCGTTTTCATCATAGGTATGGTAAGTCTTGCCCAGATCGGAGGCAATTGAAATGGCATCAATGCCCGTTTCCTCCTGCACTTCCCGCACGGCAGCTTGCTCAATGCTCTCGGCTTTTTCCACCTTGCCTTTGGGCAGGTCCCACTTTCCGTTTCGTTCAATCCAGAGCAAATCGCCGCAGTTGTTTTCCACGATGCATCCGGCAGCGAGTACCTCACGGTACATCATGCAATAGCGCATCCAAAGGGATTCCACATTGCTTGAAATCAATTCAATTTGTTCAATGTGCGGATGCATTCGCAGCATGGGAGCCAGGCCTTTCAGACCTTTGTCGTCCGGCTCGTTCATGACGATTGAAGAATCGGAACCAGTCCATTTTTCTATGAATAGGACCGGGCGATTGAGCATATAAACTTCATACATTCGCGTCATGACTTTGTCTTTGGAAAGCAAGCGTAAAGTAGCGGAATTCTTATTGCGAATCAAAGCAATTCAACTCCGCCCTAATGAGCCATTTACATGGGCGAGCGGTCGAAAGTCGCCCATTTATTGTGACAACAGGAAGACGTTGAGCCACCCTACGGTGCGAACGTTCATCCGACAGATGTGCTCAGAAGAGGTCGAAAATCGATATGGAAAGGTGGATGGAATTGCTGGGGTGGCCACCGGAGGGATTGCCTTGGGTGCGCTGGTTGCTCAAGAATTGGGGCTTCCTTTCATCTATGTCAGATCTGGAGCCAAGGCTCACGGGATGGGCAACCACATTGAAGGGGATTTATCATCGCTGACCAATGTGGTCGTCATTGAGGATTTGATTTCAACTGGTCAAAGCAGTTTGAAGGCGGTGGATGCTTTGCGGGAAGCCGAAATTGAGGTGAAGGGACTCATTGCCATTTTCACCTATGGATTTGCGGATTCGATTCAGGCCTTTGAAAAGGCCAATTGCGCGTTCACTACCCTCACCGATTATCCCACCATGTTGGATCAAGCGGCACAGGAAGGATACATTACACAAGGTCAAAAAATGGCTTTGGACAAGTGGTCCCGAGATCCCGTTGCTTGGAGTGATCAGCAATCGTAGGATTCATGGAGATCAAAAGCCCCATCGCGCAGGTCGGTTGCTCAGCGGAAGTCTTGTTCGATTTCGTTGCCAACCTTGAAAACTTGGAAGGGCTCTTACCGAGCGATCAAGTGCAGGCGTTCCAGTTGAATGGTGATGTCTGCCAATTCAAAGTGACTGGGGGGTTTGATGTGGTGATCAAGAAGACACTAGAGGAGCGGCCGCAACACATTCAATTCAGCTCCCAACATGGGACTCCGATTCGATTTGTTCTGTCCGTGCGGATAGAGCCCATGGACAAAGGGTCAAGCGTTCAAGTCGTTTGCGATGCTGATTTGAATCCGTTCTTGCGGATGATGGCGGAAAAGCCGCTGCAGAAAATGTTTGACGGGATGGTTGAGAAAATCGCGATGCAATTTCCGATCGACTAGGCTCAAAGTTGCGGTTGCAGCACCCATCGAAGGTCTCCCGCTGAAACATGGGAAGTCGTCTGTCCAGCATCGGGGCCATCGACCCATTGAAGTTGAGCTTGTCCCGTTTCAGTGATTCCCAAAAACCGAGCCTTATGGACAGCGCCATGCCATTCAAACGGCAACAATTCATTCCATCCAAACAAGTTGCGTTGGTATTGTTCCAGACGATCGGAAGAGATTGGGCTGTCGCCTAGGGAGGACAGAGGAAACAATGCGCTGAGTTCTTGCTCAAGTTGAGCTTGATAAGCAGAGACTTTAAGTGTTTGGTTCGAGAACGCCTGCAGAGCAACCCAATCTTTAGCGGAGGAATAGGAGGCGATGTTCATGCCGATCCCGATGACGATTCCATGCAGATTCGGTC
>JAQCJQ010000090.1 GCA_027593035.1 Bacteroidota bacterium | reverse complement strand
CGCGGAGTTTTGGCGGCGCTGGCACATCTCGCTCTCGACGTGGTTTCGCGACTACCTCTACATTCCGCTCGGTGGATCGCGCGGCGGCAAATGGCAATCCGTTCGCAACGTCTTCATCATCTTCCTCGTGAGCGGTTTTTGGCACGGGGCCAATTGGACCTTCATCGTCTGGGGCGGCATCCATGCCGCGCTGTTCTTGCCGCTGTTGTTGCGAGGGAAGAACCGCCGCTATACCTCCGACACCATCGGTGAAGGCAGGTGGCTGCCAACTGGGCGTGAATTCCTCGGGATGGCTTGGACCTTCAGCATGGTGTGTGTGGCGTGGGTGTTTTTTCGGGCCGCATCCGTGAGTGAAGCCCTCCATTACATTGCGCACGCCTTGAACCCTGAGGACTTTTTCAGTGCACCTCAAAAAGTCAGCTATACGGCCGGCATCTACATCCTTTCGCTCATTGTCGGAGATTGGATGGTCAAAAACGGCTCCATGCCGCGGAGATGGAATGCTCCTGCCTTCATTGCCGTGCGATGGGGAATGGCGAGCATGGGCATTTGGTTCATTTTGAAAAACTTCGCTTCACAGGCGAATTTCATTTATTTCCAATTCTGACCTCATGAAACGGTTTTTCAAACGAATTGGATTGTTTTCACTGGTGCTCTCTGGAGTCTCGTTCCTGCTCTTCATCGTCTGCTCACTATCGTACACCCTTGAGTACAAACTTTTCGCTTCTGAGACGAAGGGGGGGGTCAATCAAAGAAGCGCCGAATGGAACAAAAATCAGCTGCACGAAGAAGACATCCTTTTCTTCGGATCCAGCACGTGTTACTCTGGCATTGACCCCAGCGCGTTGAAAGCGTTTGGTCTTTCTGGATTCAACTTTTGCTCATCAAGTCAGGCCATTGGAAACTCGGCCGCATTGATTCCTGCGGCTTCAATGGATGTCTCTCCCCAATGCATTGCGCAGGACGTCTACCCTTCGATGTGGGGATCAACTGCGCCTGCATTGGAAAGCACCAAAGACTGGATCATCAATAGCAATCTTCGGACACCACACTGGTCAAAGGCGTACCGAACATTGGCTCTTGAATCCGGCGATCTCTTCACCATTTTCACAACATTTTATTACGATTTCGTGCGCCGGTTCAAAGTGGCCGGAAGCAACCCCGATCTCGCAAAAGATCTGAAAGGAAGTTATCGCGGGCTGGGGTTTGTTGCACGTTCATTTGACGCGCTCGACAGCATTGAATGTGAATCACTGAACCGCTCCATGTCAGACACCGAGTGCGGCTATATTGAAGAGATTTCAGCGCACTGTGAAGAGCGCTCCATCCAACTGATCCTCATCAATCCACCCCAGTTGTGCGAGGAAACATTCGAGATGCCCCCGTGCTTTGACGGCTTAGCTTACATCGATGGCAACGCATGGCCTGGAGCCAAAACACCTCGTAATTTTTACGATGACCACCATTTGGTTGAGGCCGGAGCATTGAGTTACAGCGCGTGGCTCGCCCAACAAATCGCATCTTTGCTCCATGCGTCTTAAACCCCTCGCCCTCCTCCTGGCCCTGACCACGTTGGCCACAACCACCGAAGCCCAACGACGGCAACGCCCCCCACGGGACGGCCAGACACCAACAACGGTGGCCGAGAGCATCCGCAGTGCCGATGAAAAAAAGGCCGCACGCACGCTCGAGTTGCAGACCGGTTGGGATGGCGCCAAAGACCAACATTTCACCAAACAAGACCGAGCCACGCGCAAACGCATGAAGCGAACGGCCAAAAAGTCGCAGCGGTACCGCAGCGGCCGGCACGTGCCCTGGTGGAAAAGGATTTTCGGGAACCGGAATAGGGTGCGCTAAAAGCCTGCCGCAGAAAAGCTCCAAATGCACCTCCATTGAGGTCAAATTACGACCGGTCCATCCGGATGGAAATCACAACAACACGCCCAAAACGCTGATTCTACGGCATTTCGAAAAAGGTTTTAACGCTTTTTCGCAGCACGCAGGTTGCGCCCTATATTTACGCCCACTTGTTGTCTGAACGCCTGTAACAAATGATTCGCATGTTGCGTCCTATTGCTTTAATATTCGCCGCAGTGCTCGCCTTCGGGCCACTGACGGCACAAGTTGGTTCTGGAACCCTCAAGGGAGAGATCACTGATCTCGATGCCTCCGAACCGCTGCCCTTCGCGAGCGTGGTGCTGTTTTTAAACGGCAACCAAGTCTCTGGCACAAACACCGATTTCGATGGTAAATACACCATCAAACCGGTCCAACCAGGCACGTATGACGTGCTCGTCAGTTTTGTCGGATACCAATCCCAGAAGATTACGGGGGTGAAGATCACGGCCAACAAAATCCAGTTTGTCGACGCTTCGCTTTCAGCGGGAGTCTTGATGCAGGAGGCTGAGGTCGTCGAATACACGGTGCCTTTGATTGACAAGGACGGTGGCGCATCGGGCGGAACGGTTACACGGGAAGACATTGACAAGATGCCAGGACGTTCGGCCGCATCCATTGCGACCACGGTGGCTGGTGTCGGCACAGCGGGCACAGGCGGTGGGATTTCCATTCGCGGTGCACGTCCGTCTTCCACTTGGATTTACATTGACGGCATCAAGGTGCGGGGCTCAAGCTCGCTTCCAAAGTCAGCGATTGAAGAAGTACAGGTGGTTACCGGCGGTATTCCAGCCAACATTGGTGACGCCACAGGCGGTGTCATCAACATCTCATTGCGGAACTCTTCTTCGAAATGGTTTGGTGGGGGTGAGGTCATCTCCAGCGGTCTTCCAACAGAAGAAAGCGCCATCGGATTTGATAAGTTTGGATACAATGTAGCGGAGGGCGCGCTGTCGGGTCCCATCCTCTTCTCGAAGGATGCCGAGGGCAACAAAACCCGTCCACTGTTGGGCTTGTTCATCTCGGGCAACTACACCTACCAGAAAGATACCCGACCCACATTTGACGGCAACTACCGCATGTCGGATGCAGCTCGTCAATCCATTATTGACAATCCTCTGCGTCAGAACATCAGCTCCACTGGCGAAGTCAACGGGGCTTTGTTCGAAGCCGACTTCTTGTCAGCAGATGATTTTGAACGCATCCCGACTCGACTCAATGCCGCCAATCAAAACGCCAGTTTGGTCGCCAAGATTGACGTCAATACCAATGAGACGACGTCCTTGACATTCGGCGCCACAGGCTATTACAGCCAAGGAGCCAGCTACAGTTACGCCAACTCGCTCATGAACTCGGAAAACAACCTGGATGTGACCAGTGTTGACTGGCGCGCTTATGTCAAGTTTGCCCAGCGCTTCGTAGAGGAAGAGGAAGAAGCCAGCACGTCTTCATTGAAGAATGTCTTCTACCAGGTCATGGCGGATTACTCTCAGACGTATCAGCGCGTTCAGGACTTGAGCCATGGAGACAACTTCTTCCGGTATGGCCACGTCGGTAAATTCGATGTGTACAAGCGGAATTCATACGCCTACAATGCGGCCAATGGCCGATTCGTTCACAACGGATGGGAGGACACTTTGGTGACTTTCCAAGCGTCTCAGTGGAACCCCGAATTGGCAGCCATCAACAACCAGTACTTCACGCTCTTCGATCAGCAGGCTTACAATCAGCAGGAAGACAGTCCTTATGAAAGCCTCTTGGCTGTGCAGAACGGGAACGCATTGCTCAATGGTCAGGGACCTGCGAGCACGTATGGCCTTTGGAGCTATGCCGGGTCACAAGGCAACACGTTCAGCACATCCAACAACACGCAGTTCCGAATCAGCGCCGCAGGTTCGGGCGATATTGGAGACCACGCTTTGCAAATGGGCTTTGAGTACGAGCAACGCCGCGATGCCTTTTTCTCCTTGTCTCCAACAGGACTTTGGACGCTTGGACGTTTGACCACCAACTCCCACATCAAGGAGATCAATACGAACGACTCCACCATCACCAACAACGGCTCTGCGTTCTATGTGACCTACGGTCGTTTGATCGGTGACAACCAATTCGAATTCGACCGCAATTTGCGACTCGCTCTAGGATTGGATGCGGACGGCAACGATTACGTCAACATCGACGCCTTGGACCCCGATTTCTTGACCCTCGACATGTTCGGTGCAGATGACCTGTTGAACCAAGGCAACAACGTGGTCAACTACTCTGGCTACGATCCTTATGGCAACAAGGTCACGGGGCGTCCCACATTGGAGGACTTCTTCAATGAAAAGAATGACGATGGCTATTTCACCCGTCCAATTCAAGCCTTTGAGCCGATTTACATTTCTGGCTATGTCATGGACAAGTTCACCTTTGATGACATCATCTTCAACGTGGGTGTGCGGGTCGACCGCTTCGATGCCAACCAGCAGGTCCTGAAGGACCCGTATGTGATTGGAGAAAACTTCAAGGTCGGAGACTTGAGCGGTGATTTGTTGAATCAGTTGCAGGATGGCACGGTCATTCCTGAAAACATTGGAGACGACTACGCCGTTTATGTGGACGCCTTGGACAGCCCAACCGCTATTGTTGGTTACCGCGACGGTGACACGTGGTTCAACGCCGCAGGAACTGAAGTCAATGACCCGGACATCCTCGCAGTCAATGAGGTGTACCCAGCGCCGTGGTTGGTCAACGGCCCAGACGCAGACCTGAACTCCAACGCTTTCAAGGATTACGAGCCTCAGATCAACATCATGCCGCGGATTGCCTTCTCGTTCAACATCAGTGACGAGGCGGTATTCTTTGCCCACTATGACATCTTGACTCAGCGGCCAACATCCAACAACCGCTTCTCTCCCATCGATTACTTCTTCATTGAATCGCGTGACAATTTGATTTCGAATCCAGACTTGCGTCCGGAAAAAACGATCGATTACGAATTGGGATTCCAGCAGGTGTTGTCCAAAACATCGAGCTTGAAGATCTCTGCATTCTACAAAGAAATGCGGGACATGATCCAGGTTCGGAATTTCACCGGAGCGTTCCCACGACCATACAAGGCGTATGGCAACTTGGACTTCGGTACGGTGAAGGGTCTGACATTGAGCTACGACTTGCGTCGAACTGGCAACATCCGATTGAACACGAGCTACACGCTTCAATTTGCAGACGGAACAGGATCGACTACGACCACAGCCTTGGCTTTGATCAACGCCGGTCTTCCCAACCTCCGATCCATCCAGCCGTTCAACTACGACCAGCGTCACCGCATCGTGGCCAACGTGGATTATCGATACGGAGCAGGGAGCGATTACAACGGTCCCGTGTTGACTGTCGGCAAGAATGCTGATGGCACCAAACGCCAAATCCAGTTGCTCGCCAACACCGGCATCAACTTCATTTCGAACCTCGGTTCAGGCACACCTTACACCGCGTCAACCATCGCAACCCCGATTACTGGTGAGATCAGCCCGTCCACGGAAGGATCGATCAACGGTAGCCGATTGCCTTGGCAGTTCAACCTTGATCTCAACTTGGACAAGAATTGGGCCATTTCGAAGGGAGAAGGTGACGATGCCAGCAGCTACAACATCAACGTTTATTTCTGGATAGGCAACTTGCTCAACACCCGAAACATCAATTCGGTCTACCGATTCACCGGTGTTTCTGATGATGACGGCTACCTGGCTGCTGCCCAATACCAACCTTTGATCAATTCCCAAAACAACCCTGAATCCTTCCGGAACTACTACGGCATGTATGTGGACAATCCGTTCAACATTGGGGTTCCGCGGACCATTCGTTTGGGTGTGAAATTTGACTTCTGATTTGACCATGCGCATTACCCTCCTCCTTACAGCTGCTCTATTGAGCACGTCGGCATTTGCTTATAAGTATGCCGGACCAGAAGGCCCTGGCGCCCACAACGGCGACGACCAAGTCACTGCAGAACCTGCGACTCGGGCTGCCGCTTGTGCTCCAGCGACCGCCCTGCGCGATTTGGAATGGAACAATGTCCGGGCGCTCATTGAGACCGGTGGTTCCATGTGGCAAAACCGGGCGACCAGCCAAGCATCGTATGAAGTTCCGAAAGGTGGCGGCGTCAGCTCCCTCTATGCCGGTGCTTTGTGGATGGGCGGAATCAGCCCTGACCAACAATTGAAGTTGGCCGCTTTGCGATTCCGAAATGGCAACGATTTCTGGACCGGGCCTTTGACCAACGACGGTTCTGCCGAAGTGGACTCAGACACCTGTGATGAATACGACAACTTCTTCATTTCAACGCGTTCCGATGCGGAGCGCCATCGCCAGTACTTCGATTGTCAGGCGGATCCGGAATGTGACATGGAAGAGCTGTTCCCTGATGGGTATGCGATCCCTTCGTATTTCTACGATTACCCGGCTCACGGAAACACGGCGTTGAACCAAGATTTCTACCTCTCTCCTTTCTTGGATTATGATGGCAACGGATTCTACGATCCGTCTTCTGGAGATTATCCTTGGTATGACTTCTTGCAGGAAATTGATTGCAAGGAGCGTCGCCGAACGGACCAAGTGCCTTTGTATGGTGACCGCAACTTCTATTGGATCTTCAACGACAAAGGAAACGTTCACTCGGAGTCTCAAGGCGAGCCGATTGGCATGGAGATTCGGGCGCAAGCCTTTGCCTTCTCAACCAATGACGAGGTGAACAACATGACGTTCTACAATTACGTCTTGATCAACCAAGGAACGCAGACGCTTTCCGAAACATACTTCGGGGTGTGGGTGGATGCGGACGTGGGTACAGCAACGGACGATTATGTCGGTTGCGACGTGCAACGTGGTTTGGGATACGCGTACAATGGTGACGCAGATGACGAGCCATCGTCCTCTTCGCCGGGCTATGGCACGAACCCGCCAGCGGTCGGATTGGACTTCTTTGAAGGACCATACCAAGACGAAGACTCCATTGACAATCCTTTGACCAATGTCTTTACAGACGCCATTGATTCGTTGGGCATCCCTTACGAAGGCATCGGCATCGGTTATGGCGACGGCGTTGCGGACAACGAGCGTTTCGGCATGCGCCGTTTTGTGTACTACAACAACTCAGGCAACCCGATCAATGGGGAGCCGAGCACACCGTTGCACTACTACAACTACATGAACGGCATCTGGAAGAATGGACAGAAGATGGCCTACGGCGGAGACGGTGTCTCGGCCGCAACAGGAGCCAATTTGGACATTCCTGCCGATTACTTCTTCCCAGGCGATACGGATCCATTTTCGTGGGGCACTGGCGGTGTTGCTGTCGAGCCGTGGACGGAAGTGACGTCGGGCAATCCACCCGCAGACCGTCGTTTCATTCAGGCAGCGGGTCCCTTTACGCTGGAACCTGGCGATTACAACAACATCACGGTGGGTGTCGTTTGGGCACGTGCAACAGCGGGTGACCCCTCGGAGTCAGTCAAGCTCATGCAGATTGCCGACGACAAAGCGCAAGCCTTGTTTGACAACTGTTTCGAAATCGTTTCGGGACCGGATGCACCGGATGTCACCATCCAGGAATTGGAGAACGAGCTGATTCTCTTTATGACCAATGACAACCCTTTGTCCAACAATTACCTCGAGGACTACTTGCAGTTGGATCCAGGAATTCCCAAGTTTGATATTGATGGTGTCCTTTACGACACCCTCACACGTTCATACGACTTCGAAGGGTACTTGGTTTATCAAGTCAAGAATTCAGAGGTTAGCGCATCCGACTTGGGTGAGATTGATCTAGCACGATTGATTGCGCAATGTGATGTCGAGAATGAGGTTGATCTAGTGATCAACTACATCCAAGACAATGAAATGGACTTGCCTGTTCCAACGCTCATGTCCAATGGAGCGAATGACGGCATTTTCCATAGCATGAGTGTCACGACGGATGCCTTCG
>JAQCJQ010000089.1 GCA_027593035.1 Bacteroidota bacterium | reverse complement strand
TTTTAGGCTGTGACATCGACTTGTTCATCGAAGATGAAGCCCACTATTTATTGCGCTATGCCCTGCCCAATGGAGAAGTGATCGAGGAGCGATATGCTTTTGGCGTGCCCATCGAAGGGCCCCACTTGGCTTTGACCGTCGACTTTATTGACAACAATGTCTTCAATTATGACAATGCCAATGGAAAGGGCATCAACACCGAAGCTTTGGAAGAAGCGAGGCGACAGCACTTCCGTTTCCGCGTGTTCAATCGCTCCCAGCGCATTGGGCAGATGCGTGGTTCCTTGCTCGTCGACAACGTTACAGGTACGAATATCTTGACGCTTGAATCGTCCAGCACACTCCCTGGAAGAGGGCAGGAATTCTTGAACGTGCTCAGTGAGATTTACATCGATTACACCAAAGAGGCGCGGTTGGAGTCCAGCTTAAAAACAGAATTGTTCATCAACCGGCAGCTTGAGGAGCTGGTCAACATCATGGACAGTTTGGAACTGCAGGTCGATGGGTTCAAGGCACAAAATGACATCCTAGATTTGACTCGTGAACAGACCGATTATTTCAACAGCCTCGTTCAATTGGAGAGCGCTGAGCGGGAATTGGATCTCAGGCTCGAGGCGATGAACTCCTTGCAGTCCTACTTAAGTTCTGGTGCAGAGGATTCGGGGCTCCCTCCCACCTCCTATTTATTTGGGGAAGACCTGCTCTTGATTGAACAAGTCAATCAGCTTTTTCAGTTGCGAACGGAACGTACAGCGTCCTTGTTGGACGTCACAGAGGATAGCTTTTCCATCCGACGATTGGACAGCGCTATTAGCAATGCCCGGTTCACCATCGCCAAGTACATCAATGATACAGAGGAGACCCTGATCAATCAGCGCATCAATTTGCGAGGTCAAATCACCAATCTAGAGAAGAGGCTAAGCGGAATACCCGCAACCCAACGCGACATCATCAGCATGGAGCGCAAGTTGCAGGTCAACGAAAAACTGTACGTCTTCTTGCTGGAATCACGGGCTCAAAATGTGATTTCCCGTGCGGGCATTGCACCGCAAGCAATCATCATTGAAAAAGCACGGGGCGGGGGTATTATTGGCCCCGACAAATCCGGAACCATTCGCAACAGCACTCTGATGGGCCTATTGGCTGCACTGGCCCTCGCGCTATTGCGTATGCTCTTGTTTGAACGCATTGAAAGCACCCAAGAGCTGCGAGAAACCTCAACAATCCCAGTCATCGGAGGGCTTCCGCATTATCCAGACTCGGCTCAAAATCCCATCACCATTCTCGCAGACAGCCGCTCACCCATCACGGAGGCTTTTCGCAGTTTGCGGACCAATCTCCAGTACATCCTAGCAAAAGAAGGCGCCAACACCATCTTAATCAGTTCGTTGCACCCAGGAGAAGGCAAGTCTTTTGTTGCAGCCAATCTGGCCACCGTGTTGGCAAAAACGGGCAAGAAGGTCGCTCTGATTGACTTCGATATGCACAAACCGAAAGTGCACAAGAATTTCAAATTATCCAATCAACTCGGCTTGAGTTCCTTCCTCATTGGGCGTTGCTCCGTAGCGGAAATGCAACAGGTGGGACCGGTAGAATCGTTGCACATTTATACCGCCGGACCGGTGCCTCCCAATGCCTCCGAATTGGTTTTGAATGACCGATTGGACGGACTTCTTCAAGAATTGCGTTCCACGTATGATTTCGTCATCTTAGACACACCCCCAATATTACTCATTACGGATGCCTTGGTACTCATGAGCAAGGTGGACACAGGCCTATTGGTTACCAATACGTTGAAGGCCAATAAAAGAGGCATTCAACATTTGGAGGAGGCTTTGAGCCAAAACAACTTAAGCCACGCATCCTTGGTCCTGAACAACATTCGCATGACGCGTTGGGGACAGGTCTACGCCAAGTATGCCTACAAGTACGGCTATGGCTATGGCTATGGGTATGGGTATGGGTATGGGTACGGTGGGGCGAAGTATGGCGACGAGCCGGAGGCCCAGACCTAACTCCGGGTTGTTAACACCGTGCAACAAACAACGCAATTGCTGCGTCTTGTATTCATACCGTCAATGCAGCGTATTTTTGTGTAGCATGAAGTCAATCCGCACAGCTCTCTTACTGGGACTCTTGATCGGTTGTTGCCCAGCGCTTTGGGGGCAACTGGAGTCCTCCATGATGTGCGTGGAAGTCAATCAGGCGGGCAATGCCTCCGTCAACTGGACGGAAGCCGTAGACCCTGCTGGAGTTTTCGCTTCGTATACGCTCCACATTTTCGAACCCTCGAGCGGGTTGGTTTTGGACACCTATGTCATCGACAGCCCGACCGACCCGGTCAACCCGGGATTCGTCAACACGACCTACAACGCCAATACTACAGAGCTTTGCTATTTTGTCGTGACTGAAGGTCCAGCCGGAGTGTTTGGATCTTCCAGTGACACCCTCTGCAGCATTCACCTCACCGCGGAGCCCTCGCTTACTCCGGGGATGGCCTCATTGGATTTCAACAGCCCACGCATTGGCAGTGCCGCTTCGGATGGAGGCAACCTCGAAGTGCAACTCGAGGACGACCCCGGTGATTGGAACACCATCGCTTCGATTCCAGACAATGGGGGCATGATGAGCTACGAATATGAAGTGGAAGAATGCAGTGGAGATTTGAATTTTCGTGTATTCAAAAGCAGCAGCTACGTCCAATGCGATCAAAAATCCAACCAGGCAGGATCTTCCATTAGCGATGAGTTGGACCCGGATCCACCCGTGATTGCATACATCCAAGTGGACAGCCTTTCACAATTGGCGATCATCCACTGGGAACCTAGCGAGGCCAGTGATCTAGCCGGCTACATCGTATACCGCTGCAATGCCGGTTTTCAAATGGCCATCGACACCATCTACAACCCTTCGGCCACCTATTACGTCGATCCCTATTCGAATGCCGTGACCTACATCGAGTCCTACAATGTCGCGGCATTTGACTCGTGTTATGTCAATGGCGCTCCGGATCCCGGCGCGGCGGGCACCTATTGTGCCAGCTCCATTCACTTGAACGCAAGCCGGCTCCCCTGTTCTGACGTGGCCCATTTGGATTGGAATGGCGGATTCAATATCGACGCCGAAATCACTTCGATTGGTGTTTGGGCTGCCGAAGAAACTCCTACCGGCAGCGGCAACTGGGGCAACGGTATTTTGCTCGCGACCTTGGATGACGACGCCTCCTCCTATGCCCATGAAGGCGCCGCTTTCGGTTCCACATTCCGCTATGAAATCGTGGCCGCGACGACATCGGGTGCAGGCATTCGCTCCAACAAACGTTCACTGGACTTCTCATACCCTGGTGCGCCGGCGTTTACATCCATGCGACGGGCTTCGGTGGCCGACAGTGGTGGAGTGAACATCATCGTCGATTTGGACCCCAACTCGGAGGAAGTTCACACCTACATTCTGCAGCGAAAACGTGCGATCGACGAGCTCTTTCTCGACTACGATGCACAAGAGGGCATTGGGGGGGTGACCCTCCAATTTGCTGATTTGAATGCCGCAACCGATGAAATGAGTTACGCCTACCGCGTGCGGGTGGAAAACTACTGCGGGGACTCCGTGGGCGTCTCCAACATGGCTCAAACCATGCACTTGCAGGGCATTTCGGACACGCAACTTTTGAGCAATACCATCCAATGGACGGCGTACGCCGACTTCCCGGGTAGCACGGAGGGCTACCGCATTTATCGGCGCAACCAACAAGGTGCTGCCACGGAACTCATTGCTGAAGTGCCTCCGCAGGTTTCAATTTGGGAGGACGACGTCAGCAACTTGCTCTATAGCCCCGGTGACTTTTGCTACCTGATCGAAGCCATGGATTCCCAATCAGGTCCGACTGGCGGCATGAACTACGCGTTATCGAATGAGATGTGCTTGACGCAAGTTCCCGTTTTGTGGGTCCCGAACGCCCTATTGATTGGAGGATACAACGATGTTTTCATGCCGGTTGTGAGCTTCGCTGATTTTGACCAATACCACATGGAAATCCACAATCGTTGGGGCGATGTCATTTTCTCCTCGGACCAAATTGGTTTCGGTTGGAATGGAATGCACATGGGAGTGCCAGCCCCTGAAGGGAGTTATGGCTATTTCATCTCCATTCGAGACGGCGCTGGCCGCATCTACGAGACCACTGGATTGGTCCACTTGCTGGTTGGTGAATAACGCCTGAACAGCAGGGGATTGCGAGCTCCATTTTAATTATCTTTGTCCGAATCGTTGCACGACTCCTTGTGCTTCGGCAAACACGATTCAAACGCCCGCCATGGCCACCACTGCTGAAAACCCGAAGATCATCGGAGAAGGTTTGACCTACGATGATGTGTTGCTCGTCCCTGCATATTCTGAGGTTTTGCCTCGCGACGTAAAATTAGGGAGCCCGTTTACGCGGAACATCACCTTGAATACGCCCGTCATTTCTGCTGCGATGGATACCGTTACCGGCAGTGCGATGGCCATTGCCATGGCACGTCAAGGGGGCATTGGTGTCATCCACAAGAACATGACCATCGCTCAGCAGGCGGCTGAAGTCAGAAAAGTCAAGCGATCCGAAAGCGGCATGATCCAAGATCCGATCACCTTGCTTCGGGAGTCCACTGTGGGCGATGCCTTGACCATCATGCGGGAACACCGCATTGGCGGCATTCCCGTCGTGGATACGGACGGTAAATTGGTTGGCATCGTGACCAATCGCGATTTGCGATTTGAAAAGAACCACATGCGTCCCATTAGCGAAGTGATGACATCTGAGGGGCTGATCGTCACGCAAAACGGGAAGGACTTTGCGATGGCTGAAGAGCTGTTGCGTGAGCACCGCATTGAAAAGCTCCCGGTCGTGGATGCCAACAACCAGCTCATCGGTCTGATCACCTACCGCGACATCATCAAATTGAGCGAATTTCCCAATTCGTGCAAAGACCAATACGGGCGACTGCGCGTTGCGGCCGCGGTAGGCGTCACGACCGATACCGACGAACGGGTTGAGGCCTTGGTGAAATCAGGCGTCGATGCGGTGATCATTGACACCGCGCATGGACACAGCCGGGGGGTTCTCGATACGCTCAAGCGCGTCAAAGAAAAATTCACCACCATTGATGTGGTGTGTGGCAACATCGCCACTGCTGCCGCAGCGCTGGCTTTGGTTGAAGCGGGCGCAGATGCCGTGAAAGTCGGCATTGGCCCCGGATCCATCTGCACCACCCGGATCATTGCCGGCGTGGGCTACCCGCAATTGGGCGCTGTCATGGATGTGGCCAAAGCCCTTCGCGGCACCGGTGTTCCGGTCATCGCCGATGGCGGAATTCGCTTCACTGGAGACATTGTCAAGGGCCTCGCGGGTGGCGGCGACACCGTGATGATTGGCTCCATGCTTGCTGGCACGCAAGAAAGCCCTGGAGAAACCATCATCTATGAAGGACGTCAATTCAAAACATACCGCGGAATGGGCAGTTTGGAGGCCATGCAGCATGGATCCAAAGACCGCTACTTCCAAGATGCCGAAGAAGATTTGAAAAAATTGGTGCCGGAAGGCATTTCAGGACGGGTCCCCTACAAAGGCACGGTCGGCGAAGTCATGCACCAAGTCATTGGTGGTCTGCGCGCTGGTATGGGCTATTGTGGCGCTCCTGACATTGCCACATTGCAAGAAGCGCAATTCATTCGCATCACTTCCGCTGGTGTGAAGGAAAGCCACCCGCATGATGTCATGATTACGCGTGAAGCCCCGAATTATAGCATCCGATAACCCGATTGAACCTCGATCAAGACTTTGAAACAACTCGCATGAAAATCATTTGCACTCTTTTTGTTTGTTGCCTCTTATTGGCCCCTCAAGCATTTTTTGCCCAAGAAACTGGCACATCAGAAGCTTCTGACATTGTTTTGACGGTGGGCGACGAAACGGTCACGCTCGCTGACTTTGACCACATCTTCATGAAGAACAACCGCGATAGTGTCGTCACCGTCGCATCCTTGGATGACTATCTGGAGTTGTTCATCAAGTTCAAATTGAAAGTACAGGCTGCAGAAGCGCTCGGCATGGATACGGTCGCCACATTCCAGCGTGAATTGGCCGGATATCGCACCCAACTGGCTCGTCCTTACATGACCAACAATGAGCTTCTGCAAGACCTCGTTCTCCAAGCTTGGGAGCGCAAGCAAGAAGAAGTTCACGCACGGCACATCTTGATTTCTTGTGGCAGCGAAGCTGCTCCTGCCGATACACTCAAGGCTTGGAAGCGCGCGAATGCCTTGCGCACACGCGTTGTCAACGGTGAAGATTTTGACGCTGTCGCCCGTTCCAAAGGCGGTTCAGATGACCCCAGCGTCAAAGACAACGGAGGCGACTTGGGTTGGTTCTCGGCGTTTCAAATGGTTTACCCTTTCGAAGAAGCTGCATACACCACGGAAGTAGGCAGCATCAGCAACCTTGTTCGAACACGCTACGGCTATCATTTCTTAGAGGTCACAGGACGTCGAGACGCCCGCGGTGAAATTCGAGCCGCCCACATCATGATTCGACTGAAAGAAGGGTCTGACGTGGATGCTTCTACGAAAGCCGAATCGAAAATTGGTCAAATTCACGGCCTCCTCAGCGAGGGCATTTCCTGGGAAGAATTGGCTCTGAAGATGTCCGAAGATGCTAGCACGTCTAGCAAAGGCGGTGAACTCCCTTGGTTTGGAACCGGCAAAATGGTCGAAGCGTTTGAGGACGCGGTATTCGGGCTTACCGAAGATGGACAGATCTCCGCACCCTTCCAGACTTCTTACGGATGGCACATTGTCAAGCGCCTTGAATACAAGGCTCCTGCTTCTTTTGAGGCTTCCAAACGAGAAATTGAAAAGAAAGTCAGTCGGGATAGCCGGAGCGAATTGACTCGGGCCTCGTTCATTGAGAATTTGAAAACCGAGTACAACATGGCCCTTGAAACGGGCGCCATGAAAGGGCTTTATCGCGCGATCGCAAAACAAGACAGCGTCTTCTATCCGAAGCATCCTGTACAAGGTGTCCGTTCGTCCGATCTTTCAAAAACCTTGTTGCGCATTGCGGATGAAACGGCCACCTTGGGTGACTTTGTCGACCACCTCAATGGCACCAAAATTCGGAACGCCAACATGGGCAGTCGCGCTGTCGCCGATGAGCAATTGAAACTGTGGTCCGAAAATGTCTTGCTCGATTATGAGGATGTAAGGCTGGAGGAAAAGCATGATGCCTTCCGATTGCTGATGGAAGAATACCACGACGGCATTCTTCTCTTCGAACTGACGGACGAGCAAGTCTGGAGCCGTGCCGTTAAGGACACAACGGGTCTTGAAGCCTTTCACGCAAACCATACCGAGGACTTCATGTGGGGTGCACGGGCGGATGTTCGGGCGTTCATCCTCGCGGATGCGGGATTGGCCAAAAAAGTGCGCAAAGCCCTTAAAAAAGGCAAAGACTTGCAAGCCATAGCGGACGAGGCCAACGCGTCGAATTCATTGGCCTACCGCTTGGAGGAAGGGCTGTTTAGCGAAGGGGAAAACTCCTGGGCAGATCGTGTCATTGCGGACTATACCACAGGATCGCTGGCGATGGCTTCGAAAGGCCTGACGTTTGTCGAATACACCGCTGGAGGTGATGAGATTATCCTGGTCCAAGTCCAAGGAATCCGGGATCCGGAACCCAAGACTTTGGCCGAAGCACGCGGACAAGTCATTGCCGCGTACCAAGACCAACTTGAATCCGATTGGATTGAAGCATTGCGCAGTGAAAAGCCGGTTGAAGTCAATCGAACCTTGCTGCATTCTCTTGCAGACTGAACCTTGCATACTGAGCGATTCTGAAGTGCTGCTTCAGACCCCCCCCCCCCGCCGTTCCATAAAATCC
>JAQCJQ010000009.1 GCA_027593035.1 Bacteroidota bacterium | reverse complement strand
ATCATCGAGACCGCCGTCCTCATGATGGAGCAGAAAAACAATCGACTTGCATCCGCTCAAAACGCGGGATAAGCTGACTCATGGAAGAGGAAATTCGCAACCGTGTCGATGAAAGCGGGCTCGTGTCGCTTGACTTGGGGGACTTGTTGCCCAAAGGCGTCATTCTGCCATTCGACCTCCATGATTACCTCTGGCAAGGATTGATTCTCCGGGAAAAACCGTTCCGAGATGCGCTCAAAGCGCTTCACAAATCTGACTTTAAGGGGCGCACTGTGGCTCTTTTTTGTTCCACCGACGCCGTCATTCCCGACTGGGCTTGGATGCTCGTGACGTCACAATTGACCCTGCTCCATGCTGTGGTTTGGATTGGAAATCCCGCAGACGTCAACGCTCAAATTCTGCTGGCCAACATTGATTCGATGGATCCCGCATCGTACGCTGGTGCTCGAATCGTCATCAAGGGCTGCTCAGAAGCGGGCGGGCCCCATGCCTTGGGGCAAGTCATTCGAAAATTACAACCTGTAGCCAAGTCCATCATGTATGGCGAGCCTTGCTCAACGGTCCCCATTTACAAGCAACCAAAAGCTTGACTCTTCGCCTCCAGAATTCCAACATCTGAGGTAACTTCGAAGGAACATCCATTCAAGATGTTCTGACCACATGATCACAGCTAGCTCGGACAAAAAGCTCTTCCTCATTGATGCCTACGCCATAATTTTTCGGGCGTATTACGCATTCATCAAAAACCCAAGGATCAACTCCAAAGGGCTGAATACCAGCGCTATTTTTGGGTTCACAAACGCGGTTTTGGAAATCATTCGAAACGAAAAACCAACCCACCTCGCCGTAGTCTTCGATTCGCCAGGCGGATCCTTTCGAAACGTTCAATACCCGGAATACAAAGCCAATCGGGACGAAACCCCGGAAGACATCATACGTTCGGTTCCCTGGATTCTCCAGGTATTGGAAGGGCTCAATATCCCGCAAATCCGCAAGGTGGGTTTTGAGGCTGACGACATCATCGGCTTCATCGCTCAAAAGGCAGAATTGGCCGGCTTTGATGTCTACATGATGACGCCAGACAAAGATTTTGGACAGCTCGTCACGGAAAAGGTGCGCATGTTCCGACCGGCAAAAGGTGGAGGGCCCGCTGAAGTTTGGGGGCCCCCTGAAATTTGCGAGAAATTCGGTGTTGATCATCCCAAGCAAGTCATTGATCTTCTCGGACTCATGGGCGATAGTGCTGACAACATTCCCGGCGTGCCTGGTGTTGGTGCGAAAACAGCCTCAAAATTGCTCCTCCAATATGGTAGCATGGAAAGCATCATGGAACACAGCCATGAACTCAAAGGCAAGTTGAAAGAACGGGTTGAAGAGAATCGAGAACAGGCTTTTCTCTCCAAGGAATTGGCAACCATCTGCCTGGACATCCCCATGGAAATTGAATTGGATGCCATGGTGATGGAAAACCCCAAGCCAACTGAATTGAGAGAGACTTTGGAAGAATTGGAGTTTCGGACCTTGGCCAAACGCATCTTAGGAGAATCGACCGCGAGCGAATCGACCAAGCCCGCCGCCGTCGCCGTTGCGAAAACCATCGATGCAGAAGGGGCACAACTCGATTTGTTCGGAACGCCTGCAGGCGCCTCTGGACCGAACGCTTCAGAGCATTTCGCTGCGGAGTCCGTTGCTTCCCCTGATGGCAACTCTCTTCAAAATGTTCCCCATGCCTACACCTTGGTGCAAGATCGCGCTGAGCTTAATGCATTGATAGAGCGCCTCCAAAGATCAGCCGTTTATGCCTTTGATACGGAGACTTCTGGACTCAATACCATGGACGCCGATTTGGTGGGCATGTCGTTCTGCGTGAAATCCGGGGAGGCCTTTTGGGTACCGGTATCCAGTCAAGATTGGACGGAAACGACCCTGCTTGAGGCGTTTGAAGCTGTTTTTTCAGACTCCACGAAAGAAGTGGTCGCGCATCATTTCAAATTCGATTACAAAATGCTTGCTCGTCGGGGCGTGCGCATTCAAAACAAGTTGTTCGACACCATGGTCGCGCATTACCTCATCCAACCAGAACGTCACCCCAAATGGGATCGCCTAGCGGAAGTGGAATTGAATTACACAACGGTCCCGATTACGGACCTCATCGGCAAAGCAGGAAAGGACCAGCGAACCATGGCAGACCTGGACGTCGCCGCCATCACAGATTACGCCTGCGAAGACGTGGATATCACCTGGCAATTGAGGGAACGCTTCATCCCCCAAATGCACGAAGTCGCCGCTACAGAGTTGTTCGAATCTGTTGAAATGCCCCTTGTCCGGATTCTAGCCGACATGGAGTTGGAAGGCGTGAACATCGATGTGGGGGAGCTCCAAGCATATAGCATTGAGCTCGCCGAGCGACTGGAACAGCTCACCACCAACATCCATGAAGTTGCCGGTGAAGCCTTCAACATCGATAGTCCCAAGCAACTCGGTAACATCTTATTTGAAAAATTGAGCATTCCGGCTCAGGTCAAAAAGACCAAAACAGGGCAATACCCTACTGGGGAAGAAGTGTTATCGAAACTCCAAGACGCCCACCCCATTGTCGGCGACATTCTCTTGTATCGGAAACTCAAAAAATTGCTAACTACCTATGTTGAGCCGTTGCCAAAATTGGTCCATTCGGATACTGGCCGCGTCCATACCAACTACCAACAAACCGTTGCCGCAACCGGTCGATTGAGTTCGAAAGATCCGAATCTTCAAAACATTCCGATTCGCACACCAGAGGGTCGCGCCATCCGGAAGGCATTCATTCCTGCGAGTGACCAGCACGTGCTCCTTGCCGCCGATTACAGCCAGGTCGAATTGAGAATTGCGGCAGCTTTGTCCCAAGATCAAGGACTCGTAGAAGCGTTCATCCAAGGTTTGGACATTCACACCGCGACTGCAGCCAAGGTCTTCGATGTACCGGTCGAAGAAGTTGATCGCGCCATGCGCAGCAAAGCAAAAGCCGTCAACTTCGGTATTTTGTATGGCCAAGGAGCCTTCGGTTTGGCACAAAACTTGGGCATTCCCCGAAGAGAAGCCAAGGAAATCATTGACGCCTATTTCGAACAATTCAAAGACCTCAAACAATTCACCGCGCGATGCGTTGATAGCGTGCGGGAAAAGGGTTATGCCGAGACGGTCATGGGCCGTCGCCGCTATTTACCGGACATTCAATCCAACAATGCCACCGTGCGCGCCTTTGCTGAGCGCAATGCGGTCAATGCGCCCATTCAAGGCTCCGCAGCTGACATCATCAAGGTAGCCATGGTCAGCGTGGACAAAGCGCTCAAATCGGCCCAATTGAAATCGAAGATGATCATGCAGGTTCATGATGAATTGGTCTTCGACGTGCTCGTCGAAGAGGTCGAAGCCGTCGAGAAACTGGTCCGGGCATCCATGGTCCAAGCCGTTGAACTCAACGTTCCATTGGTTGTGGACATGTCCACAGGAAAGGACTGGTTGGAGGCGCATTGATTGCCGTTTTCTTCCTGAACATCTCAGTGTGTGGAACTTTTTGAGTTCACTGCCGTATACGACCCTGGTGCGAGGCAAATTGTGCTTCAATATCCAGCTATAATATCATGCGTTTCATTCAACGAACTCAAACCTCGATTGCAGTCCTCGGACTGGGTCTCCTGCTCATAACAGGATGCGGAGAATCCGCCGAAAGTAACCAAGGAGGCGAAGACCAAGTCGCACAAGAATCCGCCATGGGTTCTGAAGGCATGTCCGTCACCACACGACAAACCGCACTCACTAAGATTTTTCATGCAGCGCCATCTCCGATGGAAACAGCTTCATTGATCAAGCGCAGTGGAGCGCAATTCCATGCGGACGCTTTGAATCCCGCAGGACAATCTGATCAATACACCACCAGTGACCGCCAAGCGATCAACTTGGGGATCTACGGAGCCGACCTGAGCTACGCTACCATTTTCGAGGAAAACTCCATCAGCATTGATTACCTCGAAGCCATTCAGTCCCTGAGCTCGGCTTTGGGTGTGAACGACGTCTTGAGTGATGACGTGATGAGTTCAGTTGAAGACAATCGAAACGATCGCCAGGAGCTCATTCGCATTGTATCGGAGACTTTTTATGATCTCAACGAGCGGCTCAAATTCAATGGCCAAGAACACCTTGCTGGCTTGGTGGTTGCATCCGGCTGGATCGAAGGCATGTACTTGGCCACCCGTCATTTAGAGGAAGCTCCTGTGGAGTTGAAGCAACGCATTGCTGAGCAAAAGCTCACCTTAGATGATGTGATGCGCTTGTGCCGTAGCTACGAACAAACCGATGAGCTCACCGGATTGCTCAATGCCATGGCGCCCATAGAAGCCGCCTTCGCTCAAGTGAAGTCAGAAGAAGGTGAGAGCACCACCAATCGAGAAGAATCCGGATCGTTCGTCATTGGCGGAGGTCCTTCGTATTCGGCTGACGATGCCACCATTCAAGCCATTGCCGCTTCCGTCGCCTCTGTGCGGAACGCATGCATCCAATAATGTTCCGAAGTAAGATGAAGCATACCCTTATCCTCCTTATGGCCTTTGGCCTCTTGGCAACAACTGCGCAAGCGCAATGCCGCGCTTTTACCAAGAAAAACTGTATGACCGCGTTGGATGGCTACATCCAAAACGACAACTACAACAGTGCAATCCTCATTCCCGGTGATGAAGCTGAATTGATGTTGACATTTCTCGCTGGCCAAGACTACCGCTTGGTTGTTTGCAGCCATCCCGTGCTCGGTAACGTGACCTATGAAATCTTTGATGGCAGAGGCAAAAACCTTTTTGACAGCCGCAAAGGAGAACCCAATGAAAACCACGTTGACTTCAAAGTGGAAACCACACAGCAGCTGCAAGTGAAAGTTCAAGTTCCGTCATCGGAAACCGCGATCATGCACGAAGGCTGCGTTACGGTGCTGATGGGCTCGAAAAGCTAATCCATTTCCAGTCCCGTTCAGTGAATGGAAAACAAAACGACCGCGGTGGACATAGTCCCTCGCGGTCGTTTCGTTTCGCTCAATTTCGATGTCGCCACCCTTGGAAGGGTCATTCGAAGATGACCCGCTTTGTGCTCGGAATGCCATCCAATTTGACCGCAACGATGTAGGTACCGGCTCGAGGATTGGAGCTCCCTAGAGACAAACGCTGCATGCCCGGAGCCAATTGGCCGGCATACACATTCTCAATGAGGCGTCCCGTCATGTCAAGCAATTCAATGGTGACATCTTCATGTACCATCCACGTTTGAAACTCAAGCCACGCTTGCCCCGCACTAGGGTTTGGATACACTTCAAGAGGAATCCCTTGAAGCCGCTCTCGCTCCAATAAATCTGAAGCCGTGAATATCTGGATGTTGACGTCATCCAGGAAGATGTTGTTTCCAAGTCGACTCTCAAACTCAAACATCATCCGGAAGTTCTCGGTGAAAAATTGCTCGTAAGGAAGGACAAGCGTGTAGGAATTCCATTCATCTGGACCAGATGGAGTGAATGAAAAGGGGTGCGGCGGTGCGGATGGTAAATCTGTATACCCGCGGTGCATGCGACGCAAACTCCAAGTCTCTCCACAGTTCGGTGACGCGTAAATTTTGAGTCGATCATCCGTGTCATCTTCGTCTTCATTGGTGCCTTTGAAGCAGTAGGCCCATTTGTAAGAAATGTGGATTTCTTGCGCTTCAGACATGTCCATCGAGCTGCTCACCAATTGGTCTGCATTGAACTCCAAGAAATTGGACCAGTTTTGAATTTTCATGGACTGGCTGCCGGAAACGGCAGCGGCCGATGTCAATTCCCATCCATCTCCGTCTGCTCCCACATCCACCATGAACCAGTCAGCAGAGAGCTCGGCTTCTTCGAAATCATCCGCAAAAGGCAAAGGCAACGCTCCCGATGGCAGCACTTGAATGTAGGATGCCATGGTTAGGCTGACTTCATCCGAACCGCTTGAAGCAGTCAACATGACATCATACAAACCAGGCGCCATGAATTGGTTCCACGGGTTTTCCCCATCTGCCGTTTGGCCATCGCCAAAAGACCAGCTCCAATTTGTCACGCCATGGTAGCTGTTGTCGAAAAACTGAATCGAATCCCCAGCGCAAATGGTTTGGCGCGATGCCGAAAAACGGGCTTCGCAAAGGATTGGCCCTTCCAAAACGCCCGTATCCTCCAAATTCTGAGGAGTCCACAACTGATTTCGTTGGGCGACATTGCTATACATCGCAGCGCGCATCCGCTCGCCCTGGCCCTCTGAGAACATCCGACCGCAATAAGAGTATTCCATGTAATTCTGGACGTTGTCCAGGGAACCGCAGGTCTCTCCATCCACATTGCAAGACGTCCATCCACTTGTTAGCGGGGTGTCATCTACGTTGTCGTCGTTGTCGCAATTCTCCGCTTCACCCGGGTTGTTGCTATTGCCCCATGTGTGACGCAGATTCATCCAATGTCCGGCTTCATGCGTCAATGTTCGTGAACGATAATTGCTGCTGGTCCCGATGTTTCCCGTGTAATCGTGTGCCACGACGATGCCGTCATTGCCCGCTCCTTGGTTGCCACTGACTGAACTCGGATACAAGCTGTAACCCGCTGCTCCTGCCGCATTTTCTACTACCCAAATGTTCAGGTAGTTGTTGCGTGGCCATTGGATCAAGTCTTTCACCTCGCCTCCGCCATCATAGGTCAGTGGGCTCAATAAGCGGTTGATCCCAATATGACAATTGCCATCTGGGTCCCGCTGCGCCAAGCGAAATTCGACTTCAACATCATTCGCGATATCGGCGAACTCATCAATGACATCCGTGACATCTTCGTTCAACTTTCTAAAGTCGCGGTTCATGACCGTGATCGCGCTGTGCACTTGTTCCTCGCTGATATTTTCCGGCCCATTGTAATGAATGACGTGGAAGACAACGGGGATGATGATGAGTTCATCGCGGTTGAAGTCTTGGAATTCTGCGGTCTCCTGTTCGAGCCTTTCAGCATCCCGTTCCGCCTGTCCTCGGAGCTCAGGATGAGCCTCAAAAAAGGCCTCGGTCATCTGCCATTGGCCACAAAACTTCACCTCTGCGGTGGAGGAGGCTCCGGATGGGAGATCATCTGATTGGCCCCATAAAGGAGCAAAGAAGAGTGCGCTCAACCCCAATATAAATAATTGAAGCGCTCGGTAATCGTGTGCTATTGCACCTTTTATATCCATCATGGTTTCATACTTGCGGTTGCAATTTACCATAAAAGTCCGCCTCCCAAAGCACTTCTGTGCACCCAAGTTCACAAGCCAGTCCGTCACAAGCTTATCTTTCGCCAGATGAAGCATCTTTCTATCACAACGGCCCTGATTTGCGCGATTGTTTTGCTGTCCCATTGCGGTTCAAGCACGACGGCACAAACGGGAAACAACACAGACCATCCACAAGTCAGTGAAATCTCCATTTTACACTTGGATTCCCTGCAAGCACTTTACCCCAATGCCCTTCTCCTTGATGTGCGATCGGATGAAGAGTGGGCTCAGGGACACTTGGAACAAGCTGGTTACATTTCATTTGATTGGGACCACCGACTGGAGCCTTTGAAGCAACTTCCAACGGATCGACCCGTGATGGTGTATTGTGAAGCCGGCGGGCGCAGCGGGGTTATTACAGAGGAGTTGCGCATCATCGGACATCCACACATCATCGATTTGATTGGAGGAATGGAAGCGTGGTTGGAGGCTGGCAAGCCTGTAGCCTTTGACGGGCCCATTGCCCTCCCTCACTGAAATCTAATTGCGGTCACTTGGGATTCGAAGCTTCCAAACGAAAGCCCACATCCCGCATACCCAGCAATGGATTCTGACGCATTCCGTGCACAATTTCGATGGAATAATCGCCCGGAATCGGGAATGACGTATTGCGTTTGAAGCCAATGCGGTGATCGACCAAATTTCCCCAGCCAGAGCCTAACCAACGGCCGCGATCATCAGCCAACGTGCAGGCCACGGTGTCGCGTAACGACTTTCCATTGGGAAATGTGAAGTCCACAAAAAGGTAGATGTTGCTAAACGGATATGTTTGGTCGTGCCGCAAATCAATGAAGAAATCATGCTGGGTCATCGTGTCGCGAACTTGCCATTCAAACGAAGCTGATTCAGACGATAGCCATCCAGTCGAAGGCAATGCCTCATGGCCAGAAAATGCAGCATCACTTCCACAAGCGGCCCATTGAAACGAAAGAATCACACACCATCCGATCATGTGGACGCGTCCTGTCATCCTTCCTTTTTCTGGTTGTTCTCCGAACTCGGGGTTGGACCGCCCTTCCCTCTGGAGCGTCCCCGACCTCGGTTTTGTCCGCTTTCTGCATTCGATGCCGGTTTGGCATCTCCGGATCGACCTCCCGGCGATGCGGCAGCAGCCTTCGGACCATCCTTGCTTCGTCCTCGGTTATTTCGACCTCCCGAACGATTCGAATTGCCTCCGGATCCTGGTCGGCCTCCTTTTTTTCTTCGCTTCTGGCGTTGTTCGTCAAATCGAGTCAAGCTGTCCTGACCAACTACATTGGAATACACCGCATCCACCTCATCGGGCTCCTCTTGCAGTGCAAATTCTGACAAGGAATGGGGATATTCTCCGCGTTCATTCATCGCCATCAATTCCTTCATGTCTTCCAGCGAAACCGGCACAGGACCAGCTGCCGGAGCATCGAGGTGAAGCAAATAAACGAGCTTCTTGAAAATGTCCATTTTGAAGACGACTGCACGGCCTTCCTTCATTTTAATTTTGGCATTGGGAGAAGGGAATTCTTTGACCGATTCCACATACTGGTCCAACTCAAAATTCAGACAACACTTTAGCTTTCCGCATTGACCCGCCAATTTTTGGGGGTTCAATGACATCTGCTGGTAGCGCGCTGCGGAAGTGCTCACGCTGCGGAAGTCGGTCAACCAACTTGCACAACACAACTCCCTTCCACACACGCCAATGCCTCCAACGCGCCCAGCTTCTTGCCGTGCTCCAATTTGTCGCATTTCGACGCGAACAGCAAAGGCTCCGGCCAATTCACGCACCAGATCCCGAAAATCAACCCGGTCATCTGAGATGTAATAGTAAGTGACCTTTTTGCCGTCACCTTGAAACTCAACATCAGACAATTTCATCCGCAATCCCAAACGCTGAATGATCTCACGACTTTTCGTCATGGTCTCTCCTTCACGCATCCGGGCATTTTGCCACAAGTCAATGTCTTCTTGGGTTGCTTTGCGCAGGACTTTGCTCAGTTCATGATCGTCCCGGACTTTTTTGGCGTTCATCTGAGCACGGACCAATTCTCCGCGCAAGCTGACTACACCAATGTCATGGCCCCGATCAGATTCTACAGCGATGACATCACCCACTTGCACATCCAACCCGCCAGATCGTCGAAAGAATCCTTTGCGATTGGCCTTGAAGCGCACTTCGACGACGTCGAAAGCAGACTGCCCCGTTGGAAGCGCCACACCTTCCAACCAATCAAATACCGTCATGGGTCCACAACCACCCGTTCCGCAATTTCCATTGCTCTTACATCCTCGCGGATTTCCGTCCTCACCTTTTTTGCAATTGCTACAGCTCATAGTATAGCGAAGATACGTTTGCTTAGGCCGTCTTCCGCAGCAACATGTTGACTTGTACACTCAAATCTAGAAACACCAAACGACCATTGACATTTCCCGCAATGTCCCGGTGCGCTTTTTCGAGCAATGATTGGAGTCTGAGCACATTGTCGTGGTGAATGAAGGGGGCAAATTTTTCTGCAAAACCGCGTTCCTCATCCGTCAATCGCACCAACTCCATGGCCCCGTAATTGCCCACAATGCACTGTCGGACCATGTGCATGGAATAAATGAAGAAGCGTTTCATCACCTCCCGTCCCATTTTCGATACTTCCTCAGCCAACTCCACCATGGCCGGAGAATCTTGGCCATAGCAAGCGCGCATCCATCGCACAAACAAGCCATAATCAGCGCCTGACCCCTCACTCTGTTGCAGGCGCAATGCCGCGGCGACATTGCCCTCAACTACTTGCACCCATTGTGCAGCCAAAGCCGCATCCACATCAAATTGATTGACTAAACCAGAGGCGGCCTCTGCATCCGACAATCGAGGCACGCGAATCGTTTGAACCCTTGATCGAATGGTCGCCAGCAGTTGGTCAAAGTGCTCGCTAACAAAAAGCATCACTGTGCGATCCGTCGGCTCTTCAATGAGCTTGAGCATCTTGTTGGCCGTATCCACACGCATCGTTTCTGGCAACCAGCAAATCAACACTTTCCACCCTCCTTGAAATGACTTCAAGCCGAGTTTCCGGTTGATTTCCAACGCCTCTTGAACACTGATGAACAGCTGTTTCTTATCGGCCCCAATGACGTCCAACCATTCCGATTGACCGAAGTAAGGACCCGTTAACATCCGCAGTCGCCAGGCCGCCTGAAAGGGCTGGGATGTCGCATGCTCGCCACCGTCCTTCTTGAAAAATGGAAACGACCAATGCAAATCCGGATGTTGCAAGGAATCATAGGAGCGACACGATGAACATTGACCGCAGGAGTCCGCCTCTGTGCGTTCCGTGCAATGCAAGAACCTCGCGTAAGCCAGCGCTAGAGCCAGGGTGCCAGACCCTTCCGGCCCATCGAATAACTGCGCATGCGCCACCCGATTGGATTGCGCTCCATTGCGCAACCGCGCCCCTATTTCTGTGTGACCAATGACCTCTGCAAAACGCATGCTACGAAGGTAGCGATTGCCCGTTAGAACGAAGCATGCAACGACGTGTAGAACCCGCGGCCCGCCGCGCTGATTCCGCTAGCGAAAACGCGGTAATGCATGTCAAAGACATTCCGCAATCCCATTCGCAACTTCAAAGCAGGGTGCAGTTGCACTTCACTTTCAACATTGAAAGTCCACCAAGAAGGCGCCCCTGATGGCAGCATCAAATCCAAATTGTCCGTGGCATAATCTCCAAAATCTGCGATCGGCTTCTTCGCGCTGAACAATACATTGCCCTCTAACGTCAGCCAACGGCGCTCATAATCCAAGGCCAATCTTCCAAAAACCGGTGGAATGTGCGCCATCGGGCGCGTCGTCTCATCACCTTTGGCAACCTGCCTGCCGCGCGTCCAATTGACGGCAGCTTCGAATCCACATTGTTCAGTCACTTGCGATTTGATTTCAAAACGCCCTCCGATAATGGTGGCTTGGTCGGCATTCACATGTGTTTGAACTTGGGCTGAATCGCCGTCAATCCAAAACATGGAGGCATCCTCCAGCGTGGCATTTTGAGGCACAATCGCATGATCCAAGAAACTCGCAAATCCGGTCAATGAGCACGTCAGGACGTTTCGATTTTGAAGATTCCACGTCACACCCTGCTCCAAACTGGTCAGGTATTCTGGCTTCAAGGAATCATTGGGAAGCAAAACAAACCCCCCTTTTTCACGGACCTTCCCCACGTCATCGACGTTGGGATGTCGGAAGCCCGTGGACAAAGAGGTCATGGCGGTCCATGGGCCATTGCTGGTCCATTGGCCTGAAATCCCACCGGTCAATGCGCCATTGTTCATGTTCAATGCGTCGAACGGGAGCGCATAGCTGGCATTGGGATTGAATTGAGCGTTCAATTGGGACTGGCTCCAGCGGACACCCGCTGCAAGTCGATGTTGCCGCCATGGCCACTGGGCCGTTGCAAAAACTCCTTGCGTGCGCATTCCGCTGCCACCATTGGGATAGCGTGTGAGGGCGTCTTGAACGCTGTCGGCGTCCAGCACATGGACTTGTTTCGCCACCGAAGTCACCGCATCCCAAGAAGCGCTCAAACCCGCCGTCACGTTCAAGCCAGAATACCACCGCTTATTGAAAGTGCTGTAACCATTCAATACCTGAACTGTCTCCGTTTGCGTCTCCCGCCAATCGTCCCCAAAACGTCGTTTGATGCGCGATTCCTCTATGCGTTGAATGGCCACTTGAGATTCCCAAGCCACATTCCATTGCTGCAGTTGGCGAGCATATTTCGCGGAGCCCAGAGCGCGTCTTTGCGGGCCATAATTCCACTCCGCCCATTTCAATTGTTCATTGCTCCAATCGCTTGAAACATCGTAACGCGGCACATTGGAACTGGTGCTGTACTGGAAATTCAAATCCACTACACCCGTGCCCGCTTGGATTCGGAATTTCTGCAGCCAGTCGGTCTGCTGGTACCCCGAGCCTTTTTGGATATCGGGGGATGCGTTGACGAACATCGAATCCACCCCATTCACTCGCACCGCATAAAGCGAATCCAATCCCCACGTAGCATCGCCATGCTGTCTCCAGCGACCCATCCGCAAATCGCCGTAAACCGATCGGCTAACACTGGTCAAGCTGGCCCAACCTGGACGCGAAATTTCCACGTCAACGTGACCAGACCAACTGGAATTTGGAGTACGATACGCCGCTGAGCTCCGGACACCGAAGTCCTTAACGCCCAGTTTTGGCGTCCGGGTGTGGTAATGGATCACACCGCCCAAGGCGTCACTGCCAAACAAGATGCTGTTCGGGCCGAGCAAAACATCCGTCCGCTCCAACACCTGGGCATCAATGGTGATCGCATTTTGCAAGTGACCACTCCGGTAAATGGCATTGTTCATTCGAACGCCGTCCACCACCAGTAAGATCCGATTGGCCTCAAACCCTCTCAAAATGGGCGAGCCTCCTCCTTGCTGGCTTTGTTGAACCATGACAGAACCGGTCGCCCAAAGGAGCTCCGCTGAATTCTGAGGAACTTCCAAAGGAACCACTGGACGCTCTATACTGGCCATTCGGTCCACCTGCATGGACAGCGACGCGTCTTGCGCATGCACCAATCCTTGGCTCACCACTTCTGCCGTTTCCAAACTGATCAGATCTTCGACCATTCGGATTTTCTGAGGAATGGGGTCCCCTGGATACACGACCATGTCCATGAATCCGATGCTTCGAAAGACCAGCGTATCCATCATCGCTGAACGGGATACGGTCGCATTTCCAGTGACATCAGTCATCACGCTTTGTCCTGAATTCTTGTTGAATACCACAGCAAAGGGAATGGGCGTCAAGCCATCGGAACCCACCGTTTGAATTTGGTTGCTTTCCTTCAACACATCCCGATTCGCCGGCATGATAATGCGAGGTGTGTTCTCGGTAGCCTTCGGTAGGCTGTTCAGCCGGACTTCATTTTTCTGCGTTTCAATCCCGCTGGAATCCGACTGTCCCTGCGCAGCGCTCAACCCAAGCAGCACGAAAGTGAGCAAAGAGACAATCGTTCTTCCTTTGACTTGTAGAATTGGCCGTCTGCGTCTGCGCATGGCCAACCGATTAGCAAGAATTGAGCCAAGAAGCATAGGGTTAAACCGAAAATATGGATTCCAAGACATCGTAGCTCTGTATGGTCTTTGGGCCGCTCAAATGATGTTGCAAATATCGCACCTGTCCCAACACCAGATGACGGCGCTGGGTTGGACTCAATTTCTGCGGCGAATCCATGGTGGCCTCCGGTGTGGTCCAATGAACAAACAAGGCGGCCAATTGAGGGCCCAGGTGATCATCGTCTTCGTAAACCCCATCGATCCATTCGCCTGTTTGCAAATCCAATCCCTTCAATTCCAAGGGTTCTGGCGTTGGAGCCAATCCCAATAGCGCGATCAACTGACCTAAAAACTGGACATGCATCCATCCCGTCTGTGGGATGGTCTCCAGCCGTTCCAAGGTGTGCCAAAACAGGTCAAATACTTCTGGGTGCGCCGATTCCTCGGGCAACGTTTTGAGCACCACTTCCGCAAGGAAAAAGGCTACCGAACTTCTGCGCACATCCGAAATCAATTGTTCAAACATCACGGCCCGATGCGCTTCTGCGTATCGAAACAAACCATCCGATCCTTTTCGTTTCAATCCGCTGACATCCAACAGAGCCCCCGAATGCCAAAGACCGGCCTGACGTTTTTTTCCAGTTCCCAATCGAACCCACAATGGAACCACTCCCAGCTCACGACTCAAAACGCGAATGATTCGGGTTTGGTCACCGTGCGGTGTCGACGATAACACAATGACCCGGTCTTGGTCAATTGAAATGGAACCCATGATGGAAAGTTAGGGGCAAGCGGACGCAAACGAACGCCATCAGGTCAACAAACCAACCTCTTGAGGGGTTAATTTAGCCAACTCAGTTCTCGTCCATGGAAAACAGCACGCATTCTCAGGAAACTACAGATTTTGGGGCGAACCTCTTCAATTACCGCCGAAGAACATCGCGCGAAATGCTGATTGGGTCGTTGAGCATGGGTGGCAATGCGCCCATTCGAATTCAGTCCATGACCACTGCGGACACCATGGATGTGCCGTTGACTGTGGCTGAAAGTGTGCGCATGATCGAGGCGGGGTGTGAGCTCGTGCGCATCACCGCGCCTTCCAAAAAAGAGGCGGAAGCGCTAAATGAGATTGCCCAGGCGCTCCGGGAATTGGGGCATGATGTCCCGCTGGTTGCAGACATCCATTTCACGCCCAATGCCGCAGAAGTCGCTGCCGACTATGTCGAAAAAATCCGGGTCAATCCGGGCAACTACGCCGACAAGAAAAAATTTGAAGAACTCACCTATTCCGATGCCACGTATGCCGATGAGTTGAAACGCATTGAAGCGCGTTTCACTCCGCTGGTCATCAAGTGCAAGGCGCTTGGACGGGCGATGCGCATCGGCACGAACCATGGCTCTTTATCCGACCGCATTCTCGGTCGTTATGGCGATACGCCCATGGGCATGGTCGAAAGTGCGATGGAGTTTTTGCGAATCTGTCGCTTGCACAACTACCACGACGTGGTCATTTCAATGAAAGCTTCCAACCCACAAGTGCTGGTCGCTCACATGGACAAGGAAGGCATGGATTATCCGTTGCACTTGGGAGTGACAGAGGCGGGGGACGGCGAAGACGGTCGCATCAAAAGCGCTGTGGGCATAGGAGTTTTGCTGGAAGACGGCTTAGGTGATACCGTGCGCGTTTCGTTGACGGAAGCGCCCGAGGCTGAATTGCCCGTTGCTCGTAAGTTGGTTGAGCGTTATCATGGCCGGCTCGACCTCGAGGACATTCCCTCCGTACCGCTCAGTTTTGACCCGTTCTCCTACCAAAGGAGATTGACCCATGAAGTGGCCAACATCGGTCATCGACACGTCCCTGTTGTGGTCCATGATCTGAGCAATCAACCCATCACGCCCGCAAGATTGTTCGGATGTGGGTACCGGTATTCTGTGCCATTGGACAAATGGAACCTGGATGATTTCGCTTGCGATTTTATCTATGCTGGAGATCAAACCGTTGGTTTTGAATTGCCCGGGACGCTCGGCGTCATTCAAAATGCCCCGGCTTTTGCTGGCGGTACTCGCCACTATCCTTTGTGGGATGCGCAAACCTGGGCAAGCGCACCATCAATTGCGGCCATTGAAGCCGATATACACTTTGTGAAAGTCGAGCGAGATCACCTCACGGATGCCTTCATTGAATGGGTGAAGTTTCAAAACAACGTGGTGTTGGTGCTGACGACAACGCACGCCCATGCGATGGCTTCATTGCGTGCAATGTGCATGCGATTGGACGAGGTTCAGTGTACTGTTCCCGTGATATTACATCGGCAGCCTGAGGCAACCGAGCCCGAAACCTACCAACTGCATGCAGCCACCGATCTAGGAGGTCCGCTGTTGGACGGCTTCGGTGATGGCCTTTGGTTGGGCGGCACAGACGTTCCCTTGCAATGGCGAAACTCTACGGCATTTGGAATTCTTCAAGCGACACGGACTCGCATTTCAAAAACAGAGTACATCAGCTGTCCAAGTTGCGGAAGGACGCTTTTTGACCTTCAAGAGACCACGGCGAAAATTCGGAAAGTCACCTCGCATTTGAAGGGAGTGAAGATTGGCATCATGGGTTGCATCGTCAATGGTCCTGGAGAAATGGCCGATGCCGATTATGGCTACGTTGGCACAGGACCTGGCAAGATCACACTGTACAAGGAAAAGGAGGTCATTCAACGCAATGTACCGGAGGCTGAGGCGGTCGATGCACTCGTTGAATTGATTCGAGCGCATGGCGATTGGGTTGAGCCCGTGATCGCCTCACATTAAGCCTCCGCTCCCTCAGACGAGGTCGCAGGCTCTGAAACCACATTCTCCGATGCGTCCGCAAAAAACCTTCGCTGAGCAATCAGCAGCGTAATCACACCAATTGATATAGCGGCATCCGCTAAATTCCAGATGGGCGGGAAAATCTCATGGGAACGCATACCATCAATGGGCCACCAAGCCGGCCACCGAGCAGTGAAATGGAACATGTCCACCACATTGCCCATCAAAATCGGTGCATAGCCTCCCTCTTCTGACAGGAATTGGGCTACCAAGCCCCAAGAACTTCGCGAGAACAACACGCCATATACAGCGCTGTCAATGATGTTGCCAATCGCACCGGCCCATATGAGCGAGATGCACGCCAACAATCCCCTGTGCGCTCTTTCTTTCAGCAGTTTGTTGAAATAGAAACCCAACCCGACAGCCGCGACCAAACGAAATGAGGTCAACAGCAGTTTTCCGGCCATGCCTGGAAGCGCCCAACCAAATGCCATCCCCTCGTTTTCAATGAATTGCAGCTCAATCAGACCCGGGATGAGTGGACTTTGTTCTCCAACAGAAAAAGACAATTTAATCCAAACCTTGATCAACTGATCGGTCACCAACAATGGCAACACAATGGCCAAAAACCATCCTCCCAATGATTGAAAGCGTGTCAACGTTTATTGCTGGTTCTTCGCTTCAATGGACATGGTAGCATGGGGAACCAAACGAAGACGCGCCTTTGGAATCAGCTTTCCCGTCACTCGGCAGATGCCGAAGGTCTTGTTTTTAATGCGGAGCAAAGCGTTCTCCAGATTTCGGATGAACTTTTCCTGTCGTGATGCCAATTGAGCGGTCTCTTCCCGACTCATCGTCTCCGAACCGTCCTCCATCATTTTGAAAGTGGGCGACGTATCGTCTGTCGTGTTGTCATCCTCGTGGGACAGCGCTCGTTTCAACTCACCGTAATTCTCTCGTGCAACGTTCAATTTCTCTTGAATCAAAGCCTCAAATTCCTGGAGGTCTTTGTCCGTGTAGCGTGTTTCTGCCATGACGGTATTATCTGTTCACTTTTTTCAAGGTCATCCAAATGGATTGACCATCATCTAAAATCACCTCCTCCTTTGAGTCCACTTCACTCCAGTGGATCTCATCGGCCAACGTCTCGGCCCGAATATAATCCATATTCGATGCAATCGCCTGTTGGATGGCCTTTTCCGCTTTCAACTGCACTTCAATGCGATCGGTCACCTCGAAGCCTGACTCTTTGCGCATCGTTTGAATGCGGTTGACCAACTCCCGAGCAGTGCCTTCTGAGCGCAAGACGTCATCCAATACAATGTCCAATGCCACGGTCACACCAGCAGCACTCGAAACCAGCCATCCCGGAATGTCCTCTGTCGCAATTTCCACATCCGACAAAAGCACTTCTGCGGGCCCCAAGCCATCCGCAGGGTGCACATCAATGCTTCCGTTGGATTCTAACTGCTGGATTGCTTCTGCATCCATGGTCCCTACGGCTGCTGCCAACGCTTTCATTCGTTGGCCAAAACGAGGTCCTAACTGCTTGAAGTCTGCTTTGATGCGTTTCACAATGGTGACATCTGATTCCGCTCCATCCCGAAGAATTTGCAATTCTTTGACATTCACCTCACTCAAAATGAGCGGTTCAACAGCCCGCATTCTGCGCTCCATATCTTCGTTTAGAACGGGGACCAATATCCTACGTAGCGGTTGTCGAACTCGCAGTTTCTCGCGCTTTCGAAGCGATAGCACCTGGGATGAAAGTTGCTGCGCAAGCGCCATGCGCGCCTCCAATTCCAAATCAATCCAAGCCGTTTTAACCGCTGGGAATGTTGCAAGGTGGACGGATTCCATGTCGCTCGCCTGTCCAAGTCCTTCTTGCAAATCACGGAACAGACGATCTAGATAGAACGGTGCAATTGGAGACCCCAAAATGGCGACGGTTTGCAAGCACTCCACCAGCGTCTGATAAGCACTCATCTTATCCTCTGTCAACTCACCCTTCCAGAACCGGCGACGCGACAAGCGCACATGCCAATTGGACAATTCGTCAATGGTAAATGATTGAATCGCCCGGGCCGCTTTGGTGGGCTCAAGGTCCTGGTAGGCCTGATCCACCTCGGCAATCATTGAATGCAGTCGGGAAAGCACCCAGCGGTCAATTTCCGGACGTTGTTCATACACAATGGCATCCTCGGATCCATTGTAACCATCGATGTTAGCGTACAGCACCAAGAAATTGTAGGTGTTGTGCAAGGTCCCGAAGAATTTCCTCTGCACTTCACCAATGCCGTTTTCATCGAATTTCAAATTGTCCCAAGGCTGCGCATTCGAAATCATATACCAACGCGTCGCATCCGGCCCGTATTGCTCGAGTGTCGCAAATGGATCGACTCCGTTGCCCAGACGCTTGGACATTTTTAGGCCGTTTTTGTCCAACACCAATCCATTGCTAATCACACTTTTGTAGGCGACCGAATCAAAGACCATGGTGGCGATGGCGTGCAGTGTGAAAAACCACCCACGGGTCTGGTCAACCCCTTCGGCAATGAAGTCCGCTGGAAACGCGGTTCCTTGGTCAATTTTTTCTTTGTTTTCAAAAGGATAATGCCACTGTGCATAGGGCATGGATCCGCTGTCAAACCACACGTCAATCAAATCCGATTCCCGGCGCATTGGCCGTCCATCCGAACTCTTGAGAACAACCATATCGACAGCGTGCTTGTGCAATAAAAGGCATTGCTTTTAAAGCTTGGAGAAGTCCCCCGCTACAAACTCAGCCAAGGGATTGACCTCCATCAAGCCCGCGGAAACACTTTCGTCACAACGCGCTTTGAGTTCTTCAATCGAGCCGATGCACACCTGCTCCAACCCATCCTCTGTGCTCCAAATTGGAATGGGAATTCCCCAGAATCGTGATCGACTGAGGTTCCAATCATTCAAGTTCTCCAACCACTTGCCGAAGCGACCAGAACCCGTGCTTGCCGGCTTCCACCGGATCGTGTCATTCAACTCTTGCATCCGCTCTTTGGCAGCCGTGGACCGGATAAACCAACTGTCCATCGGGTAGTACAAAATTGGCTTGTCCGTTCTCCAGCAATGCGGATAATTGTGCTCGTACTTCTCGACGAAAAATGCCTGGCCCCGCTCTTTCAGAAGAATGGCAATTTCCACATCCACAGACCGTTCAGGCGCCGTTCCATCCGGGTAAAATTCCTGTTTGACATACCGTCCTGCTAACGGCCCAATGCCCTCGCGAAAGCGGCCTTGCATATCCACCAGCGGCACACCGTGTCCTGTGCCGTCATCGACGAGCATTGGAGGTACGCCGGCAGCTTTGGCCACGCGGGCGTCATCAGCACCAAATGTCGGTGCCGTATGAACAATCCCCGTGCCGTCTTCTGTGGTCACGAAGTCTCCAGGAATGATCTGGTAAGCCCCCGCTATGCCGTCCATGGGTTCTGCCCAATCAAATAGCGGTTCGTAGCGAGCGCCGCACAGTTCTTGGCCTTCAAACCGGGCCAAAACCTCGTGTTCTGGCGCGTTTTTCCCTCCAAATTGTTTGGCTAACAACGCCTCCGCCAAGATCACCAACCCTTTGGTTTCGGTATAGCGGTTGGTCGTTGAAACCAGAACGTACTGGATGTTCGATCCTACGGTCAAGGCCGTATTGGAAGGCAGCGTCCAGGGCGTGGTCGTCCACGCCAAAAAGTCAACAGGTAGGTTCGCGCAATCGTTTGCCTTCTCGGGAGCGATGCGTTGTCGTATACGATCCGCCGATTCAGGCAACGCTCTGAACTGAGCGACCACCGTCGTGTCTTTGACATCGCGGTACGCGCCCGGTTGATTCAATTCGTGGGTACTCAGACCCGTTCCTGCTGCAGGGCTATACGGTTGTACGGTATAACCTTTATACAGCAGGCCTTTGTCATTGAGTTGCTTGATCAGCCACCAAACACTCTCAATGTATTTGTTTTCATAGGTCACATAGGGCGATTCCATGTCCACCCAGTACCCCATTTTCAGCGTCAGATCGTTCCATATATCGGTGTACCGCATCACCGCTTCGCGGCAGGCTTCGTTGTATTCTTCGACGGAAAGTTTGACTCCGATGTCTTCTTTGGTGATGCCCAGCTCCTTCTCAACTCCCAGCTCCACCGGAAGCCCGTGCGTGTCCCATCCCGCTTTGCGCTCAACGCGGTACCCTTTGAGCGTGTGAAAGCGGCAAAATATGTCCTTGATGGCGCGTGCCATGACATGGTGAATACCCGGTTTTCCGTTGGCCGAAGGGGGGCCTTCAAAGAAAACATAGGGTCGATCTTCGGGTCGAGAATCGATGCTTTTCTGAAAGGTGTTTTCACGCTCCCACTGGCCCAAAATGTCGTGAGCAATTGCAGGCAAGTTCAAACTGCCACGTTCGGGGAAAGAATTCGGATGGAGAGACTTCGACATGGGATGCACTATTCAATAACACCTGCCTTCAGGTGCCGCGAAGATAACACGTCAAAAGCTGCCAAACGAATGAAGGCCGTCGCTTATACTTGACTCAATTTCACCATGTTCGTCATGCCTGCTTCGGCAATCGGCATGCTCGCCAAATGGACCACCATGTCCCCGGTGTGAACTTGTCCAAGCTTGGTCAATTCAAACTTGATGTCGGCAATGGTATGGTCTGTACTCACCATCTTCTGATAGGGATAGGCTGTCACTCCCCAAACCAATGCCATTTGGCCCAAAATCTTCTTGTTCGCCGTGAACATGTAGATGCGTGCTTTCGGGCGCTGGCTTGAAACTTGCACCGCCGTATACCCGCTAAAAGTCATAGCTACAATGGCTTTAGCATCCACTCGTTTTGCCAAACGACAAGCATTGTAGCACATGCTATCACTCACAAACCGGGCATCCGATTGACTGAGCGGTGGCCTTTCGTAGTAGTACATGCTATCGTGAACCTCAATGGATTCGAGGATCAACGTCATGGCTGAAACAGCTTGTACAGGATAGTTCCCAACGGACGTCTCAGCGCTCAACATCACGGCATCAGCACCATCCAAAACAGCGTTGGCCACATCGTTGACTTCCGCCCTTGTTGGAACTGCATTTTCAATCATGGACTCCATCATCTGAGTGGCTACAATGACGGGCCTTCCAATGGCCATGCAACGCCGAATGATATCCTTTTGCACCATGGGCACGTCTTGCATTGGTATCTCCACTCCGAGATCACCACGAGCAACCATTACCGCATCCGTCGCTTCCAGAATAGCATCCAAGTCCTCAAGAGCCTCTGGCTTCTCAATTTTAGCAACAATGCGCGCGTGCTTTCCAGACTTCACAATCAAATCCCGCAATTCGTGAATGTCCGAGGCTTTGCGAACAAAAGACAAACCGATCCAATCGACATCTTGCTCCAATGCAAATTGCAAATCCAGCGCATCCTTCGGGGTGATACAGGGGAGGGAAATGACCGTGGAGGGCAGGTTGATTCCTTTTCTTGGCTTCAAAACACCCCCATGAATGACTTCACACCTCACCGCATCCTTGCCGTTGGTTTCCAGAACATGCATTCGGAGTTTTCCATCATCGAGCAAGACGGGCTCGCCTGCCTGCACATCTCGAGCAAATTCCATGTAGTTCGTGAACACCTCATTTCCCGAACCCTTGCCATCACCCATGCGAATGGTCACCGTCTCGCCGACCACCAAATCCATCGCGCCGCCTTCAATGTCACCCACGCGAAGTTTGGGACCCTGCAAATCTGCCAGCAAGGCTGTATGTGTCCCCAACCTTTCATCAACAGCACGAATTGCTTGAACCGTCGCTCCATGCACGTCATAGGCCCCGTGAGAAAAATTCAATCTCGCGACGTTCATTCCTGCCAGAATCAATTCCGTCAAAACCTCTTCTGATGAAGAGGCTGGACCCATGGTCGCTACTATTTTCGTTCGTTTCATTTTACTTCCTTTCCTTCCAAATGCAGGCTGTTCGTTTCAGCCAAGTCCAGCAACGCAAGGTGTTCCATCGCTCCTGAATGCAACGGATCCAACATCTGTGCATACACAATTCCGGAACAGCTTTTGAGCTTTGCCATGCAATCCTCTCCACGCAATTCTCCTTCGCCAATCTGCAGCAAGTAATCCAATTGAGCAGCTCCCTGAAAACGCGCAAGCACTCCCGCTGGAGTTCGGTTATCAATCAATGCTACAGAAAAAGCCGTTGAATGGGACTCGTCCACAAAGCGGTAAACCACGTGTTCGGTCGATTCCTTTCGTTGAGGAACATTCAAAACCTTAAAGAATTCCAACTGCCAACCCAGCAAACCATTCAACTCCCACGCCAATCGATGTGGAGGTAGATGGCTTCCAATGCCGATCAACTCAAAATCGCATGCATCCGCAAAATCTGATTCTAGCCATTGCATTGCCGCGAATATACCGCGAGGCCAGCACTTCCCTCAATCAACCCTACTGTTTTTGAGAAGATTCACTGGAATTTGGCGAACGGCGACGGCGATTGTTCGAGCGTCCAGATTTGCGGGCGCTTTTCGTTTCTGGCACGTCCGGGCGCTCCGACGGATCGAGTTCCTCTCCTTGACTCGGTGATTTCGATGACTCGAAGACCGTGCGCCACGCACCACGAGCGGACCGCTGTTCCGCTGATTTCTTCGAACTCCCGGTGCCTGAGCCCCGTTTAACCCCTTCAATCAGGGCCTCCACGTCATACCGTGTTTTGCCTTTGACGTGGTATTCACGTACAACTTCAAATGAAAGAGAGGCCTTCTCTCTCTGCGCCCAATGATGCAATTTTGATTTGAAATCCACCGTTTCATGGACTTTGTCATCGGCACCATGCCGCTTGAGCATGCGCATAACGGCTCGACTGGTCTTTTGATAGCCGTGATCCAAATAAATCGCACCGATGAGTGCTTCCAGCGCATTGCCCACCACAGTGGAATGCACATCCGTTTTGCGCATTTTGGTACGAATGAAGCGTCTTAGCTCCATGTTGGTTCCAACCAAATTCAATGTTTCCCTGTTGACCATCTTGGACTTGCGCTGTGTCAATCCGCCTTCTTGCTCGTCGGGAAATGATTGATACAAAAAACTCGCGACAACGAGGTCAAGAGCCGTGTCTCCAAGGAATTCCAAGCGTTCATTGCTTCGCAAACCCGTTGTGTCACCATCCAGCATCGAAGAATGTGTCAACGCCTCATCGTAATATTCTCTTTTACGGATACGCACGCCAAATTCTAAGCGAACCAATTGCCGAATGGTTTGAGGTGATTTCTTTCGAAAAATCAATCGACTCAAAGCATTGGACGGCCTATCGATCATCCATTAAGCTTGATACGCTTTGAATAAAACAGAGGCATTGTGGCCTCCGAAACCAAAGGTATTGGACAGCGCGGCACGCACCTTTCGATGCTTCGCTTCATTCAATGTGAAGTCGAGTTTTTGGTCCAGCCCTTCATCAGGGAACTCAAAGTTGATGGTGGGAGGAATGATGCCGTATTTGATGGCCAAAATGCACGCGATTCCTTCGATCGCACCCGCAGCACCCAAGAGGTGACCCGTCATCGATTTTGTTGAACTGATGTTCAAATCATACGCGTGGTCTCCAAAAACTCCTTGAATTGCCAAAGTTTCAGCGATATCTCCCAAAGGCGTTGATGTGCCGTGAACATTCACATAGTCCACATCGGATGGTGACATTTCAGCATCATCCAACGCGGCCTTCATCACATTCAATGCGCCCAAACCCTGTGGATGTGGGGCCGTAATGTGGTGCGCATCCGCGCTCATTCCACCACCGACCATTTCGCAATAAATCTGAGCCCCGCGCGCGATGGCATGCTCATACTCCTCCAAGATGATGGCTCCGCCACCCTCTCCAAGTACAAACCCGTCTCGCGTGGCATCAAAAGGTCGGGAGGCTTTGGCAGGATCGTCATTGCGCGTGGAAAGCGCCTTCAAGGCGTTGAACCCACCAATGCCGCCTTCAGTAACCGCCGCTTCTGAGCCGCCTGTCACCATGATTTCAGCCTTCCCCAACCGGATGTAATTGAACGCATCAATCATAGCGTTCGTACCACTCGCACAAGCAGATACCGTGCAGAAATTCGGGCCTCGGAATCCATGCCGAATGCTGATGTGACCAGCGGCAATGTCCGAGATCATCATGGGGATGAAGAACGGACTGAAGCGTGGAATGCCGTCATTCGCATGAAAGTTCAACGCTTCATTCATGAAGGTTTGAAAACCTCCAATTCCAGAACCCCAGATGACTCCTACTCGGTCTTGATCGAGAGGTGGATTCTCTCCTGCAAGTCCTGCATCGGCCAATGCCTCGTCCGAGCATGCAATGGCATACTGAGCGAACAAGTCCATTTTTCGAGCTTCTTTGCGATCGAGAAATTGAGAAACGTCAAACCCCTTCACTTCGCAGGCAAACCGCGTCTTGAAGTTGGTGGCATCAAACTTGGTAATATCAGCGGCACCACTCTTGCCATTGACCAAACCTTGCCAAAACGATTGCACATCATTTCCCAAAGGCGTAACCGCCCCTAGACCTGTAACGACTACCCTTTTGAGCTCCATGTAGAGCCCGGTTTATTTAACGGTCGCAGAGATGTATTCCACCGCCTGTCCAACCGTGCTGATCTTCTCAGCTTGGTCATCTGGGATGGCAATATTGAACTCTTTCTCAAATTCCATAATGAGTTCAACCGTGTCCAAGGAGTCGGCTCCAAGGTCATTGGTGAAACTTGCTTCCAAGTTGACCTCTCCTGCATCAACACCCAACTTATCGACGATAATCGCCGTTACTTTTTCTTGAATATCAGACATAGCTTAGCTGTTTTTCGGGGCGCAAAGTAACCAATTACAATTTGAACCATCTAACGTTTCACGTATCTTTTCTCGATATCGTTGAAAATTCATCGATGAATCAGTGAAATTCCACCATTATTTCTTCCAGAGGCTTCCTATTGATGTCCGGAATGCTACAATCTGAAACAGGATAGCCTACTGGAATCAAAAGATAAGCCCGTTCATTGGAGGGACGGTGCAAAATTTCCGACAAAAAATCCATCGGTGACGGGGTGTGCGTCAATGAGACCAGTCCAGATTCGTGCAAAGCACTGATGAACATGCCACAAGCGATCCCCACGGACTCTTGCACATAATAATTTTGACGCTTCCCCCCCGCTTCCCCTTCCGAAGGTGTCCAGGCCTGCCGAAAAACGACAATGAGCGCGGGCGCATCTTCCAAATGCGGCTTGAGGTGATTGGTATCAAATGCTTTGAGGTCCTCCAACCAACGCTCCGACATCCGGCCATGGTAATTCTCGTACTCTTCTTTCTCCGCAGCGACGCGAATGCATCGCTTTACCTCTGGATTGGTCACCAAACAGAACGTCCAGGGCTGCTTGTGAGCGCCTGAAGGTGCTGTCCCAGCAGCAGCAATGCAACGCCGTAGCACCTCCAATGGAACAGGCGCAGGATCGAAGTGTCGCACAGACCTTCGAGTTTGCATCCGCTCTAGAGCTGAATTGGCCCGCTCCAACATTTCATCCTCGCTCAAGCGGATGAACTCCAAGGGGACTTGTGACGATTCCGATTTGCTCATCATCGGGCAGTTTTATATGACCGTGCCATCAGATTTCTCCCGCCTTTCGAATTCGACGCATCAATTCCGACGCAAAGACAAACTCCTCCAACTCCGGAACTCCACCAGCGAGCAATCCCGCTCGATCACCTCTCCACAAAATTCGCCCTTCATGAACAAAATGAATGGTGTCGCTCGCTTCCATTACGCTGTTCATATCGTGCGAAATCACCACGGTCGTCATGTTGTACTCCCGTGTGATTTCCATAATCAATTGATCAATGACGATGGCCGTTTGCGGGTCCAATCCCGAATTCGGCTCATCGCAAAATAAGTACTTGGGGTTCATGGCAATGGCCCGGGCGATGCCGACTCGCTTTTGCATTCCGCCGCTGCATTCCGCCGGGAATCGACTCCCGGCATCCGCCAACTCAACGCGATCCAAACACTCCAGGGCCCGCTTGGAAATCTCCGGATCAGACATGTTGCTAAACATCTTCAGTGGGAAGCTGACATTCTCCAGAACAGTCATGCTGTCAAACAAGGCAGACCCTTGAAAGAGCATTCCGATTTCTTGACGAATTTCCTTCCGATCTCTGCGAGAAAGGGCTGTGAAATTTCTGCCATCAAAAGAAACGTGACCTTGGTCGGGTTCAATCAAACCCACTGTGCATTTGGTCATCACACTTTTACCGCTTCCGCTACGTCCAATGACAAAATTGACCTGTCCACGCTCAAACGTGGCCCCTACGTCCTTGAGGACTTCGTGCTCACCGAAAGACTTGGATATGTGATGCAATTCAATCAAAGCGCGATCAATTGAGTAGCATTTGAGTCAAAATTAAGTTGGCCACCATGATGATGACAACGCTCCAAACCACCGCTCGGGTGCTTGACCGGCCAACTTCTAGCGCTCCTCCAGCAGCATAGTATCCGTGGTAAGCGGACACGCTCGTTAGGATAAAGCCAAACGCTACGGTCTTGGTCAATGCATAGATCACATCGAAAACATGGAAGTCCACCTGCATTCCGTATTCAAAATCTGCGAGGGAACTCACTCCTGTGGCCACACCCACCCAAGCTCCGGCACCGATGCCCATGAACATGCTCAAAATGACGAGAAAGGGGACGATACAAAGGCCCGCAAGGATTTTTGGCAGAATCAGGTATCCTGCACTGTTCACCCCCATGATTTCCAGGGCGTCGATCTGCTCCGTTACCCGCATTGTACCTATTTGCGAGGCGATGTTCGACCCCACTTTACCCGCTAAAATCACAGGGATTAGCGTCGGGGAAAACTCCAAAATCATGGTTTGACGAACCGTGAATCCAATCGTGTACACAGGAATCCAACCGCCAATCTGGTGGGCGGTTTGGAGACAGATTACGGCACCCATGAAAAGACTCAGCAAAGCCACAATGCCAATGGATTGTGTTCCAATGGCGTCGAGCTCACGAATGAACAGGCGGCGAAAGACGCGGCCCTTTTCAGGTCGTCTAAAGCTCGCTGACAAGAGCTGCATGTACCTTCCGATGTGAAACAACCAGCGCATGGCACGAAGGTAAGGTTTCATCAGCGACCCTGCTTCGCATGCTTTTCGATGTATTTTTGTCGTCGCATGGCACGAATTATGTCGCTTCGCACGGCGCTAGCATTTGGATGGTTATTGACTTTGGGGGTTTCCTCTTGTCAATCCAACAGAGCTCACCGCAACTGCAACTGTCCCCAATGGTCCTCTATTGAGGCATCGGCTCCTGAAGTGCTTGCGCAAACCCACCCCTGAGACATGACCCGCTCAAATTCAACATACGCCGTAATCATGGCTGGCGGCATTGGCAGCCGTTTCTGGCCGATGAGTCGTGAAACGCAGCCCAAACAATTTCTGGACATTCTTGGCACCGGGAAATCGCTCATTCAGATGACTTTTGACCGACTCAACCGCATGATTCCTGCCGAGAACATTCTGGTGGTCACACAAGAGCGTTACCGCGACCTCGTTGGTCAGCATTTGACTCAAATCCCTGCAGAGAATATTTTGTGCGAACCGTTCATGCGGAACACCGCTCCTTGCATCGCTTATGCGAATCATTGGGTCGCAGCCAAGGCTGGAGAAAGGGCTCACGAAGCCAACATCATTGTCGCTCCTTCGGACCATCTCATCTTGGATGAATCGAGTTTTTTGGACATCGTTCAACTTGGAATTGAGCACACCGCGTCCACAGACAACCTGGTCACTTTAGGAGTTCTCCCTTCGCGACCGGACACGGGCTATGGATACATCCAATTCGAAGATGCGACCGAGGCCTTGGATCCAAAGATTCGAGCCGTCAGGACCTTCACCGAAAAACCACAATTGGATTTGGCGGAGCAGTTTTTGGCTTCGGGTGATTTCTATTGGAATTCGGGCATCTTCATTTGGAGTCTCGCCAACATTACCCAAGCGTTCGAACAGCACCTTCCTGGGATACAGGAGTTGTTTGTCGAGCATGCAGGAGCGTTCAATACGCCCCATGAAAAAGCGGCCATTGCTTCCATTTATGGGGATTGCGAAAACATCTCCATCGACTATGGAATCATGGAGAAAGCTCCTAATGTTTCGGTTGTTTTGTCCGACTTCGGATGGAGTGATTTAGGGACTTGGGGGTCGCTGCACGAAAAACTCAGCCTTGACCCGGAAGGCAATGGCACCTCAGGCGTTGAGCTGATCGCTGTCGATTCTAAAGACAATGTCGTCGTTTCCAATGCCCGAAGTTCGGGTCAGAAAAAACTCGTTGCGCTGCGTGGTTTGGATAATTTCATCCTTGTCGACACCGAAGATGCCCTGCTCATTTGTCCTAAATCGGAAGAGCAATGGATCAAACAGCTGGTCATGAGCATGAAGACCAAAAAGGGGTAGGCCCGGGTGGTGAATTAACTCCGGCCTGTCATTTCAGAAGGAATGACCCACGCATCGTATTCCTCTGCCGTTAAGTAGCCTGTCGCCAAGGCCGCCTCGCGCAAGGTGGTTCCTTCTTCGTGCGCCTTGTTCGCAATCTCCGCTGCCTTGTAATAGCCGATTTTCGTGTTCAAGGCCGTCACAAGCATCAGACTTCCTTGGACCAACTCCTCGATGCGTTGGTGGTTGGGGACAATGCCCTCGACACAATGCGCGCTGAATGAAGCACACGCGTCTCCAAGGAGGCGGGCTGATTCCAGCACATTGCGCGCCATCATGGGCTTGAATACGTTGAGCTCGTAGTGCCCTTGAGCACCGCCAAACGTGATGGCCACGTCATTCCCAATGACTTGGGCACAAACCATGGTCAATGCCTCGCATTGCGTCGGGTTCACTTTGCCGGGCATGATGGATGATCCGGGCTCATTGGCAGGGATGAGCAACTCACCGATGCCAGACCGTGGTCCCGAAGCCATCATTCGGATGTCATGGGCAATTTTATTCAGCGAGACAGCCAATTGCTTCAAAGCGCCATGCGTCTCGACGATCGCATCGTGTGCCGCCAGCGACTCAAACTTGTTAGGAGCCGTTACGAACGGGTGTCCTGTGAGCTGCGCGATGTGTTCCGCAACGCGCACGTCATATCCCGCTGGGGTATTGATTCCTGTGCCCACCGCTGTGCCTCCTAAGGCCAATTCTGACAAATGGGGGAGGGTATTGCGCAAGGCGCGCATTCCGTAATCCAATTGAGCCACGTACCCTCCAAATTCTTGTCCCAACGTCAAAGGGGTCGCGTCCATGAGGTGTGTCCGCCCAATCTTCACCACGCTGCTAAAAGCTTGGGCCTTGTTATGCAGTGCATCCCGCAGCTTTTGAACCCCTGGCAAGGTTGTTTCAACCACCATCTTGTAGGCCGCAATGTGCATGGCCGTTGGATACGTGTCATTGGAGGATTGCGACTTGTTCACGTCGTCATTGGGATGGACCGTGCGCGTTCCCTGTCCCAAAATGCCTCCCTGCAAAACATGCGATCGGTTCGCGATTACCTCGTTGACGTTCATGTTGGACTGCGTCCCCGAACCCGTCTGCCATACAACAAGAGGAAATTGATCGTCCCATTGTCCCGCGATGACTTCGTCGCAGACGGTCGCAATGAGGTCACTCTTTTCAGTGGCAAGCCCCCCCAACTCCGCGTTCGTTCGTGCCGCTGCTTTTTTCAAAAAGGCAAAAGCCCTCACAATTTCCATGGGCATGGAGGCCGATGGACCAATCTTGAAATTGTTCCGTGATCGCTCCGTTTGAGGTCCCCAGAGCGCTTCCATCGGAACCTTTACTTCTCCAATCGTGTCCTTCTCAATTCGAAATTCATCCATGGTATTTTCACATTGGGGCCTTTATGCAGAAGCTTTTGCTCCCGAACCGGCTTGCATCAAAAAAGCTTTCAAAAATCCTTCAATTTCTCCATTCATCACGGCATCAACATTGGACGTCTCGTGGCTGGTCCGGACATCCTTGACCATTTTATATGGCTGCATGACATAGGAGCGAATCTGTGAGCCCCACTCAATTTTCTTTTTCCCCGCTTCAATCTCAGCGCGCGCCTCATGGCGTTTGGCCAATTCCATTTCGTAGAGCTGCGATTTCAGGAGCTGCATGGCCTTCTCCTTGTTTCCAAGCTGTGATCGCGTTTCTGTGTTGTCAATCACGATGCCTGTTGGCGCGTGACGCACCCGAACACCCGTCTCGACTTTGTTCACGTTCTGACCGCCTGCACCCCCTGATCGGAACGTTTCCCACGTAATATCCGCTGGACTCACTTCAATTTCGATGGTGTCATCCACTAGCGGATACACATAAACGGACACGAACGAAGTGTGCCGCCTCGCCTGGCTATCAAAAGGGCTGATGCGCACCAATCGATGGACTCCATTTTCTCCTTTCAACATGCCAAAAGCAAACGGTCCTTCGAATTCCAAAGTGACCTGCTTGATCCCGGCGACATCGCCTTCTTGGAAGTCCAATTCTTTTACTTTAAAACCGGCTTTTTCCCCATACATCCGGTACATCCGCATGAGCATCGAAGCCCAATCGCAGCTCTCCGTTCCTCCGGCTCCTGATGTGATTTGCATCACGGCATTGAGGTTGTCCTCTTCCGCGCTGAGCATGTTTTTAAACTCCATGTCTTCAATCGAAGAAACCGCCAATTTCAAAGCCTCATCCACCTCGGAAGCTTCCGCCTCGCCTGCCTTTACAAATTCGTACAGCACGACCACATCCTCCACGGATGACGAACATGCCGCATGGCCTTCTGTCCACGTTTTGAGGGTGCGCAAACGGCGCATTACAGCCTCAGCTTCTTTCGAATTGGTCCAAAAATCTGGATCCTGCGTGCGTTTTTCCTCTTCCGCGATTTCAAGCAATTTGGAGTCAATCTCCAAATACACCCGCAAATCTTCTACGCGTTTGCGTAAGCTGTTTAGTTGATCAGTCGATATCATACACGACAAAAGTAATCAGCGCGAGGTCAATGCCGCGAGGGAATCCAAGATGTCCTGAAGATTGTATCCCTTGCTCATTAAAAATCGGATCACCCGTTCGCGGTGAGTCTCCAATTCAGAAGCTCGCCGCTGCGCTAAGTGGTTCAGGCCGTCAAGAATCACCTTCCGAGGTACACGATCCATAGCTCTTTGGGCTTCAGACGTCGATATCCCCTTGGAACGGAGGCCTGCAATGACCTTGTGAGGGCCCCACATCTTGTATTCCACATGGCCCCTGACATAGGCTTCAATGAAGCGATCCTCAGCAATGAAATTCTCGTCTTGCATCTGGCTAATCGCCTGTTCTGCTTGCACTTCAGTCCCTCCCCATTGAAGAATTTTCCTGCGCGCTTCCAAAGTGCAGCGCTCTTGAATGGAGCACCATTTCCTTAAACGATCCAACCATTCCTCCATCACAATCCATTTCTATTTGGCCCAAAGTAGCTTGAAAACAAGGCTTTGACCGATATTTGCCGCTAGAAATTTTAAACCCTGACCGATGAGGTCCGAGATCCTTACCCGTATCCAAGCCTTGCTTTTGCAAGATGACTTGGAAGCCATTCGTCAAGATGTTCGTTCTGCTATGGATGAATTCCGTGCGCTAACGACTGATGAAGTGCGCCAGCAACGAGAAGCATGGGCCACCAGTGAAAAAGAGCCCGATGCTGTTTTTGAATACGAAGCCAGCCCTGAAGAACAAGCGTTCGAAGAACTGATTACCACGTTCAAAGAGCGCGAAAAACTCTGGAGAAAGCAGGTTGCTGAATCACAAAAGGCGAATCTTGAAAAGAAGCTGGCCATGCTGGAACAGCTTCGCCAGACCATTCAGGAAGAGGAAAACATTGGTGCCGCTTTTGCCGTTTTCAATGGGGTGCGTGTCGAATGGGATGCCGTTGGTGATGTTCCTGGAGATCAGTTCAAGATCGTTCACGATCAATACTACCGTCTTCGGGATGAGTTCTTTTACAACATCAACATCTACAAGGAGCTAAAGGAGCACGACCTGAAGGTCAACTTGAAGAAGAAAGAAGCACTTTTGGCCGATGCTAAGGCATTGGAAAGCATCGAGGGTATCCGTGAACGAGAAAAGCAAGCGCGAGCTATTCAAAAGCAATGGCTGGACGTTGGGCCCTCACCCCGTGAAAATTACCAGGAATTGTCCGATCAGTTTTTCGGCATCATCCGACCGATTTTTGAGGAGGTCAAATCACATTTTGATGAACTTCGAGCTTCCTTCACGGCACACGCTGAAGCCAAGGAAAGTCTCATTGAGCAATTGAGAGAGGTGGTAGCAGAAGAGGTCGAGGCCAACCATGCCGGATGGCAGGCGGCGACGACCAAGATTATCGCTCTACAAACAGCCTGGAAAACAACGGGATTCGCTGGCAAAGATCAGAATGAGGCGCTTTGGGGGAAATTCCGTGAACTGGCGGATGTATTCTTTCAAAAGAAACAGCTTTTTTACGACGCTCAGAAGAGTGTAGGGAAGCAAAACAAGCAGGAAAAGCAAAGTCTTTTGGAGCAAGCTGAAGCCACCGCAGAAAGCACCGATTGGAAAACGGCTGTACCGAAGATGATGGCGCTACAAAAAGCGTGGAAAGATGTCGGTCCCTGCCCTACCAGCGAAGAACAGCGATTATTTCGGCGATTCCGGAAAATACAAGACCAATTCTTTACCGCACGAAAGGCTGAATTTGCCGGCCGCGATGCGGAGGAGAAGGCCAACCTTGAAGCCAAGGAAGCCCTGCTCAAAGAACTTGAGTCGTTTAAATTGAGCGGGGATCGAAAAGCCGATCTCGATTCTTTGAAAGATTTTTCATCCCGTTGGAACAAAGTGGGCTTCGTCCCGCGCAAAGCCATGGACAGCGTGATGGAACGCTACCGTGCAGCCATGGACGCTTCATACGATTCTCTGAGCGCGCAGCGTTCTGAGCGGGCTGTGGAAACCTACAAGCAACGTGCGGATCATTTGGTGAGTTCGAGCCCACAAGATGTGCGTCGAGAGCAGAACATCTTGCGCGAAAAAATGGATCGGTTGAAGTCTCGGGTGACGCAAACAGAAGAAAACCTTGAGCGCTTTACCGGAAAAGGAGCAGAAGCCATTCGCGAGCAATACGAGAAATCCATGGAGGCGGATAAGCGCGAAATGGAGGAGATCAAGACGAAATTGGTCTTGTTGCGTCAGGCTTCACAGCAGGAGACAAAATCTGAAGACACGCCGTCCTAAGCGTTCGATTCTGTTTTTTCTGAAGGCAATAACGCGCAGCGATAACCTTGTTTTTTCAGCCAGTTGAGATACGGCCAAAGAATGGACAACAGGCGTTCTGATGCTCGGGGTGAGTCGTGAAAAACTACGATTGCTCCAGGTCTTGTTTTGACCAGCAACCGATCCAGACACGACTCCGGTGTGTTCTTATCGTCGAAATCTGCGCTCAACACATCCCACATTACGATTTGCGTATGCGGCTGAAGTGCCTCTGCTTGCGCTCGTGTAATGCGGCCATAAGGTGGCCGAAACCAGGGGCTATTCACCCGTTGCTGGCACTCCAAAAAACTCCGCAAATAAGCCATCTGTCCTGTGCCCCATCCGGATTCGTGCCGCTGGGTATGGTTGCCGATCTCATGGCCAGCTGCTTTCAATTCGTCCAAGACCTCAGGATAACGATCCACATTTTCTCCGACGCAAAAAAACGTAGCTGGAGCATTGAACTCTGCTAGAATCCGCATCACTTCCCGGGTGATTTCCGGATGTGGCCCATCATCAAACGTCAGGTAAACAGCCGGCACGCCCTGTACCTGCGTTGGGCCATTCCAAGTGAGTTGGGAGGCTAACGCCTTCAATAAAGGGGGAGTCTGACGCAAATACACTGCGCAAAGATATCCATACAGGGGGCTTTCACCTTGTCGCATCCAACTACCTTTGTCCAATCAGATTACGAAGATGGATTACGACTTTCGCTCAATCGAGAAACGCTGGCAAGCAACATGGGACCGCGAAGCGGCCTATCGAGTTACCGAAACGGGTGACCGCCCGAAATACTACGTGTTGGATATGTTTCCCTATCCTTCGGGAGCGGGCTTGCATGTCGGACATCCTTTGGGCTACATAGCCAGTGATATTTTCGCGCGTTACAAGAGGTTGCGTGGTTTCAACGTACTCCATCCGATGGGATATGACAGCTTTGGATTGCCCGCTGAGCAATACGCCATCCAAACGGGACAACATCCTGCGGTTACCACAGAAACTAACATCGCCCGCTACCGAGAGCAATTGGGTCAATTGGGGTTCTGCTACGATTGGGAACGGGAGGTTCGGACCAGTGATCCGGCATATTACCGTTGGACGCAATGGATTTTCGGCCAGCTCTTTGCTTCTTGGTATGACGAAGAAAAAGCCTGTGCTCGTCCGATCGATGAGTTGATTGAAGCCATTGAAGGAAATCAATGGAATGCACTAAGCCTCGCTTGCTCTTCCAATTGGTGGGATGCGCTGCCCGCCGATGTTCTAGAACGTTGGGGCGCTGATTTTTCGGGCACGCTAACACCAGCCCTCTGGAATGCCTGCAGCGATCAGGACAAAGCCGCCATCTTAATGCAATTTCGATTGGCCTATCTCGCCGATAGTGAGGTGAACTGGTGTCCCGAGTTGGGAACAGTACTCGCCAATGACGAGGTCAAAGATGGTTTGAGTGAACGTGGCGGGCATCCCGTTGTTCGCAAGCGCATGCGCCAATGGATTATGCGCATCACGGCGTATGCCGATCGATTGGTGGCTGATTTGGATGGCCTGAATTGGACGGATAGCATCAAAGAAGCGCAACGGAATTGGATTGGTCGGAGCGAAGGCGCTTCTGTATCTTTTGGCGTCCAAGGGCATGAGGGGAGCACCATCGAAGTGTTCACAACCCGACCTGACACGATCTACGGTGTCAGTTTCATGGTCCTCGCTCCAGAACATCCGCTTGTCGAGGTCATCACCACTGCGGGTCAAGCAAAATCAGTGAAAGCGTACCAAGAGACCGCTGCGCGCAAATCTGAACGGGACCGACAAGCCGGAGGAGACAAGGACATTTCCGGATGCGACACAGGCGGATTTGCCCTGCATCCGATCACGGGAGCGAAAGTGCCCATTTGGATTGCTGATTATGTGCTAGCGGGATACGGCACGGGGGCCGTCATGGCTGTTCCCTCTGGAGATGAGCGGGATTGGAAGTTTGCGCAACATTTCAACTTGCCCATCCCCTCGATTTTCCTCGGTCACCAAGCGCAAGAGGCCGTCTGCACCGATAAGAAGGCCGTGCTCTGCAATTCGGACTCCTTGAACGGATTTCATGCCAGCGACGCCATTCCAAAAGCCATCGCCTTGCTTGAAGCATTGGGCAAGGGACAAGGAGAAGTCAACTTCAGAATTCGGGATGCTGTGTTCAGCCGACAACGCTACTGGGGAGAGCCGTTCCCGATTTATTACGAAAACGACGTTCCCAAACTCATTATGGACCAGCAAGTCACGCTGCCTCCTATTGATGCATACTTGCCAACTTCGGAAGGAGAGCCTCCTTTAGCGCGAGCACATAAAAGCGATTGGAATGTCTTCCAAGGAGACCGCATGGAGTACAACACCATGCCAGGTTGGGCAGGCTCCAGTTGGTACTTCTTGCGCTACATGGATCCTCAGAACCACGACACATTTTGCAGTCGAGAAAAATCGGATTACTGGGGGCAAGTGGATTTGTATGTAGGCGGCGCTGAACACACCACAGGCCACCTCTTGTATTCGCGATTTTGGACGAAATTCCTATTTGACCGTGGGCACATTGGCTTCGATGAGCCGTTCAAACAGATGATCAATCAGGGCATGATTCTGGGACGTTCGAGCTTTGTTTATCGCATACAAGGCACACAAACCTTCGTGACAGCCGATCAGCGAAAGGAACACAAGACCCAGCGTCTGCATGTGGACATCAACCTCGTTCAAGCCGACAAGTTGGACCTGGAAGGTTTCAGAAACTGGCGAAGTGAATATGCCAATGCTGAGTTCCTATTGAATGAGGATGGCACCTATTCCTGTGGATTCGAGGTCGAGAAAATGTCCAAGTCCAAATTCAATGTCCAAACTCCCGATGATCTCATCGAGCGGTATGGCGCTGACACCTTGCGTTGCTATGAAATGTTCCTTGGGCCATTGACTCAGCATAAACCCTGGGACACACAAGGCATCAGTGGAGTTCACAACTTTCTTCGCAAGCTCACGCGCTTGTATGACGATGTCACGGAAGAAGACCCATCGGAAGAGGCGTTGCGAGCTTACCACAAAACGGTTCGGAAGGTCACCGAAGACTTGGATCGTCACGCCTTCAATACGGTGATCAGCGCACTGATGATCGGAGTCAATGAATTGACAGAGGCCGAATGCCATTCAGCCTCTCTCCTCCAAACATTGGCCATTCTAGTCAGCCCTGTAGCGCCTCATTTGGCGGAGGAATTGCATCAAAAGGCTGGCGGTATCGGACTCGCTGTGTCTTCCGATTGGCCCGCATGGGACGCGCAATGGTTGACCAGCGATCACGTCATGTATCCCGTCTCTTTCAACGGAAAAGTCCGCTTTCAAATGGAAGCACCAACCACGGCAACGAAAGAAGACGTGGAATCCATGGCGCTGGCCGACGAGCGGACCGCCAAACAAATTGAAGGCAAGACCATTCGAAAAATCATTGTTGTCCTTGGTCGCATCATCAACATTGTCGCCAATTAAGGTTTTTCAGCGATACAAAAATTTGATTCACCATTAAATTATTGCTTTTTGTCTTGATTCTTCCTGGAAAAAATCGGACCTTGGATATTCAGGTTTTGACCTGAGCCAAAATTCGCTTGATGATAATTCCGTTGCGCAGTATTCTGTTGCTAACCCTTGGTGTCCTCTCGATGATTGAATCCTTTGGATTCGACCGTGTTGAGGCATTTTATTCTTTGGCGATTTTAGATGGATGCACGGATGAAAATGCCTGCAATTTTGATGTTTCTGCAACTGCGGATGACGGATCCTGCGAATACCTTTCCTGCCTCGTGGGATGCATGGATTCGGTGGCTTGTAACTTCAATCCGAACGCTCTCTACCCCAACAATGGCGTTTGCAATTACCTGACTTGCGCTGGATGCATGGATGCATCCGCCTGCAATTTCGACGACAGCGCGACCATCGCCAATGGCGACGCTTGTGACTATTCTTGTTTTGGCTGCTCGGATTTTACCGCGTGCAATTTTGACTCTGCCGCTGCAATCACTGATTTTACAGCATGCATTTATCCCAATCCCAATTTTGATTGCGATGGAAATCCGACAGGCTGTGGTGGATGCGAACCCGTTTTTATTTCCGCTCTAAACGGTGGAACTGTGACTTGTGTTGATGAACTGCCGATGACAATTGCAGGCAATACTCTTGCTGTCGGGAGTTGCTCTGGAGATACGTTGCCTCACGCTGTATTCACCGCTGACATGCGCGAGGAGATCATCATGAACGCCGGATTCACTGGTGATGGTAGCGGAACGGATGGCGCCATTCGCATTTTTGGATTGACCGCTCTCGGGCTTTCAGAAAGCGATTATTTCATCGAAAACTATCCCTTGATCCTCACGCGCTTCAACAATGGCTTCGCCACCTTGTCTGGAGAAGTCGTCAATTCGGAAAACCCCAATCTCAAGTGGTCTGTTCATTTGACTTTTGAAGACGCCCAACCCGCCAGCACTTGGCTGAGTGCCGATGAAGCGCATGGCCTCGTCCCAGCGTATGGATGTGACCTCAACCCAGACGAAGTGTTGGTCTATCGATTGAAAGCAGACCAGAGCTTCTTGATTGGCAAGGACGGATACCTCAATTCCTACTTGCAACTGAACCACATGCCGTTCAACGAAAACAAACGTTTCCAGTTGGGCGTTGGCGCAAACAGCAGCACGTGTGCCTTGGGGCTCGGCGGTTGGTTTGCTTGGGAAGGCCAGGTGCTCGGAGTGCCTGTAATGGGCATGACAGGGGATGTCGTCATTGACTTGAGTGCAGATGGGGCGCATCCGGTGGCCTGTGGGTCAGAATCCACTGCACACTTTTATTCCGCGCTGAATTCTGATTGTGGACAATTGACCGAAATCATACAATTCTTCAATCGGATGGACACCGTGCCCCCGGTTTGGACGGGAGATTGTGCTACTGATATCTTTTTGTGTACATCGATTACAGGCCTCACACCGGACATTCCGTTGCCATGTGTCCCCGACTTCACAGACTCCTGCGCCGATCCTTTGACCTTCGCTTTTGCTGAAACTTTGGTGTCTGGAGATTCCCTGGATGGTGGCGCCTTTGTTCTTGAAAGGACCCATTCAGCCGAAGACTGTTCAGGCAACCTGGGGGTCTTTGTGCAGACCATCACCTTTGATGGGGTCACTTGCCCGGAACAAATGGAGCAGACAGGCTCAGATGGTGATTATTTCGTGGTCCAAACAGAGCAAGAACAGGTCGTTTCTGCAAGTGATTGGAAGGAGCACAACCGGGCTATTTCTGACCTTAGACTTTATCCCAACCCATCCAATGGCATGGCCGAATTGAGTTGGTCTAGTCAGCGTCCAGGAGAAGTCACCATCGACATTTTTCAGACAGATGGCTCCGCTGTGCTGCCCGCCGTGACTCGGCTGATGCCATCCAACGCAGGACAGCGCATCACACTGGACGGAAGCTCGTTGCCGGCCGGGACGTACTTCGTTCGGATTCGTTTCAATCACGACAATCAAGTCATTCCTTGGTTGATTGTTGATTGATGGTCTCGCTTGATTGATTCGGCAATCCAGTATCCCAATCGCAGCACCATGCTGCTTTTTGTACCTTGTGGTTCCGTAAACACCCTTGCCATGCGTTTCTCAACTTTCCTTTATTCTGTGCGTTTGAATGTTGTTCACTGCGCAGCAATTGCCCTCATTTTATGCTTCATAGCATTGGACGGATTCGGACAAGACGCCAATTATGCTGGACTTCCATACAATCCAGATAGCAACAACGACGGCTTGATCGATGTCAGTGATTTGCTCGAATTCTTGCCATACTACGGGGAATCTTTTGATCCCGAAGGCATCATCCCCATCGCGTTCGGTGGCACGGGCTCATCCAACGCCGCCGCCGCTCGAGACTCTTTGGGTCTGATCTCTGTTCAGGATTCACTTTGGGGAACGCCGTCCAGTCTTTGGACTTGGAGCAATGGATCCATGCGGGTGATGCAGCGTTTTGCTCAGGGATACAACATCGTGGCCACCGGGACGTATGCGCATGCCTCAGGAACCAATACGAGCGCAACAGGGGCGTATTCCAATGCTCAAAATCGACAGACTTCGGCCAGCGCCACTTGCTCGAGCGCCGAAGGTGAGGGTACCACGGCCAGCGGAACCGCATCGCACGCCGAAGGCATGCTTTCGCAAGCCAGCGCTCTTGCCGCCCACGCTGAAGGCTACAACACGGACGCGACATCGAATTATAGCCATTCAGAAGGCTACGGGACCCTCGCTGGATCTACCGCGGCCCACGCAGAAGGTTTTCAAACCAGTGCTTTGGGGCTGTATGGCCATGCTGAAGGCCGTCAAACAGAAGTCAGCGGCACAGCCGCCCATGCTGAAGGACAATTCACCATCGCATCGGGCGATTTGGCTCACGCAGAAGGATACGAGACCGTTGCAGATGGGTACGCCAGTCATGCAGGAGGTTATGGAACCACCGCAACGGGACTATACAGCCGAGCTACCGGGCGATCGACCATCGCAACGGCAACCGCATCGGCGGCCTTTGGAAATGAGACCATTGCTGATCAGGAAAACGCTGTCGTATTGGGTCAGTTCAATTTAGTCGAGCAAACCGATGTTCTGTTCGCCATTGGAAATGGAACAAGCGACGACTTGCGGTCCAATGCCCTCGACGTTCAGACAGATGGCACCCTTCGCCTGCAAGGAGCTGCAGAGATTGCGGGAGAAGTCTTCATTGGGGAGACTGCCGTTGGCAGTACGCTGGACTCCTTGCTGAACACCGTCGCTTCCATGCAGCAAACCATCCTTTCGCTCCAGGAGCAAATCGACGCTTTAACGGTCGGCGAGTGAGCGGCTTCTCTCAAAAATTTGCACAAAAAAACCCCCAACCAAAGGCTGAGGATTTCTTCGCGTTCCCCGACCAGGACTCGAACCTGGAATAACGGCACCAAAAACCGGTGTGTTACCATTACACCATCGGGGAATGCACTTTGAACCAAAAAAGGGTCAAAAGCGACGGCAAAGATAAAAAGGTTTCCCTTAAGAAAAAGCCAAACGTTGCACTTCGTTTATCTTGCTGGCATGCTGGAATTATTGAACTTGATTGGAGCGCAATTGAAACCCGCTCAAGATGGGCAGTGGTTGGATCAAATTGAACCGGCTACGGGACAGGTTACCGGGCGGTTGCCTCGTTCGAATGCAGCCGATGTTGAAGACGCATACGCCGCTGCGGCTCAGGCTTTTCCCAGCTGGAGCGCCACGCCCATAGAACGTCGTGCTGCGTGTTTAAGAAACTTGGCCGCTCTCGTAAATCAACACAGCGAAACGCTTGCACAAGCAGAATCACAAGACAACGGCAAGCCCATCAGACTCGCTCAAAGTGTCGATATTCCTCGTGCAGAACAAAATCTTGCATTCTTCGCCAGTGCCATTGAGCAATTCTCTTCTGAAGCGCACATTCCCGCTGGCCATACCCACATCAACTATACCCACAGAAAGTCCATTGGGGTGGTGGGATGCATTTCGCCGTGGAATCTTCCGCTTTATCTGTTCACATGGAAAATCGCACCCGCTTTGGCCGCCGGAAACTGTGTGATCGCCAAACCATCTGAAATCACTCCTGTGACCGCTTGGATGCTTTCACAATGGGTATTGCAAGCCGGCTTCCCTCCCGGTGTCCTCAACATTGTTCACGGCCTCGGTCCCGAAGTGGGGCAAGCCATTGTGGAACATCCCCGCATCAAAGCCATTTCATTCACTGGCGGAACAGTCACTGGAGCCCACATTGCCCGCACTGCAGGACCGATGTTCAAGAAAATGAGCCTCGAGCTCGGCGGCAAGAATCCCGCCATCATTTTCGCTGATTGTGATTTTGATAAAGCCTTGCAGACTACCATCCGCTCCTCCTTTGCAAACCAGGGACAGATTTGCCTGTGTTCGTCGCGAATTCTGATTGAAGATTCGATTTACGACCGATTCCGAGACGCCCTCGTTGCCAAAGTGCAGCGCATGCAGCCCGGCGACCCGTTGGATCCTGCAACCAAAATGGGAGCTGTGGTCTCCGCGTCGCATCGAGACAAGGTCTTAGGGCACATTCAGGCCGCGCACTCAGAGGGCGCTACTTTGCTCTGTGGCGGAGGTTTGGCCGACGCCCCGAATGAGCGTTGTGCAAACGGCTATTTCATCCAGCCAACCATTTTTGAAAACGCCGGTCCTTCTTGCAAAATCAATCAGGAAGAAGTCTTTGGACCCGTCATCACTTTGCAGCGTTTCCATGCAGAAAGTGAAGCTATACAGTTGGCGAATTCCAGTGACTATGGGCTTGCCTGTACGATCTGGACGCAAGATCTCGGAAAAGCTCACCGGGTTGCAGCCGAGGTTGAAAGTGGAATTGCGTGGGTCAACTGCTGGCTCGTCCGCGACTTGAGGACCCCTTTTGGCGGCGTGAAAGCATCAGGTGTTGGGCGAGAAGGTGGGTGGAGCGCTTTGCAGTTCTTCACAGAACCTCAAAACGTTTGCATATCCCTTTCCTCAATCGAAATGCCCTGAACGAACGTTATACTTCGGTCAATCAACCGAAATATTCTCCTTCATTGCGGAGATTGGCTTTGTGACCATTGGTGAAGAACCAACCCATAGAGCGGTCAAACCAAGCAACAATCGAATCTATATATCCATATAACATTGTAACAATATTACGCGTAAAATTGGTCAAAAGCCAAGTAATTCACAAACTAATGTTAAGAACGTTATTCTCCCACAACAGAACTCATTGATCCCCAAAGGAAATTCGGTAGTTCTATCCCTCTTTCTTCTAGTCATGCGCTTATT
>JAQCJQ010000008.1 GCA_027593035.1 Bacteroidota bacterium | reverse complement strand
GCTATGTGTCCAATGCTCCCTGCGGCAGCCTCAGGTGTGTCATGAATGGATTGACCATTCAACCACACTTGGCCAAATGATGGAGATACCGAACCGTTCAAAATATTGAGAAGCGTCGACTTTCCTGAACCGCTGGCTCCCATGATCCCAATCAAATCACCTTGTGCAGCGTGAAAATTAATCGGTCGAAGCGCCTGCTCGTTGGGGTAATCGAAAAAATGAGCGACATCTTTGGCAACAAAGGATACGGGCGTTTCATTCCGTAGACTTTGAGAACAATTGCGCAACACATCACTGAAGAAAATGGCGTGGCCTGCACTGTCCTTGACAACACTTCCTTGCGCCATCGGAGCAGAAGCTGCACGCGGCAAAATCTGCCCATTGAGCCGGATCTCCTGTTCTCCCAAATATTTAATGAAGAAAACGTCGTCCAACGAAACACGGCAACCAATCAATTCATTCGCGGTGGTCCCATGGCCAAAAGCCAAAGAGAAGTAGTGGCACATCCCATCAGGAATCAAATCCAATTCCGCTTTGACGAGCGCTTTCAGGTTCGTCGCGTCGACTGGCGATAAATACAAAGCCTCCGCAACGCCTTGCAAGAAGCTATCTCCATTGTCTATGGTACCCGAAGCTCGCGCAAATTCAGCAAGCCGAAGGAACATGACCAACCGATCCTTCATCTCCAGTTCCACTTGAATTCGACTGCAGATGCGCAGCAACTTCACCGATAGTTTCGATGTTCTTTTGGCAAGGATGACTTCATCAAACGAAGGCTCCATGCCTTTGTTTAACTGACCCAACGCCTGGTCATATCGCTTCAAATAGTCTTCCGTGAGGGACCTTGAAAGACGTCCTGATAAATATCGATTGGCCGCTTGCCGCCCAAGCATGGCTTCCCTTGGGGAGCGCCCAGCGGCAAACACAGCGAACAGCTGCATCAACAAATCCAATATTCCAGTCGTCATCATGGCTCCCCACTTACGGAAGAAGCGCCTGAAATGTTACAGGTGAAACGGGCTATTGCTGCCTCTCATAGCAGCCTTTATCTGGAACCCCGACCGAACGTGGCAATCCGTCCAAATCCAGACCGATAGCGAATTGACTTTGACCACCATTCCAGATGGCATTGTTACTCGCTATATGAAAATCACGATCCGAGATTGATGCAAAGTCTGGAGTGGACTCAAGCGTGCAGGCTTCAAGCAATTCCAATGGAAAATCTTCATCCTGAACGTCCAGCGCACAATTGCGGAAAAGCGGTTGCGACGGAGGAGACAAAATGCTCACGACCAACTCATCAAAATTCGTCAACGAATGGTTGTTTCCCCAAACAATGCAGTTGTTCATCTCACTTCCTTCCAATGATCTGGTTTGAATTTGTCCATTGACATCTTCATACCAATCCGTGACCAATACAGAAGGCGATTGACGGACCCCACCATTGGACCAATAATTCGCAAAGGTGCAATGGTCCAACCGGTAAACACCGCTAGAGTCAACGCGACCGTTGCCAGTCCACAATCATATATGAGGTTGTTGTAACCATCGATGGTGGCCCCTTGAGCGAAAAGGCCAGTGGCGCTCATGTTGAAGATGCGCGTGTTTTGAATGTTCAAAGCTGGAGCCGTGTCGGTCCCCGTGGTATCCACTTGCAAGCCAATGGTTCCATTCTTCAAGATGGCGTGCTGAATCTGACAAGCAACCCCACCATAAAGCCATATGCCTCCTCGAGCTATCGTGACCTCCTCCACTCCGAACTCCGTCTCAAAGGCGAAGTCCAATTCGATTCCCCATTGACCGGGCAGCGATGCATATTCCTCTTCTAGCCGATCCCCCTGAAACACAACCTCAGACCCCAACTGCCCCAAGACATTCAGGGAACTTTGGTAAACCAACAAGCCACTTCCCGGGTGCACATGCACTTGGGTACCCGGCAAAATGGTCAACGAACAATCCGTTTCAACTTGAACAATGCCGTAGATGACATGCGGTCGATCAGGGCTCCAAGTCTCTGCGCACGAGGGCAGTGGTGTCAATTGATCCAACCCACCATGAAAATAAGCGTTCTGACCCCAGGCAGCCAATTTCACCGATTGATCATTGCCATTGGTGCGAAACAGGAGGTCGTCTTCCAGGACAAATGGATTGGACGCGTTGTTCGGATCCACCGTCACTTCGATGAAAATCCAAAGGCTGTCACCGGCCAACAAAGGCCAATCCGTCACTTCGGGTCCAACTTCACCGTCGATGTTCACACGAAATTGAGAATCGTTCCCTCCCATGAGTTCGATTGATTCAATGATCACGGCTTCACTGTTCACATTGTACACTTTCAAAGGCAACGTGATGGATCCTATTGAAGTGAATACCGTATCAAACAACACGGTATCCGAGGAGAACGCTAGCGTATAGGATGGGTTTTCAGAGTACTGAGTAGATCTGCAGCCTACACTGAAGGCCACCAATGTCATAGTTGCCATCAAAATCACCCAAAATTCTTGACCAAATTTCATCGCAACGAGAAGTGATTATATTGAACCATATTGTCCCATGCAGCAAAGATGCTGCATCTAGGTTGCATGAACGCCATTCGCGATCATTTCATTGCACTTGCTAAATAAGCCGATCACATCGGATGGCACGGGAGGTCGCTATAAGGGACTTGACATAACGGCAAACTCCAGAGCATGTTCTGTTGTATCAGAAGCTTGGACTCAGCGATATCTTTGATCCTGATAATTTGGGGATAGAAAAAAGCCATGAGCCGTCTCTGTGGACTGCCCATGGCTTCAAATCGTATGGTATGGGAATCGTGCTCAGCACGATGGCTCCCTTTCGGTTCCAGACGTGTCTCCACCCCTGGACATGTATCGATTAACCCAAATAGCTTTTTAAAATGCGGCTACGGCTCGTGTGCTTCAAGCGACGGATCGCCTTCTCTTTGATTTGACGCACTCGCTCGCGAGTCAAGTCAAATCGTTCGCCAATTTCCTCCAAGGTCATGGGATGCTCACCATTCAAACCGAAGTACAATCGAATGACATCGCCTTCACGAGGAGTCAAGGTCCGCAATGAACGCTCGATTTCCTTCCGCAAGGATTCCGTCATCAAGTCCGTGTCAGGCGCTGGAGTATCTCCCGTTCGCATAACATCGTACATGTTGCTGGATGAATCATCCCCATCCTTCAAAGGCGCATCCATGGAAACGTGACGCCCTGCATTTTTCATGCTCTGCTTCACTTCATCCAAGGTCATGTCCAAAGTCTCAGCCAATTCAGCGGATGTAGGAGGACGCTCAAACTCTTGCTCTAGACGAGCAAAGGCCTTGTTGATCTTGTTGATTGACCCGATCTTATTCAAAGGCAAACGCACAATTCGACTTTGCTCTGCCAACGCTTGCAAAATACTCTGTCGAATCCACCAAACGGCGTACGAGATGAATTTGAAACCACGGGTTTCATCAAATCGTTGAGCGGCTTTGATCAATCCGAGGTTGCCTTCGTTGATCAAATCGGGCAAAGACAAACCTTGATTCTGGTATTGCTTCGACACGGAGACCACAAAACGCAAATTCGCCTTGGTCAACTTCTCTAAGGCCAGCTGATCACCTTTTTTGATCCGTCGAGCCAACTCCACCTCCTCTTCCGCTGTAATCAAATCAACTCGGCCAATCTCCTGCAAGTATTTATCCAAAGAAGCTGTCTCTCTGTTCGTTACCTGCTTGGTTATTTTAAGCTGCCTCATGTGATTGCTTTGCTTTTAAAGTAGAATGCTGTAAACGTAAACCTCTTTGCTTCCATTGCGCCTATTGTTCTAACGAACAAAACACCCAATGGTTGCGAACCTCAATCAATCATTGGAAGAATCTTCACCTTCCGAACGCGGAGAGTCATTGGATGGTCGGTCGCCACGGTCACTTCCTCGATCTCGGTTGCGATCTCCACGGCCACGATCTCCACCACGGTCTCCACCACGGTCTCCACCACGGTCTCCACGAGATCGCTCTGGACGTTCTGGACGCTCCACATAACCTTCTGGCTTTGGAAGCAAGGCCTTGCGGCTCAATTTGATTTTGCCCGTCTTTTCATCTCGTCCAACGACTTTGAATTTGACCAGCTCACCTTCTTTCAATATGTCTTCGACACGATCAATGCGCTTCCAATCCAATTCTGAAACGTGCAACAATCCGTCTTGACCTGGAATTATTTCCACGAAAGCACCGTACGGCATGATGCTCTTCACCTTGCCTTCATATTCCGTGCCAATTTCTACGGTTGGAGGGAATGCAATCGATCGAATCCGAGCCAAAGCAGCATCAATTGCCGCCTTATCAGACGCTGCAATTTCAATAATGCCCTTTCCATCAACATCTTCGATGCTAATCTTGGTTTTTGTTTCGGCTTGGATCTCCTGAATGATTTTACCTCCTGGGCCAATGATCGGACCAATCGATTCACCAGGTACTTCGAGCGTTACGATTCGAGGAGCATGGTCCTTGTAGTCCGATCGAGGCTCAGACAAGTTGGTCAACATCTCACGACGAATGTGATGACGTCCCTCACGCGCTTGCATTAAGGCTTCACGAAGCTGCGCGAAACTCAATCCTTTGATTTTGATGTCCATTTGGCAGGCAGTGATACCATGCTCTGTTCCCGTCACCTTGAAGTCCATATCACCTAAGTGATCTTCATCTCCAAGGATATCAGACAGAACAACGTACTTGCCCGATTCCATGTCGGTGATCAAGCCCATGGCAATGCCCGATACAGGTGCCTTGATTGGAACACCTCCGTCCATCAAGGCCAATGTACCGGCACAAACGGTCGCCATGGACGACGAACCGTTGGATTCCAAAATCTCACTCACCAAACGAATGGTGTATGGACAATCTGCAATGGCAGGAAGCACGGGCTTCAAAGCACGCAGTGCCAAGTTTCCGTGTCCCACTTCACGCCGGCTTGTGCCACGCAATGGTCGCTCCTCTCCTGTTGAGAATGGAGGGAAATTGTAGTGAAGCAAGAACTTCTCTGTTTTCCGAACCAACGCGCTATCAATCAGCTGCTCATCTAGCTTCGTTCCCAAAGTCAAAGTCGTCAACGATTGCGTCTCACCTCGTGTGAAAATTGCGCTTCCGTGTGTGCTAGGCAAGTAGTCTACCTCGGTCCAAATTGGACGGATGTCCGTTGGTTTTCGGCCATCCAAACGAATGTTTTCGTTCAACAACAAATCCCGAATTGCTTTTTTCTGTACAGCGCCGATGTATTGACGCAGCATGAAGCCTTTCGAAGATCGCTCCTCATCACTGAGGGTATCCATGAACTCCTTTTTCAATTCACTGAAAGAAGCTTTTCGCTCTTCTTTGGTTTTGCCTTGCACAGCAGCTGCATAAAACTTGTCCTGCAAGGAATCATTTACACGTGCGCGCAAATCCTCATCATGGTCTTCATGGCTGTATTCGCGTTGAACACCATAATGACCTGTAGACTTGGCCAGAGCAATCTGGGCTTCACATTGCTTGACAATGGCAGCGTGAGCCACTTCAATGGCATCCACCATTTCATCTTCACTCACTTCATGCATCTCACCTTCAACCATGACAACGCTGTCAATCGTTCCGGCAATCATCATGTCCATATCGGCCAATTCCAATTCGGAGCGCAAAGGATTGATGATAAACTTACCATCTACACGTGCAACACGGACTTCCGAGATCGGGCCATCAAATGGAATGTCACTAACGGCCAAGCACGCCGAAGCTGCCAAACCAGCCAAACTATCTGGCATAACCTCTGGATCAGAGGACATCAATTGAATCATGACTTGCGTCCCTGCGTGGTAGTCAGAAGGGAACGTCGGTCGCAATGCACGGTCAACGAGTCGCATCACAAGTACTTCACTATCAGAAGGACGTGCTTCACGCTTGAAGAATCCTCCTGGGAAACGACCTGCGGCGGCGTATTTCTCTCTGTAATCAACGGTGAGTGGAAGGAAATCCACATCGTCGCGTACTTCATGTGAAGAAACTGCTGTAGCAAGCAACATGGTGTCGCCGCTTCTAACGACAACAGAGCCGTGGGCCTGCTTGGCCAACTTACCCGTTTCAATGGTGATCTCGCGCCCGTTGCCGAGATCAATGGTTTGGTTGTGTACCGTGTAATTCATCTTTCCTGTGTATGCATCAATAACCACACTTCCTCGTTTAGGCAGTGCGCAAAAAAACGAAGAAGGCAAAGGATCGATTCCAATTGCCTTCCTCGTTTCGAGAGTTTCAATTAGCGACGTAAGCCGAGCTTCGCCACAATGTCACGATAGCGACCAATTTCTGTTGCTTTCAGATAATCCAACAGCTTACGACGCTTACCGACCAACTTGATCAACGCGCGCTGTGTGTGGAAATCCTTCCGATTCTTTTTGAGGTGCTCGGTCAAATGAGCAATTCGGTATGAGAACATGGCCACAAGCGCTTCAGAGCTGCCTGTGTCCTTTTCTCCTTCACCGTAAGTGGAGAAAAACTCCTTCTTTTTGTCTGAATCCAAGTAGTACATGTCGAAATCGTTTAGATGTTCGTGATGTGAAATAAGGCGGCAAAGGTAGTGTGAATAACCGAAGATCCCAACACTATCCGATCAAGGTTGATCGCAGTTAGGACTGCGTTGGCACATCATACATCGCTCGCAAGAAAAACGAAAGCTTATCCTTGAGTTCCTTTCTTTCCACGATGGCATCCAAGAACCCGTGTTCAAGCAAGAATTCTGAACGTTGGAAGCCTTCAGGCAAGTCCTTTCCAATGGTTTCTTTCACCACGCGAGGGCCCGCAAAGCCAATGAGTGCATTGGGTTCGGCGATGTTCAAATCACCTAACATGGCAAACGAAGCCGTTACGCCCCCTGTTGTTGGATCCGTGAGCACGGAAATGTATGGCAGTCCCGCCTTAGAGAGCATCGAGAGCTTTGCGCTCGTCTTGGCCATCTGCATCAAACTCAATCCTGCCTCCATCATTCGAGCTCCACCTGATTTGCTAATGCAAATGAAAGGACATCCCTTTTTCAAGGCCAAGTCGATTCCGCGTGCAATTTTCTCACCGACGACACTTCCCATTGAACCACCAATGAATGCAAAGTCCATGCAGCTAATGACCACAGGAACCCCATCCAATTCACCTGAAGCCGCGCGCAACGCATCTTCAAGACTTGTCTTTTTCTGAGCCTCAACCAATCGGTCCTTGTAGGCCTTGGTGTCTTGGAATTCAAGCGGGTCAGCACTGGTCATTTTCGGGGCCACTTCCCGAAACTTCCCATCGTCAAAAAGCAATTCAAAATAACCGCTGCTCCCCAAGCGGTCATGATGGGCGCAGTAATGACAGACGTGAAATTTCTCAGCATGCTGCTGTGAAGTCACCACCGTTTTACAGTTTGGACACTTGTACCAAGCACCTTCCGGAATCTCTTTCTTATCCGTGCTTTTGGTCGTGATGCCGTCCTGTATCCTTTTGAACCATCCCATGATTACATCCTTTTAGATCGCGTAAAGGTAACCAACACCCGGATACGCGAACACCTTAAAAAGGGTGTCCAATGCCCAGATGAACACTTCCCTTCGGGTTGTGCTGTCCAATCCACCTCTGGCCCATCACCAAACCCGGATCATGAACTCGCAGACCTCCATCCAATCGAAACAAGAAGAAATCAAAATCCAACCGAATTCCAATTCCACTGCTAAGCCCCCAACTCGACCAAGCAAAACGGGGATTGGCTATTGGGTTTTCAACTCCGGATTCCTGCATCAACCAAACATTGCCTGCGTCCACGAAAAAAGCCCATTCGAGCATTCTCGTCGACTTCTTTCTCAATTCGAGATTCACTTCTCCCAACAAATCACCGAGTCCTTTCACCAAATTCAATCCCTCTAACTCATATCCGGCATGACCGGGCCCAAGCTGTCTTGCTGGCCAACCTCGAACCCCATTGGCACTTCCAGTGAAAAAAGAACGGTCAAAGGGCAAGACGTTGAAATTCTGACCTGCCCAACCCGCTCCCACTCTCAATCGTCCGTGGAGCGAAAGTCCTTGAAAGCGATCCAGCAACTGGGTACCCGACCAAGTTCCCTCAGTTCGGATAAATTGAACGTATGGAACTCGCCCTAACAAATACTGACCCGACTCATTCCGCTCAAGCCCTAAAACCGGAGACAGTGCATTCAGTCCCCAACCCGTCCATTCCAACCCCAGGTTGATGTTGCCAAAACTGAATTCGTTGCGCTTCCACCGGGAAGCCCAACGCATGCGGGACAGAATCGACGCGTAATCCTGAAATCGATATTGAATGAAGGGATTTGACTCGTTGTCCAGCCACTGTTTAAATTCAGGTTGAAGCTCGATGTTGGTATATCTAAATTCAAGCAAGTCCACATAAATTCGACTGTCCCTCAAGGGGTTTTCGATAAACTGAAAGCCATGCTTGAAGCCGATTGAGTTGCGCGCATATTCAGGCCTCGATTCACGGCTCCACAATCCGGTAAAATCCGTTCTTGATGCATTGGACGCACGCAGTCGACTCAATGCAATCGGTGGTATGCCCAAGGTTGAATAATGGGCTTCCAATGACCACGTAGCGCTATTCGGCACAAGGCTTGTTTGCGTATAGCTGAAAGGCTGAGAAGAAGTGATCCCTGCAGAAACCAGCAACTCCAGCATGTCTCCTCTGCCCGATACATTGCGATCGGAAAACACCCCGGTCAACACCGGACCATATCTAGCATCCGTGCGCGTCATGTCCAAGGCCGCCGAAACGCCATAGCGTGGCCGCTGAATCAACTTGACCGATACATCGAAAGCATCCTCGGCACCCTCCATTGCCTCCATGAACCCTGGAATTTCGACACGTGCTATGGAAGGCAACTGCATCAAGCGACGATAACTCATTTCAATAGCGGTTTCATTGTACCGCATTCCTGGCTCAATGGAAATCAAGTGCTCCAACACTTCCTTGCGGATGGGTTTCGACAGCGTATCAAGGGTCCAGTCCACATCACGAAAACGGGACCTTCGATGTTCAACAGCCACACCTTCCGCATCATACTTTGCCGGTCGCACTTCAATCGTCAACCCGACAACATTTCGATTGTTAGAAAGCGTATCCGCCTGGAACGAAATGTAGGTTTCATCCAAGCTAGCATACCCTTTTGACTTTAAGAACTGGGCCAAATCAGTGCGCTCAACCTCCAGCTGATCCGCATCAAAGACATCCCCAGTTCGAATGCCCCGCTCACCTTCCAACTCTGCCTGGTTGATACCGCTATTTGAAACGTCCCACTGAATCTCCCCAATGGAGTACAATGGCCCCGCATCGACGCGATACACAATCGAAACTTCCTTGGCATTCAATTCCGTTACAATGGCCAAACAACGCGCATCTAAAAAGCCAGCCCTTCGGCTCAAAGCTTCCAGATTCCGTTCCGTCCTTTCTTTCGCAATGGCGTCGAAAAGAACAGGCGGTTCGCCCAGTACATTGGCTATCCAGTGCCGCATTCCCGGCTTCTCCTTTCCCGATTCCATCCGCTCAGCAGCTTTCTCTTGAAGGATTTCTTGACGAATCACCCCATGGATCATCAGCGGAATCCGCATGCCCAAAAATCGTCGATTTGCCGGTTGTCGAATTACGGATTTAGCCCCTTTGGGTATGACCTCCTCCGAAGAAACTCCAATCCACTGAATTTCATTTTTTGCAATCAATCGATCCTTTTCTGGCAAACGCTTCAAAGGAGAGCAACCCCACATCGTCAAAAAGACCATGGGCACGACCCAACCACCACAACGTCTTTCCGTATACTTTTGAGGTTGAAACACGGCATTCATGACGCGCAACGAAATTCTCTCCATCCGATCCTTGCAAAACCGCAACGAACGCAGGCTCGCCAATCGCTTTGTCGTCGAGGGCATTAAAGGGCTGGTCGAATTGGGTGAGAGCAACATGGAAGTAGCGCGAATTTACTGCGTTGACAGCATGGTCGAACATGTTCCCTCCTCACTTTCAATGCTCACGGAAGTCATTGACAACAAGTCGATGACCCGAATCTCAAATTTGAAGACGCCCCCGGGGCTGCTCGCCGTTGTCCACCTTCCAACCTATCGCGCCCAGTCCATCATCGAATCTGCTGATTTGGAACCGAAGGGGACCTCTTTGCCCTTTCTTCTCGTCGCTGATGGCATTGCCGACCCCGGAAATCTAGGCACCATGATTCGAACAGCCGATTGGTTTGGAATGCGAGGCGTATTGACCACTCCAGGCAGCACCGATCCCTGGTCCTCTAAATGCGTTCAAGCGTCCATGGGGTCCGTTTTTCGAGTTCCCATTGCTGAGATTCAACCCGAAGACGAGGCCTTTCTTCGCTCACAGCAACATTACGCTTTGGATATGAAGGGTGAGGACTACACAAAAGTCACGTGGAAACCCGGTCTGATTTGGATTGGGTCGGAATCTCACGGAATCGCGACCGAAGGGGGACCACTTGAATTTGATGTGGTGCACATCCCACGACGAGGTCATGCTGAATCTCTGAACGCCGGGATAGCCGGATCCATTGTTTGCGCCGAAATCGCTCGCGTTTGGAGTCCTACATGAAGACCTCTGACACCTCGACGTTCCGATGGTTGAGCAACGGTCTCACCGTGATCTCACACCATTTCCGATGAATCTCATCTGCAGAAAAGGGCAAGTGGCGCAGCTCCTTTTGAATGCCTGTGACTCGTTCCAAGCAAAGTTCACTGTCTTGTTCGCTCAGCATCTCCGGGTCCCAAATGGAAGACCAGTCATCTACCATTGTCGAGTTGATGTGGGACAATTGTTGCGCTGCCCAGTGCTGGGATGGCCAGATCCGAATCGCTTGATGCAAACGCTTGTCAAGCTTATCTGCTAACCATGTGTGAGGGCGACCTTCTTCAAGACCTTCTTCCCACAAGACCGGTTCACCAATTGCCACGTGAATGTTGCCTTTCCAACCAAACAAGCCTTGCTTCATGCTTCGCTCGTCTTCGCCAGCCTCTTTCTCGTATACGCCCCCATTGGCAGCCGAAACAAGGAGTTCCTTGACTTTCATGGCGTCACAAGGATCCCACTCATAACTCAAGGTCACAGGATGAACTCGAAGGGCATTCCAAGCTGATGCATCCTCACCGTTCATCAGCATCCGGATCAGTGCTGGAGAAGTCCGGTCATCACCATTTTTTGCACGGCCCTCTCGATGCGCCAACCAGACACTTGAAGATTCTTTTCCTATCACATGGCGCACATAGGCTGCCACTTCAGCGCTGCTGGCCAATTGCTCCCGAAGAGATCCTCCACGCTTTACAATGAAACTCTTATTCAACCGAACCAGAGCTTCGACCCAAGGAGTTTCCAAGAGGTTACTTCCAATGCCAATTTCTGTTGTTTCCGCTCCCAAAGAAAGCAAGGCCAAATTGATCAGCGAGGGATCGAGAACAATGTCACGGTGGTTCGAAATGAACAACGCACCGCGTGAATCGAATGCTTCTGGATTCGAAAACGTCACTTTTGAGGCTGTTTTCTCCAGCACATTTTCAATAAACGTTTTGGAAACGGCGTCTTGAAAATCCTCAACACTGGAAATTTCGCTCATCGATTCGAGCAAAACAGTCGTGGCCTCGAGGCCAATGAATGGACTCAGTACTGATTCCCAGTCTAAGGCACCCAGCAATAGCTGCAACGCTGCGGGCACTTCATCCCTACAATACGGCCTCATATGAGCAAAAGCGTCCATCATCTTCAGAGCGCAATTTAGGTAACCTAACTTTGGGTCATGACATTCGAAGCGCTAAAGCTTACCCGCCAGTTTTTAAATGCCGTGGAAGACGCGGGCTACAAAGAGCCCACTCCGATCCAATCCCAGGCCATTCCACCCTTGCGTTCTGGTCAGGATGTCATTGGAATTGCCCAAACGGGAACTGGCAAAACGGCAGCATTTCTTCTGCCCTTGCTCCAAACTTTGAAGTATGCACAAGGTGATGCCCCGCGCGCGCTGATCTTGGCTCCTACCAAAGAATTGGTATTGCAGATTCACCATGAAGCTATGAAATTCGCGGCATACACTGATTTACGGTGCATTCCTTTGTATGGCGGCATTGGACACAAATCGCAATTGAATGCGGTCAAAACTGGAGTCGATGTGCTCGTTGCAACACCGGGAAGGTTCTTGGAAATCTATCTCAGGGGGGGCTTCGAACCCAAAAAAATCAAGCACCTCGTTTTGGACGAAGCTGACCGCATGATGGACATGGGGTTCATGCCGCAATTGCGTCAAATTCAGGAAATTATTCCATCGAAAAGACAAAACATTTTATTCTCGGCAACATTTCCCCACCGGGTTGAACGTCTTGCTGATGAATTCCTGCTGTGGCCAACACGGATTGAAGTGTCTCCGGAATCAACTCCCGTTGAAACCGTTGAGCAGCTTACGATGGAATTGCCCAATCAGCGAACAAAACTTGAATACATCGAGTGGCTCATCAATGATCGCCTACTCGATAAAAGACTGTTGATATTCACCCGTAGAAAAGAAGATGCGGAAAGTGTAGCGCGCTATTTACAAAGATCCTTTCCATTTGAAGTCCGATCGATTCATAGCAACAAGGGCCAAAACGCCCGAATCAATGCCATGGATGACTTCCGTTCTGGGAGCGTTCAAGTATTGGTTTCGACAGACATCGCAAGCCGCGGGATCGACGTTCCTGAAACGGAAATGGTGATCAATTTCTCGGTGCCAAGCGACCCCTTGGATTACGTCCACCGCATTGGAAGAACCGGAAGAGCTTTTCGGTCCGGTGAGGCCATCACCCTGCAGGACCCTTCAGAACGTTATGCCATGGAGCGCATTGAGTCGCTTACTGGCGAAACTGTGCGCAAACTTGAAGTGCCCGGACATTTGACCATGCACGAGACGCCTCGGAATGAAAAGCAATTGCAGGCGCGCGCGATTGATCGCGAAATGCGCAAACGTGATCCTTTGTATAAAGGTGCATTTCACGAGCGGAAGAAAAAGTCCAAAAAGGACATCGCGAAAAAGAAATCAGCAGGGAAGCAACGCTAGCAACTGATCCTTTTTGGCGGACCACGGCCGGACACCTTCTTCGTCCACCACATAGCCCTCCTCAAAACACATGATGGCCAATCGACCATCCGGCAGTGGCTGGACGTGGGTGTGGAAGTTGAAGTCAAACCCTTGCTTTCGGAGCCATTGAAATTGACGGTCCGAAGTGGCCTCACATTCAATCGTTCCTTTGAGTTCCTTCAGGATGGAACGGTTCCTCAAAAGGACCCCTTCCACCCGCCGAATCAACGGACTGGGCTTGTTCGACTTCCGATGATGCTTTGCTCGACAACTGTCATCACAAAACTGTTTATCTCGTCGACCACGCAAAGACTCGCGGCATTCTTTGCACTCAAGCGTTTGTAAGCGAAAAATCATGTGGTCAATTAACATCTCGACCCTTCAATACCAAGAATTCAATTCACTACTGACTGCTATCAGTTTGTCAATGAGCTTCTTAACCCATTCCCAACCCTTCATCCAATCGACGAACCATCCTGGAAATCAGTGCGGTCAGCCCCGGTTCCGACCGCCTTGCTACGGCTAAAATGGCATCGATATCAACTTTCTCCAATGCCTCCGGATCACATTCATCCGTTAAAACACTAATGGCACAACAAGGAAGTCCCATGTGAACACAGGCAATGACTTCTGGAACAGTCGACATGCCCACGGCATCAGCACCAATGATTCTGAGATAGCGGTATTCCGCACGCGTCTCAAGGTGTGGTCCAGGGACACTCGCGTAAACACCTTCATGCAGTTCCAATTGAAGCTCAGCCGCTGCCTCCTTTGCCATTTGACGCAGGCCAGAGTGATACGGCTCGCTCATGTCCGGGAAACGCCCGCCCAACTCATCCCAGTTCTCCCCTCTTAGCGGACTCTCTGGTTGTAAATTGATGTGATCTTCGATGCACATCAGCGTCCCTTTCTTGTATTTTGGATTCAGCGATCCAGAGGCATTCGAGATGAACATGGCCCGTGCTCCCAACAACCGAGCAATTCGAACCGGCTTGACAATCTCATGCATGGAGTGCCCTTCGTAATAATGGAACCTTCCTTGCCAAGCGAGAACACGTTTGCCTGCCAACTCACCATAGATCAATCTGCCAAAATGAAATTCCACCGTTGCCATCGGAAAATGCGGAATCTGGCTGTAGTTGACGGTCAATAAGGGTTGAATCTCATCGGCCAAGGCACCCAACCCTGTTCCCAATATGATGCTGCAATCAACAGGTCCCACCCCTTTCTCCTGAAGAAATTCCACCGCTTCTTTCAATTCATCTATGACCTCCATTCTGTTTGAGTTTAAGCGCGAAAGATATCAAATGCAGATTACCGAACTTTGCCCAGTCTATTCAAATCAACCTAGCCGTTAGCCATGTCAAATTTGATCGTTGGAATCATTGGTGCTGGAGCAATGGGATCCGGAATTGCCCAAGTCGCTGCTCAAGCCGGTTGGAATGTGATCCTCATTGACCAGTCGCAAGAAGCCCTTGAGAAAAGCGCCGACCAATTGGCAAAAGTTTGCCATCGGTTGATTGAAAAGGACCGATTGACCGCTCAAACATCCAAAGCGATGCAGGAGCGCATTCTCCGCAGCACCAACCTCTCCCTTCTGGCACCTTGCTCTATGGTGATTGAGGCCATCATCGAAAACATCGACGTGAAGCAAACGGTTTTCTCAAGCGTTGAAAACGTCGTTTCGACCGAGTGCATTCTAGCCACCAATACCTCGTCCCTTTCAGTCACAGGATTGGCCAGCAAACTAGAACATCCAGAGCGTCTATTGGGCTTGCATTTCTTCAATCCAGCCCCGCTGATGCAGTTGGTGGAAGTCATTCCTGCCATGCAAACAGACTTGGACCTGGTGAAGCGCTGTACAGCCTGGATGACCGCTTGGGGCAAGGTTCCCGTGCTCGCCAAGGACACACCGGGCTTCATCGTCAATCGCTTGGCCCGACCGTTTTATGGAGAAGCCTTGCGCATTGTTGAAGAAGAACTGGCCACGCCTGCTCAAGTGGATGCCGCCATGAAAGGAGTTGGTTTTCGAATGGGGCCCTTCGAACTCATGGATCTCATTGGAAATGATGTGAATTACGCGGTCACCGTATCCGTTTTTGAGGCGTTTTATTACGACCCGCGTTACCGCCCAAGCTTGATTCAGAAGAAATATGTCGAAGCTGGTTGGCTTGGACGAAAGACGGGACGGGGATATTACCGCTATGAAGCTGGACTGGCACCTTCACCGATTACAGAGGCCACAGAGGACCTGCACTGGATTCATCAAAGGATTGTAGCGATGCTCATCAACGAAGCGGCTGACGCCCTGTCTTTGCGCATTGCATCCGCTCAAGATTTGGAATTGGCCATGACCCGAGGAGTCAACTACCCCAAAGGCTTACTCGCATGGGCCAACGAATGGGGGATTCCAGCGGTTTTGGATCAATTGCAAACACTGCATCATCGCTATGGAGAAGATCGCTATCGACCGGCCCCCATGCTCAGGGACCTGGCTGAAAACAAGCTACAGTTCGACTTGGGCGCTTCCTGATTCACCGACGCGACGCATGCTGTGCAGTTGGTGCGTATGGAGCCCCTCTTTCTGAATGCCCTGCGCATCCAAGCGATCCAAGCGGACCTCCCCTGCAGCATGCAAAATGGTCTGATCGGAAGCCAAAATTCCCACATGCACAACGGCACCCTGTTCGTTCGAAAAGAAGGCCAAATCTCCAGGAGCTCTGCTTTCCCAAGCAACTGCTGCGCCACAACTGACTTGGGCGCTTGCATCCCTCGGTAAATGCTTCCCACAAAGTGTGAAAGCCAACTGTATCAGACCCGAACAATCGATGCCCAAGGTGGTTTTGCCTCCCCACAGATAAGGCGCTCCCAGAAAATTCAAAGCGGCTTCCAACGGCGACGCACATGGCGTAAAACAAGCATCCAACGCCGTCAGAGGTTCTAGCCTTTGCGATCCCAACCACCAAGAGCCATTCAAGTCGCAAGCCAATCGAGCCCCCGCTGGAATCACACATTGCGCACCTTCTTGAAGCAACCAAAAGGAGATCGGGGCCTGCATCAATACAAAATGACAGGATGAAGTCTGTTCTTTTTCGGAGGACCAAGCTGTCAATTGCTTTGAATCGCACCATCCGCGGTAAGAGTCCGCAACCAATTCCACTTGGATCCAATCTTTCTCTCCTCTCTGAAGCAACTTACAGCGTTCACCCGCAAGCATCTGAGACACCATCTCCGATCGATCGGACGGCTCCGCACGCAGCGGGGCGACTGGAACCGTGACTTCTAAGAGATCGTACGTCATTTGATTGCGTTCATGTCAATTCGACCGTCATGGCTGAAGCACCGCCTCCACCATTGCAGATGGCCGCAGCTCCTTTTTTGAGGCCTCGCTTTCGCAGTGCATGGATCAAAGTCACGACTATGCGGGAACCGCTCGAGCCTAAGGGATGCCCCAAGGCCACAGCACCTCCATTGACATTGACTTTTTCAGGATCCAAATCGAGCAGTGCCACATTGGCCAATCCAACAACAGCAAAGGCCTCATTCAACTCCCACAAATCCACATCCTTGGTGTCCCAGCCCGCCTTCTTCAATGCCAAAGGAACGGCCTTGGCAGGAGCTGTTGTAAACCATTCAGGTTGGTGAGCCGCATCAGCGGATGACACCAGTCGCGCAAGCGGTGTTAATCCCATTCTTTCAACTGCAGCAGCAGAAGCCAGAACCAACGCACTCGCGCCATCATTCAATGTGGAAGCATTCGCAGCCGTAATCGTTCCATCCTTTTGGAATGCTGGACGCAATCCCCGAATTCGGTCCATCTTGACCTGTGTAAATTCTTCATCACAATCCACGACAAGCGGGTCACCCTTCCGTTGAGGCACCAAAACAGGAACAATCTCCGCATCGAATTCACCCGCTGACCAAGCCTTGGTTGATTTCTCATAGCTAGCGATGGCAAAGTCATCTTGCGCTTCACGCGTAATGCCGTGCTCCTTGGCACAAAGTTCCGCGCAATTGCCCATGTGTGTCGCGTTGTATACATCCGTCAAGCCATCCAAAAGCATCCCATCTTTCGCTGATAGATCACCGAACTTGGTCGCCTTCCGGCCAGAGAGATAATGAGGCACTTGGCTCATGTTCTCCATTCCTCCCGCCACCACGATGTCCGCTTCTCCCAAAGCAATCGATTGGGAAGCCAAGGCGATGGACTTCATTCCACTCGCGCATACCTTGTTGATTGTTGTGCAAGGCACGGAGTCAGGGATGCCCGCTCCCATCGAGGCTTGACGAGCGGGGGCTTGTCCCAATCCCGCTTGCAGGACATTGCCCATGAACACTTCCTGAACATCCGTCCCGTTGATTCCTGCTGCCGATAGTGCACCTCGAATGGCGGTGCTGCCCAACTCCGTCGCCGAAACCGATGACAATGAACCTAAAAAACTCCCCATGGGAGTGCGAACTGCTGATACGATATATACGGGATTGGCCATGAGAATGGGGGTTTTGAAAAACCAAATTTAACGGGAGTTGGCTCGAACTCCTCACCCATTCTAGGTTTTTGGCACAGAGGTTGTAATTCTCAATGCGAAAGTCGTCTGGAAAGAAGCATCAGACAATTTGGTTTAGGTTAAGCAAAACGCTGGGAAACGTCCCGGCGTTTTGTGTTTCTAAACACTTACAATCAGCGTGTTAAACGGAGACGGGTGCAGAAATATCTGCCATCACGAAACTTAGCAGGCTTCTCATTCGTAGGAGGATTCGATTACAACACTTTGCGATTATGTCCATCCCTGGTATCCCCATCACCCACGCACCGAGCGCACTTGAACAGTACAAAACGCTCATCCGTCATGTACATGGTGAACCCGTGATGATCCGCAGAGCAATGCGCATCGCATTCCGAAGCCTCAGTCCAATGGAGTCCATTGAGCTTCGAGACTGGCTGGAAACCCGCTACACTCTGTAAGGCAGAAAGATTTTATCGAACAGGACGCGTTCCCTCTTGAGGTGATCGCGTTTTTTTATGTTCCGATTTTCCTGGAATGGCCTTGGGACCCTTACCCCCTTTCATCAATTGCAGGAATTCATTGGGAACTCTTGACTTCAATTCTTTGACCTCTCCATCCAATCCTTTAATCTCAAGCGCATAGAGGTGCAATCCGGAACGTCCCATGGGATCGGGAGCCTCCTTTCCTTTGCCAACCACCATGCAACTATGACGACGCAATCCTGACATCAGAACCGGTACATCATCAAATTTCATTCGGAATTTCAGCAAGGTGTGGGTAGACGTAGCTCGCATCGTTCTGTAAGGGAATTCCCGCAAAGGACCTCGCTTCTTAGGAGAGTCCGAAGGCTCAAACGCTGTGATGACATCGTCCGGCGGCAAGTGTCCGTCAACCACCACGTACATGCCGCTCTCCATCCCTTCCCAATGATCTTGCAGGTGCTTCCGCAACTGCAGGTCCTTGGCGATCAAGCAGATTCCTGAGGATTCCTTTTCAATGCGATTCACAAAATGCACATCCTGGCACTCTGGACGGGCTTTGGCCATCCATTCTCGCATCCTGGTATAACTCGTTTTCACTTGTGGTTTTGGCGAAGCAAAAACCATCCCTGCTGGCTTGACATACCCAATCAACAAATCGTCTTCAAAGACAATGTCATAAGGTGACGGAATCGATTTCGGGTCCTTCTGCGAGGAGCCCGAGGCCCCACCCAAATCAAAATCCTTCGGCTTCACAGCCTTGGAAAGCGAAGTCCACGTGATGGTAACGCCTGCCGCAACCGTCGTGGAAGGGATCCGCACTGCAGTCCCATCGACCGTTACCAATCCAGCCTTAATCGCTGTTCGCGCTCTCGTTCGCGTCGAAAAACCCCCATGATCCATGAGGAAGTCCAACAACACCATTTCCGATTCGACCAGTTTCCGTTCCATGGCGCGAAGTTAGTCCTGTTCAGGTCCAAATCACTCGACCTGCTCACTCCTCTTCTGGAGAGGACGAACTCATGGTATGGAATACATTTTGAACATCGTCGTCTTCCTCCAATTTTTCAATCAACTTTTCTACCTCCAATGTGGCTTCTGGATCCAATTCCTTGGTGATGTTGGGCAGGCGTTCCAGGCCAGACTCGACAATCGCATAGCCCTCCTGCTCCAGCTTGGTCTGAAGTGTCCCAAAGGATTCAAACGGGCCATAAATCACGATATTTTCCCCATCCAAATCCACATCTTCAGCGCCAAAATCAATCAAATCCAACTCCAGCATTTCTGCATCCACTCCTTCGGCAGTGATTTTGAAAAAGCACAAATGGTCGAACATGAATTCAACGCTCCCGGTGGTCCCCAAGTTGCCATTGCTCTTATTAAAATGGCTGCGAACGTTGGCCACAGTGCGGTTGTTGTTATCCGTCGCTGTTTCAACAAAAACCGCAATGCCGTGAGGAGCATAGCCCTCAAAATTGACCTGCTTGTAATCGGACGTATCCTTATCCGTCGCTTTTTTGATCGCCCGTTCTACATTATCCTTGGGCATGTTGGCCGCCCGGCAGTTTTGTAGAACCGCTCGCAACCGTGGGTTTATCTCGGGATCGGCACTGCTCCCTTCCCGAATGGCGATGATGAGATCTTTGTTCAATCGCGCAAAGGTTTTCGCCATGGCTGCCCACCGCTTGAATTTGCGCGCTTTCCGGAATTCAAATGCTCTGCCCATCTTCGTATTGCTCTAGTTCGGTGTAAATATCGGACATGACTCACAATCTTCCGCCATGACCCAGCAGCTCGTTGCCTAGACCTCACGAGTTACTTGGACATCTCTTGCTATCTTTAGTTCATGAAATTCAAGCTCGTTCCGATTTGCGTAGTCAGTATTCTGTTCGTTCTGAACAGCTGCCAATACAACGTTGAATCCATGTTGTATGGAACCTCTGATTGCCCCACGATTGAAGCCACCTACCAATCCCACATTGCGGAAATTGTCGATAGCGAATGCGCTGGTTGTCACAGCGGAAGCGACCCTTCTGGAGGCCTTTCTCTCACCAACTACGATCAAGTCGTTGCTGCGGTTAGCTATAACGGACTTGCTGATCGCATCCAACTTCCAATGAGTGATCCCGATGTCATGCCGCCCAACGGAGGGCTCAATGCCTGCGAATTGGCTGCCATCTTGGACTGGGTCGAAAACGGCAGCCCCTTTTAGTAAATCCACTTCTGAACATCATGAAAAACACATTTCTCCTGCTGCTATTGAGCGGATCCTTAGTGACAACTGCGCAGCAACACATTACACGCGCTGGCCACGTTCATTTTTTTTCTTCCACACCACTGGAAGACATTGAGGCTGCAACCCATCAAATGAGTGCCATTTTGGACCTCAGCAATGGCTCGTCAGCTGGTTTTGCCTTTCAAGTGCCCATCCTCTCTTTTCATTTTGAGAAGGCGCTCATGGAAGAGCATTTCAATGAAAACTATTTGGAAAGTGAGCGGTTCCCGCGATCAACCTTTGAGGGCACCATTGAAAACTGGGCTGATCTACCTGACAATGAAGAATGGAATGATGTGATTGCCTCCGGGACGTTCACTTTGCATGCCACGCCAAACTCTACCACAATTCAAGGGCAAGCCAGAAAACAGGGGGATTCTTGGGAAATCCGAGCCGCCTTTGACGTGCTCACTGCAGACCATGCGATCAAGATTCCCAAACTGGTTCAAAAACAGATCGCGGAACAGATCGCGGTTACTGTTGATGCGCAACTAACACTGCGCTAAATTGAGCTCCATGCAGCATCCATTCCGGTCTCTATTTTTTTTCATCGCTCTCTTTGGACTGCTCAGCTTCCCGGCTTCGAGCCAAAGCTTATTGGATGCCTTAGACAGCGAACCCGAGGTGCGTGAGGTGACCGCAACCTTCAAGGACACGCGGGTCATCAACATGCAAAGCAACGAGACGCCCGGAGCGGGCGTTTTGCATTTTGTCATTGCCCACCGATTTGGAAGAATCAATGAAGGCGCCTACTCCCTTTGGGGGCTAGACAATGCGAGCATGCGCATGGGATTTGACTATGGCATCACGGACCGTTGGAGCCTCGGTATCGGTCGAAGCACTTTTCAGAAAACCATTGAAGCCAGCATCAAGGGCAAATTGCTCATTCAGAAATCGGACAACAGCATGCCGGTCAGCTTGACCTATTATGGTGTGACCATGGCCAACGGCTTGCGCTGGACAGATCCCGAACGAGACAATCTTTTTTCGTCGCGACTGAGTTATGTGCACCAGCTAATCCTGACGAGGAAAGTGAATGAAAAAACCAGTTTGGCTGTCGTCCCATCGATGACACACCGCAACCTGGTGAGCTTCACTTCACAGAGCCACGATCAACTTACGATCGGTATCGGCGGCCGGCACAAGTTGACCCATCGCGTAAGCGTCAATACCGAGTACCACCTTCCAATCAAAGGCTTGGATGACGGGACCACCAATAGCCTTTCTTTGGGTGTCGACATCGAAACCGGAGGACATGTCTTCCAACTACACGTCACCAATTCTCAAGGCATGTTTGAGCGGGCATTCTTAACGGAAACTACGGGACGCTGGCTCGACGGAGATTTGTTCTTTGGCTTCAATTTGAGCCGAGTCTTCTCGTGAAGAGTGGTCATTGCGTTGTCGTCCATTCTTTTGGTACGGAATTTGAAAGACCTAGAGAAACAGCATCATGAAAATCAATTTCAACCCGGCGTACATTCTTTTGACTTGTGGACTTTTCTTGATCGCTAGTGATGCGTTTTCGAACGAAAATTTAGTCAATGACACCATACCGCGGCCCAGCAAGAAGCCCAGCAGTGAGGGTTACTGGGGTGGGCTTTCGTTGAATCTTGTTTCCATGGCACAATTCCAAGGAGACCTAGAGGATTATGATGCTTCTTTCGGCGCTCCCGATCATCTCGGCATGGAACTGGATGACATCTCCGAAAGTTGGAGGGTCGAACTGAATCCATTTGAGCATCGTCAGCGCTTCATCGGCGAGTACATCGCCTTTACGACTGGACTTGGATTCGATTGGTGGCATGTCGGGATTGATGATGAGCACCTGCTCTATTTTAGCGAAGATGAAGAGCGGGTCATGTCTACCTTCATTGGCAGTGATTCCCTTGCTATCAGTAAAAACCACCTGGATGCGGTATACTTTCGTCTACCCTTGCTCGTGAGTTTGAGGACATCGCGAAAGGGAGATCAAGGCATGCACGTTGAAGCCGGATTGGTTGGCGGCTATCGCATTTGGAGTCAATACAAAACCAAATACAAGCATGGTGGCATTCAGACGGAGCAAACGGTCGACGCTTTTCCCATCAATCCTTTTCAATTGCACGCGCGCTTCGCAGTAGGCTTTGGTAACGTGAGCTTATTAACAGAAGTCTCGCTCCTCCCATTTTTCGAAGAAATCCGCTCACCAGAGGTGCATAGCCTGTCCCTTGGATTGCAATTTGCCTTCAACGGAAAACAGAATTGAACACGCCATGAAACTGGCTGTTACCTCTCCGTGAAAAAGCACCTTCTGATCATTGGCAGCCCGGAACCACGTTCCTCGGATTTTCTGCATGAATTCATCGCCAACTTTCGAAACGACGACCGATTTAACGTGCGCATATTGGAGGAACAACAAACAACTTCTGGTTTCGACCTGAGCAAAGAGCAAGACGCCATTGATGCCGCGCTCAGTGTTACCCTCCACTTCCCCATATACTGGTACAGCATGCCAGCTTTATTGAAGGCATGGCTCGATTCCATCTTGACATACGGCTGGGCTTTTGACGCCCAGGGAGGTTGCCTCGATGGAAAAACACTTGTAACCAGTGTTACGACGGGCGCTCCATTGAGTTCATATCAGCCGGGCGGCACAAATTTAAGAACGATTGATACCTACCTACTCCATTTAGAGAGGACGGCAGCATACGTGGGGTTCAACTACTTGGGGGCAGTCGCAACTGATCAGGTGCGGGGTGACCGTTTGAATGTCTCTGCTTGGGATCAGAAAGTCGCGATTTGTGGAAAGCTCGGGATTAGCGCAACAGCATGAATGAACCGTTCATTGACTCCTTGCTCGGAATTGTCAGAACGTAGTAATAGGTCCCTTCATCCAGGCCATCCGCTCGCCAGTTGTTTCCATAATCCAGCTTCTGGTATACCTCATTGCCCCAACGGTCAAAAATGAGCAACTGGTTTCCAGGGAAGGATGACAAATACTTGAAAGTCAATTCATCGTTTAGACCGTCTCCATTGGGAGAAAACACATTCACAAACTCAACATCACAGCCTATAATTTCCATTGTGGCCATGTCCGAATCTCCGCAAAGGCCCTCCAACACATGGGTCAGTTCCAATACACCTATACCTGCTGCCTGCAAATTGATTGATCCACTATTTTGGGTTACACAGTCTTCACAATTCGCTGACCACACACCTCCTCCCCAAAGGAATCCAGGCTGTACAAAATCCGCTGACAGACAGAGCCAATCCGGCAGCGTCACTGTGGCATCACGCTGCGGAGCCACTTGGACAGTCACCATGTCCTGATCGTAACAAACGCCATCCAACGTATATGTTACTTCATACTCACCGGCTCCGATGCTCGGATCAAAATCATCTCCTCCAATAATACATCCCGTACAATCCGAGGACCAGATCCCTCCTCCATCAGCGGCTTGCAATGGAAGGATGTCGCCTGACTCGCACAGTTCGAGAATTGGAACGATGGACGCATCCACTTGGGGCTCTACGTTTATTGTTCCGATAAACGGTGCGCTGCATTCGTTACTGAAGATAAATTCAATTCCTACTGTGCCCAACTGGTCAGCGATGAATGAACCGTTGTTTGGATTCAAAATACACCCTGGACAATTCGATGACGACCACACGCCGTTTTGTCCCAATGTATACTCAGCAGGAATGTCCGCGTCGAATGTAAAACTCAACCCCATCTGTTCTCCTTCGCACAAAGGGTCCGGTTCATTGAATGAGGCCTGAAGTGTCGGCTGGATATCGACGACCCAAGAAGACGAGTCATTGCACGCGCCGTTGGCGATGGAATACGACACATCGAGCAATCCGATCGGCGCATTGCCCACGACAAACAGGCCTGCGCTATCCAGGCAAGCACCGCAAGGCGCTGACCAGGTTCCCCCAGGCACGTTGACATTGAATTGGAACTCATCCGCCGTCTCACAAAAACTTCCAGGCACATTGGACGCCCCAATGGCCACGCTTTCACTCACTGCGAGTTGCAATTCAGAAATAGTGGGGCAATACGATTCGGGAGTGAAAACGATGTTCCAAATATTGGATTCCATCCCTGTGGCATCAAACACCCCTGTTAGCGAGTCCATGCAGCCAAAACAGTCCGACGTCCAGATCCCTGGAACATCCACTTCAAAAATGGCCAATTCGTCCTCACATAAAATCGAAGGGCCTGAGGCCATGCCCTCCAAAGGGGGTGATACACCAATTTCCAAAGAGGATTCTCCAGGACAAACGCCGAATGTTGTGAACGTCACGGTATTCAACCCATCCTCTGCTTCATCGGAAAAGAATACACCCGTATTCGCATTGATGCAATCACCGCATGAAGCGGACCAGGCACCATAGGGTGGCGTGGCGTTCATATCGAAAATCTCACCCAAACAAAGCATGTTTGTGGACGCCGTGAAAACGGGCGTGGGTGTACTTCCAATGGGAATGTTCAAGGTTTCGACGTCCGCGAAACACGAACCGTCAACGACGTGAATGACCTGCAGCCCTCCCGCACCTGCAATTGACGGGTCAATCGTCAAAGTGGTTTCGTCAAAGCAGCCATCGCAATCGACACTCCAGGTCCCTTCTTCAAGCGAATTCGGTGTGATTTGAAAAGGGTCTCCACCAGAGCAAAGTGGTGTTGGATAGGAAAAACCCGCATCCGCATCGCTGACCGCGATCACCTCCAACTCATCCGAAACCACTTGCACATAATCATCTGCGGTGGGCGCTGGGCCGTCGTATTGATCCACGCAAAAATTGGCAGAACCCGATGAACCGACAGCCAGCGTATAGTTACCAACTTCTTCACCATCCGGAGCCGTGATGGTCAATACCGCATCTCCCCAGCCGTTGCCTCCAGAATCGGTCATCAACAAACCATAGCAGCCGTTGGGCAAGCAGATGGAGCCATCAAATGGTGCGTCATCTGCAAATAGCAGCGCTCCATTTTCGGAGACGATGGACCAGTCGATTTGCTGATTGCCCGAGTAGGATCCGGAACTGGTCACGTTGATGTCATACTCTTCGCAAAAAGTCCCCGCAGGGATTTGGCTAAACCAACCCGTCAATGTCGTTGTCTGGGAGGTGCAAAAATCCAAGGTGTCCCCGATGCCTAAAAATTCATCGCCTTCATACCAAAGGGTTGTTCCTTCGACAACCTGCGACGAGGTGAAACGCCAAGCTTCAGAGTTCGCAGACCAGTTTCCTGTATTGAATCCCGCGGGTGCGACCCCACTTGAACCTGTTGCATTTTGGATTCCCACAGCGGCACTTCCCCAAGAGCAAGAGGGCCGACTGCCCAAATAGATCTCAATCACATTCGACCCTTCATACAACACAATTTCAGCACTGACTTGATTGCTCGTGCAGCTAAACTGGCAAACGGCATTGAAAGACACTACAAACTCACGACAAGGTGCCACGCCGTATGTACTGTATCGAACATTGCCACATGTTGACGGATTCAAATCACTGTAGACCGCCATGATGCTGTTGAGTGGCATGTTGCCATTTGGAACCAATCCAGGTGGATTATAGGGTGCGTTTTCACTGAGATTGAATGAAATCCATCCATTCGGTGACAACCGGCATTGTGTATAGTCATTGCCGTAAAAATTGAAACTAAAACCAATGGGCACATTGGTCGCTGCAGCGCCATCGTCATCGCCCGTGTTGATTGCCACAGACCCTTGATTGAAAGCATAGGGCAATTCGTAATCAATTTCTTCTACTTCATAATCTGATCCTCCGACCGCAACACTCGCAATGCTAGGTGAAACCAGCTGGATACACGAATCCACACAAGTGATTTCCACATCTTCTCCGATGTCAAACAACCCAAACGTATCACATTGGGCCTGAACCTTTTGAAATTGGCCACTGATCGCCACAAAGGTCAAAAACAAAAAGGTTCTGAAGTATTTCTGAGGCAGCATGCGAGACTTTTTTTTAAGGACGACGTTCGGAATTGCTAATAAATGAACAAACATTCGTGTTCGATGGTTGCAACAACGAGACTAGCCAAATTAAACCTTTTCATGAAATTTCTCACATCTTACACTAGCCTGAGCATCATTCTCGTTCTTCTGGCTGCCACGCTTTGTGCATGGAGCTTCATGAAGTCGTCAAACCGATACACCCCGACCCCCTCCATGGCCTCATTCTACGACCTTTCTGCAAATACATTGGATGGCGATTTCGTTTCATTTGACTCTTTCAAAGGGAAGCGCGTCCTCATCGTCAATACGGCGTCAAAATGCGGATACACACCACAATATGAAGGACTCGAGTCGCTGCACCAAGCACATGGCGGAGAGAATTTTGTCTTCATTGGGTTTCCGTGCAATGATTTTGGACGCCAAGAACCCGGGTCGGCGGAAGACATCACGTCGTTCTGCTCGAAAAACTATGGCGTCACCTTTCCAATGATGGAAAAGGTTCAGGTTGGTGGAAAGGAACAACATCCCGTCTATTCTTGGCTTTGTTCCGCTGAGCAAAATGGTGTGGCTGATCACAAAGTCGCTTGGAATTTCCACAAATTCTTGGTGGACGAAAACGGTCAACTCGTGGCTTCCTTGCGCAGCGCTGTGAAGCCTACTGATTCGGAAATCGTCGATTTCGCAAAAGGGAACTGATTCAAAATTGTTGGATTGGTTTCTGCGGCTGTAATTTGGCCGGATGCATTACCATACAATCGCAAGCCGTTTTCTGATGACGCTGGTCTCCATTGTCGTGATCAACCCGATGCTCTTTGGACAAAACCAGCTCGCATCACCAGAGGACATCGTTGGGCACGAAATCGGAACGCGTTTCACCCTACACCATGCGGTATCTGACTACACTCAACACGTACACAAGGCTATTCCTGGGTCTAAGCTAATTCAATATGGAGCGTCCAATGAAGGTCGCCCTTTGGAATTGCTTGTCCTTTCCAGCGCCTCCAACATGCAGAACTTGGAGGCCATTCGAACGCAACACCTCGACCGCATGCAAGGTGGAACGGGGTCGGCTCAATACGATGACCTGGCCATTGTTTGGCTCAGCTACAACGTTCACGGCAACGAAGCTGTTTGCACGGAGGCCGCATTGGAAGTCATGCATGACTTGGCGCTTGCGTCGATGAATGGGGACGCCTTTTTGGAACACGTGGTCGTCTTGCTGGATCCTTGCCTCAATCCTGACGGGCACGATCGCTATGCTGTTTGGTTCAATCAATATGCCAGCAGCACACCCAATTCAGACCCCAATAGCTTTGAGCACGACGAGCCTTGGCCGGGCGGTCGCCCAAATCACTACCTCTTCGATTTGAATCGCGATTGGGCTTGGCAAAAGCAGCAAGAAAGCCAAATGCGATCAGCAGTGTACCACCAATGGATGCCGCACGTTCATTGCGATTACCACGAAATGGGCTACAACAGCCCCTATTATTTCGCTCCAGCAGCTGAGCCGTATCACGAATCCATTACAGACTGGCAGCGGGCCTTTCAACATGAAGTTGGCCAAGCCACCGCAAAAGCTTTTGATGCGCGCGGAGAACTCTATTACACCAAAGAATCCTTCGATCTCTTGTACCCGAGTTATGGCGACACCTACCCCATTTTCAATGGTGCCATTGGGATGACCTATGAGCAAGGTGGAAGCGGCGGCGCCGGTGTGCTCGTTGAAACATCCCAGGGCAATCTCCTGAGCTTAAACGAACGCATCGCGAACCATGTTGAAAGCAGCCTGCAGGCCGTCTACACGAGTGCTCGTTTGGCAGAAAATCTGGTGGATGAGTGGGGCGCATTTTACGACCGCAATCGGACCCAGCCCATCGGACGATTTGCCGGCTATCTCATCCCCAAAACAGAGGACAATGCTGCGCGTATAGAGCGGCTCATTCAATTCTTGGACGGGCACGGCGTCATCACCGAAAGCGTTGCCAAGGATCAAAAATCCGTGACCGGATGGGAATATGGGATCGGACAAAAACGAACCGTACGCCCGCAAGCTGGTGACCTCGTGATCAGCTCATACCAAACACATTCAAGCATTCTGGATGTGCTATTCGACCCAGACCCGGTATTGAGTGATTCGTTGACTTATGACATCACCACTTGGAGCGTACCCTTTGCTTATGGTTTGCGCACCTTTGGTTTGGATGCTCCTATCATTGGAAAGCCTCACATCACCTCGGAGACCCCGTCCATTCAAAGCGAAGCTTTCGGTTTTGCCTTCAAAAGAACAGGCGATCAGGATTCACCGCTCATGGCCCAACTCCTGTCCGGAGGGTTCACTTTGCGGACCAATGCCAAATCGTTTGATGTTGACGGATCTACGCATGAAGCGGGCACCTTGTTGGTGCTTCGGGGAGATCACAAGGACCGACCGCAGTGGTGGCGTGAACTTGGAGCATTGGCCGCTGACCATGGCGTTGAGCTGATGACCATTTCGGGCGGATATGTGGACGCAGGGCCGGACATGGGATCGGATGACATTTGGCCCATTCCAGAAATCCGCGTTGGCGCATTGACTGGGCCGGGCGTTTCTAGCCTAGGAGCGGGTGAGGTTTGGTGGCATTTTGAACAGGAGCTGCAGTACCCCATCACCATGTTATCCGCTGAAAACTCCAATCCGGAGGAATGGGGAGCTTATGATGTGATGGTGTTGCCTTCTGGCTGGTATGGACAGGCCGACGAATCCTGGATGCAGGCATTGGCTCAGTGGGTTCGGAATGGTGGACGACTCATTGCCATTGCGAATGCTGTGTCCATGTTTGAGGGAGAATCTGACTGGGGCCTGAACCGCTATGACGATGAAGACCAAGCCGATGCCGTCCGACAACGCTCCTCCTCTGAAAAGGCCTCAGATCGTCAACAAGCCTTCGATGAGAGGCAACGGTTGCGTGCGATGCGCATTGGAGACGGGTCGATTTATCCGGTCAAACTAGACCGCTCCCATCCGTTGGCTTGGGGCTATCCCGATGCGCCCTACTACACCTTGCGATCCAATTCGAGTCGTTTTGCCTTGCTAAGCGGAGGTTGGAATGTGGGGACATTTGATTATGACACCCAGCCTGTAAGTGGATTTGTCGGAGCGCGTGCCAACCGCGAACTGGATGGCAGCTTGGTCTTCGGAGTTCAACCCATGGGGGGCGGCAGCATCACTTATTTTTCAGACAACCCGCTCTTTCGTGGCTTTTGGGAAAATGGCAAGTTGATGTTTGACAACGCCGTGTTCCTGAATGTCAACTGAGCGGCTTACGGACCAAACATCTTGGCGTAACTCTTGGCCATCTGCTGCACTTCGTTGCTGATCTTTTCACGCAGTGATGCCGGCTCCAAAATTTGGGCTGAAGCACCGTGATGCAGCATCCATTCAATGAAGGGTGCATTGGGGACCAAGCTAGCTTGCATCACGATACCATTTCCTGATCGCTCGATGCGCAAGTCCTGGGAATTGTGAAAAGGCTGTGACAAATAGCGATGAGCGGTTTGGTTTTCGAACCACAATCGCATCGGAACAGGTTCCTCGGAAGCATCCATTACCACACCAGGGACCAGCTCAAAACGTTGATCCATGTACCGAGTCCAAGCAAATGGCATGGCATCGCGCAACCCTTGTGGGACATCCACTAGAACGTCGTCCCAACTGTTGATGCAATCCAGGGGCAATACCAACCTGAAGTCTTCCTGCGCCTCATCGTCCCATACCAGTGCCAAGGCCATCCAACCGGAATGCAGTTCCACAAGACCTTCAACCAACATCGAGTATCGCTCAGAACGATCGGTCTGGGGAGACGTGAAACTGACCCTCACGGGTTTGTTCAATTGAAGTGCTTCGACCACTTCTTCTAACCAACGCAAAGCCTGTTGTTCTTGAACACGCGATGCAAACATTCGAGGACTTTGTCCCGAAAATCGTCGCGTGGACCCTAGTCTCTTATGAGGCGCGATGAGATCAAACCGATGCCGAAGCAAGGCCTCCATTTCCGTCCACCATTCGAACCCGGCCATTCCACGAAAGCGGGACAGATCGTTCAGTATCCCCTGGATTCTGGCTTGCTCTTCTGCACTTAATGTGCTCGAGCCAATGGACATTTCCGGCTCAGCATAGACATAATAAGCACGCTTGCGATCACTGTGTTTTATGATTTGAACCCCATACAAAACCTGCATGTCCGCGATATCCTTCTCCAATGTGCGCATAGCAATGGGCTTGATGCCCGGAGAAGCCTCTTTCAGAAGCAAGTTGACTCGTTGGAGCAAATCCGTTTTGTATAGCCTCTTGGACTCAGGCTCTCCATCACTGAGGTCACCTTCAGCTTGATGCCAAGTAAAGCAGGCATCCAAAATGTGGTACCGTAAAAGCGCTAAACGGTTGGGTGTTGGCACAGCGTGTTCATTCGCAGATTGGATGCGAATATAGTCACGGAATCAATCTTTCCAGCTTCCTGGAGCATTGCAAGGGACTGCTCCCGGATGCTCCCGGTGATCCTTACCAGGGCTACGCGTGCTGCCGCCCTTGTAGCCATTTTGATTGCTCGGAGGAACAGCCATCTGGCGTTTTGATGATTGTTTTTTCCAACCAAAACGCCAAGTCAAGCCAGCTTGAAGTTGCATGGTATGCGCTTGGTTGGGGACAACATATTCCTCCACAGTGGCAATAGCACCATCCCTGCGCTCTTCGATTGCAATGCGCGTCCATTTTGAAAATCCAATATGATCGGTAGCGACAAACAGCGCCAACGGACCGGCATTCATGCACAAGGCCAAACCCAACGTGCTGTTTCGACTTTGACTGCCCCCCCATGACATGGCCAAACCCAGCCAATCATTCAACCGGTGGTTGTAACTCAACCTCCAATCCATAAAACCTCGACCATCCGATCTCATCCATGCTCCCAACGTTCCATTTTGATGCTGGGTTCTAAATGCCTCCCACGAAAGTCCGATGCTCAATTTTGGCATCCCTTTTTGCGTAAACCCGGAGGAGCTGGTATCAGCGCTGAAAGCCGTCTCCCAATCATTTCCGGTCGATTCCAACCAGTTCTCTAAAGAGTCGGATGGCCAAGAATCCAATGAGCCCAAATCGTTGATGGTCAAGCCGGAAAAGACCATGGTGGTATCCGCAATGTTCCAATTTTGAGCGTCTGAATTCCAATTCAATCGGCCCAAGTCAGCGACTTGAACAAAGCCACTCCATTGATCAGTCGGCTGGAATTGAATCGCCACATCAGCAGAAAAGCCTCGGTTTCCTTTGGTGTTCAAATAATCATTGACTTCTTTCGAATCTTCCCCCGGCCAACCGGCTACATCCACTCCCAAGCCCCCTTGCACGCTCCACGCGTATGTGTCTGGATTGATCGTCCACTCCGTTGTATTGTCGCGTGTCCCGACTTAGGACAACCCTTGCAAGTAAGCCAATCGCAGGCCGCTGGATATTTTTTCATTCCACTCATATTGCCACGTTCCCGAAAATTCCCGGCGATGAGAAAATTGAAGGCTGAGCGCGGAAAAATCCAAAGAAGTCCCCATCAAAGAAGCACCGGCATTGCCTGTAAAGGGCAAGCGCATGAGGTCTTCTGGCAGTTCTACACAGGACTGGATGTGCTCGGAAACGGCTACACTCCAAAATGATCGACGATTCGCACTGAAGCCACCTGCATTCAACCAATCCCATTGAAGGTCCATGCTCAAATCATTGCGATCGCTGAAAGATTGGCGAACGGCATCGAGATTCAACGTGGCTTCGGAGGCGTCCGGAGCTTGCGACAACCATTGGACCGGGTGCACCAAGGAGTTGCCCATTTCAATGCGTGTATTGCCCAATAGCGGCATTCCAAGATAACCCGTTGAAGGACGACTGGACACATGGAGTCGGGTGTGCTGAGCAGCCAAATCCATGAATATGGCCGTCTGGGAGTCTTGCGCTAATAGGCAAGATGAGAACAGTACAAAGAATCCTAAAAGGGTGCGTTTCATTGACATAGTAAGCATCTTCATGGATTCCAGGTCAAATCAAAATCTACTCGCAGTCCCAATTCCAATCGCAATCCATCCTCTGGGTAAAACCGAACATCCTGGTTGTTCGACGCATCGGTTGTTTCCAGCATGGTGTGAATCACCACTTGCCGGACATCCTGCCCAACCAGATCCTGAGCCAATTCTCGGTCAAAAACCCAGTCGATCGTTCGCAGTGCGGGCTGGATCACCCGACCATAGTCCGCATCATCCGGTTGGCCATTGCTGCTCACCATGCCAGGTTCAATCAGTTGCCATCCATTGGGGTTGACTCCTAAGGAATCAATCAACTCGCCCTGACCATTGAGAAAGAATGCTTGGACTCGAACTCCGACAGGAAGCGCATTTTCACAGCGAAATCGCACCGTGACGGCGTCGATGTCTTGCCAATCCAATGGCGGGTTCAACGCCTCCTCCAATGCCTCCGAGAGGTCCACGTCGACCGTATCGGTCCACTGCATGGCCGATGCCCATCCGTTCATAGGCAACCTCAGTTCACCTTCCAAAGAAACCCGACTTGTGGCCAATAAGAAATTGTTCGGAGTGCCACCTGGATTGATTGAAATGGCTCCACTCAAATGCATGCTATCGGGCATGGCATCCAGGATGTTGGTCAGTGTGGGGCTTGTGCCGCTGTTGTCAATGATGTGGGTTGTTCCGGCATCATCTCCTGGAAGCAAGGCTGCCGCAATCACCGGAAACTCATCCCATGCTGATCCTGTTAAATACGAAGGAACTCCCCCCTCGAGGAAGACCACCTCGTCCCATTCGATGCCCAGCGGTATTCCACTGGAATTGCGCATCCAAAGATGAATTTGTGGATCAGCGAAGTGCACCAAACCAGACGCCATCCCCTCCAATACAGGAATGGATTGACCCATTTCAAATGGCCAAGCAGCGGTTTCAGCGAATTCTCCAAACGCACCTTCCACTGTGGTTTCCGAAATTGAGACTTCCACTGTCAGTGCTTCTCCTGCATTCACTTCCGCTCCGCTTCCCAACCACTCGACTTCCCATACAATCGGCACAACTGGGTTTGAAGCCTCTGAGAATAGCACGGATCGACCTTCTAGATCGATGGATTGACTCGCCGTAACAGGCAATGTGCCCGTGTAAGCCAAAGTCAATATTGTTTCGAGCGGCTCTCCATCCGATAAAACATTGGAAGCAACAAGCTTCACCTCAAGATCCATGGGCAACAGCGAAGTGACTTCAGCATCCCAAGTGCCCGCACCGAGCCACAAGGAGTCCAAGGAAGACATTTCTAAGAGGCCCCAATTCCAATTGGCCGAGGATTCAAAAGAACCCATTTCGCCTTCCGGTAAAAGTGAGATTCCAGAAGCTGACGCTTCATCCAAGATCCAATCGAAGGACAAGGACTCCTGCAAAGGTTCTAACACCATCGGTGCGGATGAGAAAACATCAAATGGCTGCACATAATGCAGCATACCATCCGTCTCATTGGCTTCGATTTGCAAGGAATCCAAGAGGTCCCAATGGTCATTGATCGTCACCTCCAATTGCCCCAAGGGCACAACCCACGAAGGCTTTAAATCCCCTGCGATGGGGGAATCTTCATTCAGGTTCAACTCCTCTCGAATGCAGGAACTCAGAAGCAAAATGACGCAGGAAAACACGCCGATTGCGCTCCACATAGAGCGATTGATTCCATCCATAGCGTGCCGTTTCATGCACTTATTACGTGAAGGAACGCCCTGAAGTTTCAGTCGATTGGACTATTTCGAAGGCGCCTTCATTACTTCATACAAATCGATCCAATCTTGTGTTGTGAGCTTGCCGACTAGCTGACCAATTAACTCGAATGGGATTTGATCGGGTCGCTTGAAGCGGATGCAGCTTTTCCCCATGTCCAATTTGGTCGAAACTGTTTCAGCATACGCTGAAACAAACCACTTCATCAGCTTGGGACTCGCATACAAACCCATGTGGTACAAAGCCACAAAATTCTTCTGATTGGCCAAGTTGATAAAAGGCAAGGGCAACTTCGTATTGCAGTGATAACCCTCGGGATAAATGGAGTGGGGCACCACAAACCCTACCATTCCGTAAGACATAACAGGCTCAAATCCTTCAGGGATGTGCTCTGCGACTGTGTCAAACAATTGAACAAAAGCGTCCTTCCGTTCAACCGGTAATTTTGAAATGTACTCCTCAATGGTGGCAGCTTCAACCTTCATTGCGTAGGGGATTTTGGACGAAATTTACGGCATGCTGAAAGACACGCTCCGCTTGATGATGTTCCTTTTGTCGTCCATCCTTTGTGTCCAAGCGCAAACGACACAGGCCGAGACTCCCTATTCTGAAGAGGAGCTCCTAGGCCAATTTGATGCCGCTAGCCATTCGGACTTTGCCGTCATTCCTGGAGCCTACACCAAAAAGACCGAAATCTATTTGCGAAAAGCGGTCTTGACCGCTTTTGAATCCATGTGGAAAGCAGCAAAATCGGATGGGCTCCATTTGGAGATCATCAGTGCCACGAGGAGCTTTTCGGCCCAACGAAGCATTTGGAACCGAAAATGGAATGCCCCTCGATTCATGGGCTTTCAAGCCGCTGATCGCGCTCGCGAAATCTTACGATACAGTTCGATGCCGGGGACCTCTCGACACCATTGGGGCACTGACATCGACCTCAATTCTTTGGAAAACGAATGGTTCGAAACGCCTCCTGGATCCCACATTTACGCCTGGTTAAATTCCAACGCTGCTGAATTCGGGTTTCACCAAGTGTACACCAACAAGTCCAAAGGCAGAACCGGTTATGAAGAGGAGCGCTGGCATTGGTCCTATCTACCGCTCGCTGAAACTATGTGGGAGCAGTATTGCGGGAATTTCAACGATTCCATGATGCAAGGGTTCGAAGGATCCGAATGGGCCGACACCCTGCTCATCATGCAAAACTACGTTCAAGGCATTGAAGCGCATTCCGTCACGAAACGCCAACTGGAATAGAGGCTATCAAGCTTGATAGCTCCCTTGGCATGGTTCCTATTGTTTTACGGGAACGTTGGCCTTAACCAACCAACCAGCTTCAGGTCTCGCTACAAGACGAGCGTTGTTATAGGCCATTTCTGGAGTCAACAGATTGACCGTATCATATAAACGAGTCTCGTCATTCCAAGCCACAGCCAATACGATGTTGGGATCTTTCGACCCTACTCGAAGCGGCAACGAGAGTGCGGGACACCGGTCCTTAGCATGCCATGTCGGAACTGCCAATTTATAATCAAGTGTCAATTGATCCATAGACACCTCCAAAGCGTCAGCCAATTCTTCGCAAAGCCATTCCAAACCAGGATCATCTTTTAAAACCAGTGCCGCTGCTTCCAAACTTTCCAAGTACACATCCTTTCCCACATCACGCAAGTCGGGAAGTTCAATCCGTCCCTTCGAGGCCTCAGAAATTAGCATACGAGGCACCCGGCTGATATTGGTCAGAATCAACTCGGCCCAATCGCACTCCGGAGGACCCACCCTCAAATCATAGAACGCCTGTTCACAACGAATCAGGAAACGTGGTCTTTCCGGTAGCTCTTCAAACTTTGCCAAAACTTCGCCTAGACCGACATTGTTCTCTGTGGTAAACCCTCTGAAAAACCACTCCTGCGCATCATCCCGTTCGTTCTTAACGAACACAGCGTAAATCTGCTGTAAGCGTTCCGTTTGTAAGCCCGTATGAAAAACGCTGGCATCCCCATCAGGCGCAAACATCATCAAACCATCATCCATCACCTTGTCAAACATGTGATTGAAGTAGCTTTTTAACATCCGACCACCTCTGCCCCAAAATTCAACTTGCGCCAGTTGCTTCAGTCGCTCCAACGGTTCTGGATAATTGGGGACGAACGCAAAATCAAATAAACGCATCTAATAACTGTATTAAAACGAATATGTTACACCCGAAATTAAGGCTGGATACACCAAAACCCTTCTATTGCAGCTAGAAAAAAAAATGCAAAATTTAATGAAACAGTAATAATCGCCTCATTGCTCCTCATTGATGCGGATGCAACGAACAGATAAACCAGCATTGGCATCAACGCTCTCCGAAGTGCTTTTGAGGTCTTCGAGTGACATAGAGATGGCTTGACCCTTTTTTTTGGCCATGCCATCGGACGCCCACCAAAAGCCAGTTAACCCAGCATCTTCCAATTCTCCAGAGGCAGACCTTACCCCACCCAACAAAGCCGAAAAACCATTCGAATTGTTGCCGTTGGCAGACTCCGATTTCAGCTTCCCTCCTGCAAAACGCTCACCTCCATGGTCCCATATCAATTCCGACCAATCCTGTGCGCTGGGCACTTTCCATCCTACAGGACACAAGCCATAAGAAGAATGCACGGCGTGTAGGTTATACAAATAACCATAGGACTCTGAGTCCCCGGGTTGATCATGCCTGCTGTACGCTCCCGTGAAGCTTTCATTCTGCTTGGCATATGCCTTCCAATCCTTGGCATTACCAATTCGGGTGATCAACGCGCCATTGGCAAACTGGTCGCTGCGTATGTTTTCGGCGAACCAGCAATCATCGTCAATGCGCACCAAATCATATTGATGACCCGCAAATGACAGGTGGTAACAATCAAACGCTTTGTTCTCGGCATCTTGAGCAGAATCGGCTTCAAACATTGCTATCGCACGTGATTCTTCTTCCAACCGCTTTCGTTGTGCGGCCTCTTGGGCGCGCAATTCCACTTGAGCCGGAGCATTGTTCAACTCCTCCAAGATGGTGCCCAATAGCTTGAATATGTCGGCATTGACCCCCGAAGCATTCCATTGTTGCACGCCTTCCTGACAATCGACCAATTTGATGTTGATGACTTCTCGCGACTGGATGCAGCCAACTGAACAGAATACCACGCCTTGCGAGCCCTGCAGTCGACCGGCATCAACGGCTGAGTTCTGAAAAACCAATCCCGACATCCCAAGTCGCTGCTCTTCAAGGACTTTGTCCAAATATTTTCGCTCCAAAATGGTATAAACTTGACCCAACTGCATTTCTGCCAACGTCACCACAGCCTCACATGTCAATTCACTCCCTGCACAGCCTTCCGAATCTCCCGGAATGATAAAGATCCGATCAATTGTCGCGGCATCGGGATTCACTGTGACCCGGATGTCACCTGTCTGTGCGAGCGTCATTGATGCCATGCACATCGCAAGCAAAAGTGGGCAGTACTTTATCATGTAGATTGTGATGATTTCAATGAGTCGCTGCAACGAATCCGTTTCACTATTCGCTTGCGAAGTTAGTGAGAGTCAGAATCGAACGCATAGCGCCTTGGATCAAATATCCTCTTTCATGGTATTTGACGCTGTCTGTTGCCTTTTTAACGAATTCGAAATTGGCTTTGATCAAAAACAATGGTTCTGCCTGCATGAACCAAATTATTGCCTTGTTTCTGATTTGGTTTTCGTTTCGCCTCACTTTGTTTGCAATTAGCAAAAATTACCCGCACCCGACTTCAGTTACATTGATCCAGCAAAACGCTCAAAAAAACGAATCAGATTTAACCCCAAACATTACTGTCCTTTTGGATTTTCTCCCCATTTATTGCCTCCTACTTCTGAATCCTTGAAGAGCCAATATAAAAACACGAAAGCTCCAATGCCTGTGAAGATGATCAGATACCACCACCCACTGCGCCCCACATCATGCAGTCTACGCACCATAACGGCCAATGAAGGGATGAATATCGCAAGGCTATACAAGCCGCCGAAAACACCAAAGGAACCCTCCATAGAAGACATTCCTAATGCCATATCGACAAGGGTGAATACGATGGAAACAAGGGAGGAAAACAATGTGAAATACCAGTATTCAGAGCGTCTAGCACGACCACTGAAATCGGCGTAATGATGGAAACATTTTAAGAAATAATCCCAGCCCGAAAGCTGTTCAACTCCTATCCCTATGTTGTTGGATGATGATTCTAAAGACATCTGAATTGGGTGTTTTTATTGGACTTCATGATTCTAAACTTACACAATATGAAACACAAATTCCGATTAAAAAAATGATAAAACTCCACGTTCCAGAATCTGTCGCACATCGGATCATCCATGACTGTGATGAATGGCTAGGCTCAAATGATGCGTCTGCATCTAAATGCCCTGCCCTTTGGCGGGGCATTTTTATTCTAACAAGTTCTGGGGCACCCGGATGTTCAAGGTTCAAGCCATCCCTTGAGGAATGGCGTACTGACCACAACAGCGCTGTGTCCTTCATCGCCGCGTCTGGAATGGTTGCGAGCGATCAAACGATGAAATACTCAGACGTCTATTTCATTTGGCTCAGGCCTGCCACATTCCTGAAGCGGTCGCACATCGGATTATTCGTAACTGCTATGAATGGCAAGGCGTGGACACGCTCACCAAGAACCCAATTGATCCGCTTCTCACGATGCCTCCGCGTCGATATCTATCCGCATCACGGAAGGACGGGGTGCGCAGTTCCGATTCAATACAGGATACGGCCTCAACAAAGCCTCAAGTTGGAATGCCAAGACGCGCAGTGTTCGCAGTCCAAGAAATTACATCGCAGCATCCTCAAGAGAGCGACCACATGCCCGGTCGAATAATTGCAACATCATATCTTCTGCTTTCTCATCAGGAGGACCTCCTTGTGCCCGCTCGAAACCGTATGTTTCCTGGGGCCCATGATCAATCAATTTGAAGCGAAAAATGTAGTCATCTGCGTCTTTCGATCGCCCCGAAAATGTACCGAAGCGTAGGTCGTTTAGTTGCAGGGAACCGTCGTCTCGGCGCACCGCATTGAGGTATCCATCACTGAACCAACGCAGCACACCAAGTGTCTCATCTGTGTCGAGGTGATGAAGAAGCTCATATCCTTTGCTCGTTGGATGAAAAGCAATCGGAATCTCGTCCAAAATAGAATATTGGGCCAGAAGAAACGTTTCTTCCGTGTCCACGACCACATTCCAAAGGAGATTATTGAAGATGGTCGGCGTGATTAGAAATTTTTTGTAGTTCATCCCCTGCTCGTGAAGTGATCCTTCAATGGTCCGATGCACCTGGTGGTAATTGAGAGCCGTCAACGTCAAATACAGGCAGCTCCAACCCAATCCCACCCAGTTCCAAACCCGTCGGCGCGAATCGTGCCGCGCGAAACGTGCCGCTATGAGCAGACACACGAGAAACGGAAATGTATACAATGGATCCACTACCGATACGGTTCCCCACGCCACGCGGACGTCAGAAAATGGAGCGAAAATCTGAGTGCCATAGGTGGTGAAACAATCGAGCAGAACGTGGGTCAAGAAGCCCCAAAAGAACAAAAGCACCCACCCTCGAACATCGGCATCTGGAGCCTTCCAATCTCCGCTGAAATACCGCCTTTGTCCATGCCTCCACAACCCAAAAGCAACCAACGGGATGTAGACCGCCACAGGCCACCATGATCCCGGAGCAAAAATCTGGAACAGGAAGTTCACAACAAACCCAACCACAACCGCTGAGGCCGCTTTGGTACCCAGCGCCAACCAGGCGTGATGACGGCTGCCGTACAACCGGTCTGTCACCCACCCGAAGACCAATGCGCCGACTACGCAAAAAACCAAGGAATGGCTGATGCCGCGGTGAAATGCCAAGTTGTCCAACTCGCTTAGAAAGTACTGACCCAAGACATCCATATCAGGAATTGTACCCGCCACAGCTCCCCAAATCATCGCTCGGTTGCCAATGCGGCGCCCGAGGACCGCTTCACCAACAGCCGCTCCCAATACGATTTGCGAAAGAGAATCCATTTTCCAAAGTTCGGGTGCACTGCTGTAGACTCCTACTGCTTCTTGAACTTCATCCTATTCGTCTGTCTTGTCGTTCGAAACGGCACCTGCAGGCGCGACATGAACAGCGAGGATCCGATGGGCTTCCTCACGCACCATCCCTGACTTCTTCAACGCCCAAAGACGTTCTCTTGCCGCACGACCAGCGGAGTCAATATCCACTACAGGATCGCGATAGGCATTGTCCAAATCAAGCCATTGACGCTCCAACGGTGGAATGGTCCAAGGCGCATGCAGGGAATGCGATGGAATTCCCTGCAGTTCAGGAACCCACTGCGAAATGAAAGCTCCTTGAGGATCCCGCTCCAAACCTTGCTTTACGGGATTGTAAATCCGAATGGTATTGATCCCCGTCACCCCTGCCTGCATCTGGAATTGACTGTAGTGGATTCCCGGTTCAAAATCGAGAAAGCACCGCGCCAAATGTTCCACACCCGCTTGCCATGGATGGTCCAAATGGTGGGTCAAAAAACTAACCAGCATGGCACGCATTCGGAAGTTGAGATATCCTGTGGCAATCACACAGCGCATGCACGCATCGACAAGCGGAACGCCGGTCATTCCCTCCTTCCAAGCTTGAAGCGTTGCCGCTGTTCCTTGGTAAACAACCCCACGGTAACCCCGATTGACCGATTCAAACTCCATGCGATCCTCCGCTTCAAATTTTTGAATGAAATGTCCCTGCCATCGCAGTCGGCTGCCAAATGCCTTCAAATCGGTTTTTGCTCCGGGCACAGCGGCCTTTTTGTACGCATGAAATACCTGGCGCATGCTCAAGCAACCCCAAGCGAGATAAGCAGACAGTCGACTGCACGATTGTCTGCTCGCGAGGGGTTGGCCGATTTGTCGACGGTATCCCTTGACTCGGCCCTCAAAAAATGAGCGCATGTAACGGTGCGCATGCACCTCGCCTCCCATTTGAAATGGTCCAAGCTGGCCAGGGTCTTCATCATGAGCGACCAACGGACAATCAACAAGTCGGAAATGCTCTGGCCATGAAATCGCAGAAAGGATTATTCCCTTGATCTCAGAAAGCGAAATGGGCTTTGTCAACTGAGCCAGCATCGTGGCATGCCACTCCGTTGCCCAACCGTCTCGGGAGCGTCGCCCCCTTTGCACGGCTTGTTGAGGTGTCTCAATCCACCTGATTTTCTTGCGATCGCACCACAATTGAAGTGCCTTATCGCGATCATAGGTATGCCGGAGCCCCGTCTCCTCGTAGCTGTAAATTCCGTGAATGGTGCATTCCTCAGACAACCACTCAAAGCAGTCCAATGCATCGGTCTGAATGGCCTCTACGCTTACGGGCCACCCCAGTTCGGCCACCTCCTTATGCATGGATGTCCACGCCTGCCAACGGAATTGAAGATGCCGATTGGCGGTCGTAGGATGCCTTAGATTGGAAAGCTCGAAAATATGGAGCAAAAGAACGGAGTGTCCTGCTGCTGCTGCGAATTTCAAAGCATGGGTGAGAGGCTCGTGATCCCGAAGCCTTAAGTCTCGCTTAAACCAAACAATGTGGATGTTCTTTGTTAATTCCGGTGGCACAGAAAAGGAACCCCTTTGCTTCATGGAAGGTTCAATTCAAGCGTTTAGAGCACCACTAGAAAGGTGTTTTCAACCGACCTAAAATACTCTAGAAGGAAGACTAGATTACTCGATGGCTTCGGTATTCCGACTGCTCAATCCGCGTTGCAAAAGGAGCATGATCACGGCGAGTAAAACCGCAGTTAATTCGTAAGAAAAAGCATGCCAAGCCTCAATGCCCAACGCCCTGCGCAGTAAGATTGTCGCAACAACAAAACCCGAATTTCGCAATACGAATCCAAAGTCATCGAGGTACTTGAAGGAGACCACCAGCAGCAAGACATCCACGAGAATCAAGGCTGTAAAGAATTCATCATAGAAAACGCTGTTCAGGTCTGTGTGCAAAGCTTCAGGGTAGGTAATCCATTCCCAAAGCCAATTTCCGACGGAGTAAAAGCTCAGGACAATGAAGAAGATCGTGAGCACCCCAGCCATTCCCGTTTTGAACCTTACAAACTTCTTCAATTCCGTTTCCTCCAGGCGAGCGACTCTTCGGGGCAGGAGGTTATAAAAAATCACCAGCATTCCACCCAATACAACTGCAGATAGCATGTGCGGAAAGAAAGCCGATTCCCAAGGCCACGTTGATGTGTCTTCGAGACTTTTGAAAACCGATCGAATTTCGATGAGTGCCACGATTTCAATTTGTTTTCCCAATGAGCGTGCAAAAGAGGTCGGTAGGTAATAAATCAGCAGGTAGACCTCTGCGATGAGTATCACAGAAAATGGCGTGTACAATGTCGCCAATGGATGGGAAAAAAGTGATTCAGGCAAGCCCCAAGAAAAAACTTGGTTTCCTGCATAAAGCGTCAAATGGACAAGAAACAACGTAAGCGCACAACTGACAAGGAAGCGCTCAATATTGCCTCGCATTGTAGGATTCAGTGCATATTGGGCAAATGTGTGGAGAGAGCCTAGTCCTTTCATCTTTCAATAACACACGATGTCCGGATATGTTTGTCAATCAGTGCTTTATTGGGCATAAGCAACGTTGCACAGCGCAGAAACCTTCAACGTATTTTGGACGAGAAGAAACTCGCGCTAACAGGAACGAGAAAGGAAAGACGCTCAAAGCGGAACCGATAACACCCCGCTTCACCGCACTCCACCCCGCTCTGCGGGGGTCGCACGCTG
>JAQCJQ010000088.1 GCA_027593035.1 Bacteroidota bacterium | reverse complement strand
TATGCGGTGCTTTTCAGTACCACACCTTGATCCATTTGCCCGTCAAGGATTACCGTCCATATGCAGCGGGTGAGAGCATCTTTAAAAATCGCAAGTCAGCGGAGGAGTTGGAGCTTGAAGGCCCGAAATATGCTACAGAGTATACCTTTAAGAACATCAGAACCCAGGAGGATACCATCATTTTGAGCACGGAATGGATCAAGATATACAATGAGTCCTGGTTCAAAGAGGGCTATGAAACAGTTTCTTTTGATGGCGCTGAGATTCAAATAGCAGAGGGCTATGAGCCTCGCATAGTGGATTTTCAGATTGTGGATGTTGATGGGGAGGACTTGGCGGATGATTTCTTGCAAATGGAAGGAGATCTCTTGATCCATGTGAGCAAGGATTTGGATACAGGAGCTAGATTGGGGCAAGATGACTTGAATGCACTCGCCAAAAATGCCATGGCAAATGGTTGGACAATGATTGGTTTGACCAACGCGCCAGCCGATCAAAATGAAGAGTATCGAGCGAAAGTCAATGCGCCTTATCCGTTTTACACGTGTGATCAGACGGAACTGAAAATTGTGGTTCGCGCCAATCCAGGATTGGTGTGGATTCATAACGGTGTGGTGCAGGAAAAGTGGTCTTGGCATGACGTGCCGACATGGGATGACCTAACCGGAGAACCTTGAGGTCTTGAAGCGAATTCTTCAAAAACTGGGTCAAGGACTCGGTGTCTTGTGGGGTGCATTGACCTTGGTGTTCATTTTATTTGCGCTGATTCCTGATCCTGCTCGACAGCTTGCTGGTCAAAATGAACAAGAGGAGGTGGTCGAGGCCATTCGAGAGAAGTATGGGTTGAACCAATCGCCGGTCAAACGATATCTGCACTTTTTTACGGGGTTGAGTCCATTGCGTTATGGGGAGCAGGGGTGGATTTGGGGGGCGCCCGACTTGGGCCGGTCTTTTGTTTCGGATCGCCCGGTCACAGAGGCCATATTCCAGTCGCTTCCTGCCACCATTTTGCTGGCTATTTTGGCCATGACGTTGGCCATGATCTTAGGTCTAGCTGGAGGTTTGATTTGTGGGTCAGTGGCCGGTTCTTTTGCGGACCGTCTCTTTTTAACGATTGCATCATTGGGAATGAGCGCTCCGTCGTTTGTGATGGCCATCGTCGTTTCGTGGTTATTCGGTTCGGTATGGCATGCCTGGACCGGCTTGCCCATGACCGGTGGATTGTGGGAAGTTCATCCCTTTGATGGCCCTCGATTGGCCTTTCGGCACGCGATCCTTCCTGCCGTGACCCTCGGAATTCGGCCCTTGTCTGTCGTTTTTCAGTTGACACGAAATAGCGTCACAGAGATCTTGGGCTCATCCTATGTCCGTACCGCGAAATCCAAAGGCCTGAGCAAGCGGCGAATCATGACGCACCATGTTTTACGCAATGCGCTGAACCCCGTTTTGACAGCAGCTTCAGGATGGTTTGCCAGCATGTTAGCGGGGGCTGTTTTCGTGGAATATGTCTTCGGATGGCAAGGCATGGGACTGCTGATGTTCCGGGCGCTTGAACAGAGTGACTTGCCCATGGTGATGGGATGCGTTGCGGTGATTGCGGGAATTTTCGTCTTGGTCAACCTGTTCGTGGATCTCCTTTACGGCTGGATTGATCCTCGGGTTAGTGGAGCAGATTCGCGTTGATCAATTGGGTCAATTCCTTTGCCGTTTTGTTGTAATAGCGTTTGGTGCGATAACTCGATACCCATTGAATGCCCATGATGGCATTGGTTAAGAAGAGCTCATCCGCACGCAACAATTCTTGCGGCGTCAAATTGCATTCGTACACCTTGTATTGATTCGCAAGTGCCACGTTGATAATGGCCGCCCGCATCACACCTCCAACGGGACCGCCGTCCAAATCAGAGGTATACAGCACCCCATTGCTCACAAGGAAGATATTCGATCGCGAAGATTCGATGACGTTGAATTGCTCATTGGAAATCAAGGCGTCATCCAATCCATTTTTTTGAGCCCAAATGGAAGCCTGCACGTACAGAGATGCCGCGATGTTTTTGAAATTAGCGAGCGGACTCGCGGGCTTTCTCATCTCAGCAAAAAGATCCACGGCCAATCCTTTTTCATTGATGATGAATTCATTTTGATCGAGAAGCTCCCCTTCTGCAATCCAAAGTAAGTCATTGGAGCGGGGTGTATAGCGCCCGCCGCCATCTCGGATGAACGAAGCGCGAATGCGTCCACCTTGATGCAGTTTGTTGGATGCAATGAGTTGGTCCAGGGCCGCCGAAAATGATTCCAGGTTGAAGTCACTGGGCTCTTCAATTCGATGGGCTTTCAGGCTGTTGATCACCCGGTTGAAATGCAAGGAGACGTGCTGTGCTTTTCCATGGGCAACGCGAATGGTCTCGAAAAAGCCATCAGCAAATCGAAACCCTCGATTTTCAATCGGGTTAGGCAATCCCGACGCATCCACCAACTTGCCATTGACAAGGTATGCAGCGCGGGGCTCAGGATTCCAAAGAATCGAGTCACTCATGGGGCTGGCCAGCTTGTTGTGGCGACGATAACAACGTCTCCAGCAGGTCTGAAATGTCACCGTTGACGGGAAGAAGAAGCCCTTTGACTCCAGCCCCTTCGCCCGCTTCGATGTCCCTGAGTTTGTCTCCGATCATCCATGATTTCGAAGGGTCAATGTCAAATTTGGCACAAGCCCGTTCCAGCATGAGGCTGCCGGGTTTGCGGCTGAGGCTCTCTCCGAAATCGGGGTGGTGAGGGCTGTAAAAGATCCCAGTCAAAGCAAAGCCATGCTGCCTGCATTGCGCCATGAAATGCGAGTGAATTTTGTTGACATCGGCATGCGTATATAGGGACTTGGCAACCCCGCCTTGGTTGGTGATGAGCACGAGCAAATAACCGACGTCATGCAATTGTTTCAACGTCTCAAATACCGTTGGAAGCACCGTGAATTCATCAAGATTTCGCGTGTAATCTCCGGGGTCGTGGTTGATGACGCCGTCCCGATCAAGGAAGATGGCTTGGTGGCTTCCGCTCATGCAGCGAAGCTAATCACCAAAACCGCTTCAATTCAAGTGGAATCATGCAATCCTTGCACCTGGTGACACCGATGCATCGATGGTCACCAAAGTGGTTCCGTTTTGCGAGTCCAAAGCTCCCAAAAGCAAGAATTCTGATCGAAACGGTCCAATCTGCTTGGGCGGGAAGTTGACGACGCCGACAACGTGCTGGCCCAATAGATCTTCTGGCTTGTAACGTTCTGTGATTTGCGCCGATGTCTTGAGAATGCCCCGTTCACCGCCAAAATCGACATGAACAATGAGGGCTGGTTTCCGTGCTTCTGGAAATGGCAGGACCCGAACAATGACTCCAACCTCCATCTGCACAGATTCAAATGTTTCCCAATCCAGTAGTGGCTTCATAAAACGAATGTACCGATTCTTGATTCTCCCTGAGCGCAGTCCGTGAAGGAGGTGGTGGGTTTCTTACCTTTGGTTCATGCAGGACGACCCATGGAGCATGTTTGCCTCGTTTGACGAAGCCTTCTGGTTGGAACAGGCCGAGGGGCTTGAATCCAAAGCTTTGGTTGTGAAGGGACTGAATTTGCCATTGCGGGGAGAGAAAAGAGAAGATTGGCCCCCATTGCCCTCCAAAGCCATCGAGGGGGATGTGTTTCCCAATGCTTGGGAATTGCAGCAGCGAGTTGACCCGAACGAAGCCTTGCTTCAAGCTTTGGAGCATGGGGTAGAGGGCATCCGCATTGCCGAGCCTTTTTCCCTGCGTCCCTTGTTGGAAGGTGTTCACTTGGACATGGTTTCCTTGCACCTCGCCGCGCATTATGAAACTGTAATAGTGCAAGACTTACAGGCTAAAGGTGCTACGGCCGATTTGAAAGGGTCATGGTTGGATCCCAATTCTTGGGAATCGGATGATGTCGCAGGACAAGTGGAACACATGAAGCAAGTAGCAGCTGTTTTTCCTCGAATGCGATCGTGGTCTTGCTCTTCCGGACAATGGATCAATGCAGGTGCGCACAGCCCCCAGGCAATGGCCGAGATGGGATGGTCTTTGGACCGCTTCATGCTGGCGATGGAATCTTTGGATCAGCGGGCTCAAGCAACGCATTGTGTGGTTTTGGATTGGGTCGTTGGAGAGCATATTTTAGTTGAAATAGCCTGTTTGAGGGCATTGCGGATGTTTTGGAGTCGTTGGCTTGAATTCCACCAGCTGCCTGACGTCGCTGTATGGATCAATGCGCGCAATGCGCCATATCCTAAAGATCCCTCCGTGATCGAGGACCACTTGATTCCACAAACGGCAGGAGTCTATGCCGCGGTGATGGGAGGCGCGGACGGCGTTGAAGCGTTGCCGCATGATGCCGTCAATCACCATGGAGTTGGGTCAGAAGAAGGCTTGCGTTGGGCCAGGAATGTTCACCACATCATGCGGGAGGAATCGGGATTGCATCGTGTTTCTGATCCGATGGGAGGCAGTGCGGTGGTGGAATCTTGGACGCACGCTATCCTGGACCAAGTTTGGAAGGCATACCGGTCTGGGAGCTCTATTGAATTGAGAGACAACACCACACGATAATGGAGAATCCATTCAATGCGGATGGCCCAAATGGCCCATTTCCTCACGAACGATTTGGTCCCGGACAACCGCCATACCTCGGAGGTCCCTATGCCACCATGTACGCCACACGGCCTTGGACCATTCGTCAGTATGCCGGTTTCTCAACGGCTGAGGCGTCCAATGTGTTTTATCGAGCCAATTTGGCTGCTGGCCAAAAGGGGTTGAGTGTGGCCTTTGATTTGGCGACTCATCGGGGTTATGATAGCGATCATCCTCGCGTTACGGGGGATGTCGGAATGGCCGGCGTGGCCATCGATACGGTGGAGGACATGAAGCGCTTGTTCGATGGAATTCCACTGGATCAGATGTCTGTGAGCATGACCATGAACGGTGCGGTCTTGCCGATTTTGGCCTTCTACATCGTTGCGGGAGATGAACAGGGTGTCCAAAAATCGCAGCTTCAAGGGACCATACAGAATGACATTTTGAAGGAGTTCATGGTGCGCAATACGTACATCTATCCTCCGCAACCCTCGATGCGAATCGTCTCGGATATTTTTCGCTACACCTCGGAGTCCATGCCGAAGTTCAATTCCATTTCCATTTCCGGTTACCACATGCAAGAAGCAGGGGCCACCCCCGAAATTGAATTGGCCTATACCTTGGCAGATGGCGTCGAATATGTCAAGGCAGGTCTGGCTGCAGGCTTGAACATTGATGATTTTGCCCCGCGTTTGAGTTTCTTTTGGGCCAGCGGCATGGAGCATTACAAGGAAATTGCGAAGATGCGTGCGGCGCGTCTGATCTGGGCTGAATCCATGCAGCGCCTTGGCGCCAAAAATCCCAAGTCTCTGGCGCTTCGAACCCATACCCAGACAAGCGGTTGGTCATTGACGGCACAAGACCCCTGGAACAACGTAGCGAGAACGGAGCTAGAAGCGCTTGCCGCTGTGTTTGGTGGTACGCAATCTTTGCACACCAATTCCATGGATGAAGCCATCGCGCTTCCAACCGAGGCGTCCGCGCGCATTGCCAGGAATACGCAGCTCTTTTTGCAAAATCAGGCAGGGTTGACTCAAGCCGTTGATCCGTGGGCTGGATCTCGGTGGATGGAGCAATTGACCGACCGGATGATCCAGGAAGCCCGGCAGTTGATGGGTGAAATTGAAAGCACAGGAGGCATGGCCGTGGCCATTGAACAAGGGTTGCCAAAGCTTCGCATCGAAGAAGCGGCGGCATCGAAGCAAGCGCGCATCGATCGTGGCATCGATCGCATCATAGGAGTGAATTTGTTTGCAGTCGATGAAGACACCGAGTTGGATGTGTTGAGCATCGATCAAGAGGTCGTGCGCAAAGAACAAGTGGTCCGGCTAGAGAATTTAAAATCAAGCCGAGATTCGGAGGGCGTGCGCTTGGCGCTGATGGCCATGCGGGAATGTGCCAAGGGGGACGGGAATTTATTGGAATCTGCTGTGCATGCGGCTCGTGTGCGTGCGACGTTGGGAGAAATGAGTGCAGCGCTGGAGGATGTTTTTGGACGTTACCAGCCACAATCTCGAAAAGTGAGCGGTATCTTCTCACGCGCTATGGAAGGTCAATCAGAATTCAAGGCAGTCGTTGATCGCACCTCAAGGTTTGCGAAGAAAGTAGGACGTCAACCGCGGATCTTGGTCGCGAAAATGGGGCAGGATGGTCACGATCGCGGGGCGAAGGTCGTAGCTTCTTCATTTGCCGACTTGGGGTTTGATGTCGATTTAGGGCCGTTGTTTCAAACGCCCGAAGAGGTCGCCCAGCAGGCGGTCGATCACGACGTGCACGTCGTCGGGATTAGCACGTTAGCAGGTGGTCACAAGACACTCGTTCCGGACTTGATTCGAGCTTTGGCTGCCAAAGGCCGTTCGGACATTCTGGTTGTCGTCGGCGGGGTCATCCCGGCTCAAGACCACGCAATCTTGTTTCAGCAAGGAGTGGTCGGTGTTTTTGGTCCAGGCACTCCGATTACGCGCTCTGCAAATGATTTGCTGGACGTGCTGATGGAGGCATTTGGGGCTTAACCCTCCTTGCGGTCCATTCCTGTGACGTTCCAAACGCCCAAGTCCTGACTTGCGAGTCCGTTGATCCATTCGGATCCTGCCATGGGGCGTTTTCCTGGAGGGACCAATTTTTCAATTTGAATCCAGCCGTCTGTAACGGCCACATAAAGGTTGTTTTCGAAAGCCAAAGCCGTCCCGCTTAATTCATTGTTTAATAATGATTTATATTGGCTTGCTTCAAGTATTTTAAGGTCACCAAAGGGGCTAGGAGTCCATGCCTTTGGGTAGGGATGCAATCCTCGGATGTGGTCGAGAATGACTCGACATGATTGGTTCCAATCGATGCGACAATCGGGTTTGAAGAGCTTGGGTGCCTCTAGGACCGAGTCGGCATTGGAATGGAGATTTTGAGGCAGGCCACGAAGTTCTCCGGCTACGAGGTCATTCAGGGTTTGCACGATCAGGGATTGGCCCAAAATGGATAACCGATCATGGAGGGCTCCTGTATCCTCCAATGGCTCAATGGGTGAAGAGCGCTGCAGTAAAATGTCTCCCGTGTCAATCGTGTGCTGCAGCGAAAATGTGGTGACGCCCGTTTCGGTCAATCCAGCCATGATGGCCCGATGGATGGGGGCTGCGCCACGCAGGTTGGGCAGCAAGGATGCGTGCAAGTTGATGGTTCCATAAGGGGGGGCGTCCCAAACGACTTCTGGAAGCATCCGGAAGGCGACAACAATGGAAACGTCGGCATCCCAAAGGTTGAAGTCCGCAAGGAATTCCGGGGACTTTAGATTCGTTGGTTGCAGGATGGGAAGGCCGTGTTTTTCGGCGGCGATTTTCACCTCTGAGGCCTGCAATCGATGGCCGCGACCAGCGGGGCGATCCGGTGCGGTTACCACCCCAACCACCTCATGGGAACTGGACATCAAGCCCTCCAAACAAACGGCTGCGAATTCGGGAGTGCCGAGAAATGCGATCCGCAAGGGGCGTTCGAGAGGAGTGGTTGGAAACAATGCCATGGTGTCAAATTTCAACCATTCTTTGGTTTCAACCATATAGCGTGTCGCAAGAACCACCAACTTCCTATGCCAATGCAGGAAAAGTAGACCCACTCGACCCGCCAAATGATCCAGATGGGCTGTGGCCACCATAGCGTCAAGCAAGCGGCTATAAAGGTGTAGATTGTAACAGAGCCCAACTCCACCCAAAATGCTTGAACCGTAGATCCCATCCCTTGGATGGTGGAGAGTAAAATGCCCGTCAGGGAATACAAAATCACGGCTCCAAAAATGACGTGTAGCGTGCGCTTCATAGCGTGTAAGCCAGCGGCATCATCAAAGAAAAGCTGGGCGAGCAATTCCGGATAGAGAATGAACCCATGGCATAACAAGAGGATTCCGCCAAAATTCAAAATGAAAATCCGCTGGAGGGTTGTTTTCAGCTCATCCGAACGTCCCTCACCGATCATCCC